>NZ_CP016268.1:3733401-4059891 GCF_001677435.1 Woeseia oceani
GCGTGCCTTGCGTCACGGTCGACATGGTGCTCGAAGGCGGCTCCATAGACGTGAATGGTGCCGGTACTCTGTTAACGACGGAACAATGCCTGCTGCATCCCAACCGCAATCCGAACATGACCCAGGCCGACATCGAGCAGGCCCTGCAAGATCACCTCGGTGTGCAACAAATACTGTGGCTTGGCGATGGCATCGTCGGCGATGACACCGACGGTCACGTTGACGACCTGACGCGCTTCGTCAGCGCCGATACGGTAGTGACGGTTATTGAGCAGGACCCGACAGACGACAACTACACGGTACTCGGCGAGAATCGCGAGCGATTGGCGAAGATGCAGTTGCACGATGGCCGTCCACTGCAAGTGATCGAACTGCCTATGCCGAAGGCCGTTGAATACAAGGGCGACAGACTGCCAGCCAGTTACGCCAATTTCTACATCGGCAACAGCGTCGTACTCATGCCCTCGTTCAATGATCCGAATGACGCGGTCAATGCCGGCATCCTGTCAAACGCCTTTCCCGATCGGAAAATTATTCCCATCGATTGCACGGATCTGGTGCTCGGCCTTGGTACGTTTCACTGCCTGACCCAGCAGGTACCGGCACCGCCCGGTTAGTGCGCGCGGCACTGCATCGCTTGCGGTGCGTGTTCGCATTCCTTACGCTACAGCACTTCCGACCCGTCGCCGACCGGCACGGCTCTTCTCCCCCTGCACGAGGTATTTCCCGTGACTGCCATTCGCGACTTTGTCCACCACCACTACCGCCATTTCAATGCGGCGGCCCTGATCGACGCCGCTGACGGCTACGTCAGGCATCTCGACAACGGTGGCGCCATGTTCATGACCCTGGCCGGCGCGATGAGCACGGCTGAGCTCGGGCTGTCACTGGCGGAGATGATTCGGCAGGACAAAGTGCAAGGCATATGCTGCACTGGCGCCAACCTTGAAGAAGATGTTTTCAACCTGGTCGCACACGACCACTACGTGCGGGTACCGCACTACCGGCACCTGACGGCGCACGATGAAGAAGAACTGCTGGCCCGGCACCTGAACCGCGTCACCGACACCTGCATCCCCGAAGAAGAAGCCATTCGTCGCATCGAAGACGTGATTCTTGAAGAGTGGATGGACGCCGACAAGAACGGTCAACAGTACTTTCCGCACGAGTTTCTTTACCGCATTCTTCTGTCCGGCAAACTGGAAAAGCACTACCAGATAGATCCCAAAGACAGTTGGTTGCTGGCTGCGGCCGAACGCAATCTGCCGATTATCGTTCCAGGCTGGGAAGACTCAACGCTCGGCAACATATTTGCATCGCATTGCATCACTGGCGAAATCAGCAATGTGCATACGGTACGTACCGGCATCGAATACATGATGATGATGGCGGACTGGTACAAAGAAATCTGCAAGACATCCTCGGTTGGATTCTTCCAGATCGGCGGCGGTATTGCTGGCGATTTCCCTATTTGCGTAGTACCGATGCTCGAGCAGGACCTGCAAATGAAAGACATTCCGCGCTGGGGCTACTTTTGCCAGATCAGCGACTCGACCACGAGTTACGGTTCTTACTCCGGCGCCGTGCCAAACGAGAAAATCACCTGGGGCAAGCTCTCGGCCGATACGCCGAACTACATTATTGAGTCGGACGCCACCATTGTGGCACCACTCATCTTTGCCTGCGTACTGGGCCAATAGGCGGTCATTCGATGAGTCACGACCAGCAAGACGTGCAGGCAAGCGACAGTAGTGCAGACTGGCAGGCGGACGATGCGGCCGAACTGTATCGGCTTGAATCGTGGAGCGACGGCTTCTTTGTGGTCGATGACAGCGGCCAGGTTGCCGTGCAGCCACTGGACGACAGCGACCTGCGCTTCATGATCATGGATGTCGTCGACGAGGCGATCAAACAAGGCATGACCCTGCCCATTCTGCTGCGCTTTCAGGACGTCTTGCGTGCAAGAGTGCAACGTATCAATCACGCGTTTCGCGACGCGATCGAAGAAAACGAGTATCAGGGCAGCTATCGCGGTGTCTACCCGATCAAGGTCAATCAACTGCAGGAAGTCGTCGATGAAGTATTCGATGCCGGCCAACCGTTCAACCTCGGACTGGAGTGCGGTTCCAAATCCGAACTGATTGCCGCCCTGCCGTACCTCAAGGACGACAATACATTACTGATTTGCAACGGCGTCAAAGACCGCACGATGCTGTCGTTGATCCTCTCTGCCCAGCGGCTTGGCAAGAACGTCATCCCGGTAATGGAAAAGTTCGCCGAGTTCGAAGAACTCATGGAACTGGCCGAAGCAGCCGATACAGCAACGCAATTCGGTGTACGCATCCGTTTGCGCACCTCGGGCTCCGGCAAATGGGCTGACTCCGGTGGCTACCGCTCGAAGTTTGGCATCTCTCTACCTGAACTGATCGAAATAGTTGAGCAACTCAAAAAGCTCGGCCGCAGCGACGCATTCGTGCTGCTGCATTTTCATCTTGGCAGCCAGATCACCAATGTTCAGATACTGAAGCAAGCAGCGAAAGAGATCAGCCAGATCTACGCCGAACTCGTCAATCGCGGCTTGCCGGTGCGCTATCTGGATGTCGGCGGCGGCTTAGGCGTGGACTACTCCGTTGACAACGAAGAAGGCGCGATTCATTACAGCCTGCAGGAATACGCCAATGCGATCGTCACGAGTGTCGCAGAAGTCTGTGATCAGCGGGACGTGCCTCACCCGATACTGGTATCCGAGAGTGGCCGCGCCATCACCGCGCATCACTCGGTGCTTGTCGTTGAGACACTGGGTGCGTATACCAAAGACCGGATCGCCGACAATTTCTCGCCCGCCAACGATGCCGATGACACCGTAAAGCGCCTGGCAGCATTGCACGAAGAACTGCGTAACGCGAAACCGGGTGAATGGCTTGCCAGCGAGTTGCTGGAGGCCTATCACACGATTGATGCGACACACCGCGATGCTGCGACGATGTTCCGGCTCGGTTTTCTGGCGCTCGAGCAGGACGCTCTGGTCGAGAGACTGTACTGGAGCATCTGCTCCTTACTGTTGCAGCATCTGCGCTATGCCGCGCCAGATCCGCGCCCACCGGAGTTCATCGAACTCGAAGAAAAACTGGTCGATCAGTATTTGTGCGACTTCTCGGTATTCCAGTCGGTACTCGATCACTGGGCAATCGGTCAGGCCTTCCCGATCATGCCGTTGCAACGCCTCGCGGAGAAACCAACGCGCCGCGCACTGCTGGTCGATCTGACCTGTGATTCTGATGGCAAGGTGTCCGAGTACGTATCGTCCAATGAAGACAAATCCTTTCTGGAACTGCACTCGTTGAAACCCGGCGAGCCCTACTATCTCGGCTTTTTCCTGATGGGCGCTTATCAGGACATTATGGGCGATGCTCACAACCTGTTCGGCCGCGTTGGAGAAGTGCACGTGTATGCCGATCAGGAAGAAGAGGGCAATTTCTGGATCGAGAAGACCATCCCGGGCATCAAGATTCAGGACATGCTGGCACAGGTACAGTATTTCCCCAATGACTTGCAACGGCGAATGAACGAACTGATCAAGGCCAAAATTGAAGCCGGCGAGATCCGACCAAAACGTGGCATGCAGATACTCGAGCAGTATCTCGCCTGCTTTCAACAAGAGACTTACTACGATACCCGTCGAACGAACGAGGTGACGAAGTCATGAGCGGCACGCAATCCCGCAAACTGAAACTCGGCATCGTGCAAATGTCGATGAGCGACGACGTTGACGATAATACCAACCGGGCACTGGCCCTTACCCGCAAAGCAGCAACGGACGGCGCTGACGTCATATGTTTGCCCGAGCTTTTTCGCTCGCGTTATTTCTGCCAGACAGAGGACGCTGATTTTTTCGGATTGGCTCACGAGATACCGGGGCCGGTCACCGATTCGTTTGCGGACATCGCCCGCGAATTCGACGTAACAATCATCGCCAGCCTGTTCGAAAAGCGCGCAACCGGCCTGTACCACAATACAACCGCGGTCCTGGATCGTGATCGTGGTTACGTGGGCAAGTACCGAAAAATGCATATTCCGGATGACCCGCGTTACTACGAGAAATTTTATTTCACCCCAGGCGATCTGGGCTTCAAGACATTTGCGTCGGCCAAAGCCGAACTGGGTGTTTTGATTTGCTGGGATCAATGGTATCCGGAGGCCGCGCGCTTAACGGCTTTGAAAGGCGCCGAGATTCTCTTCTATCCCACCGCTATCGGCTGGCACCCTGAAGAAAAGGGAGAGGTCGGCAAGGAGCAACATGAAGCGTGGGAAACCATTCAGCGATCACACGCCATAGCAAATGGCTGTTTCGTCGTTGCAGTCAATCGATTCGGCTTCGAACCCGATCCGGCGAGTGACGGCGGTATCGAGTTCTGGGGTCAGAGTTTCATCGTTGCACCGGATGGCCGCATCATTGCGCGCGCTCCGGTCGATAAAGAACTTGTTCTCATTACCGAGATAGATCTCGACGAAATGGCGGTCACACGTCACGGCTGGCCGTTTCTGCGCGACCGACGCATCGATGCTTACGAGCCGATTACGAAACGCTTTCTCGACAACGAATAAATCGGGCCGCGAGTACGCCACCAAGCCAACTCTCTCTTATGCGGTTTAGTTCTAAGTAATCGCCAATTGCGCACGCCCCCAGCCGGCCGCACAATGGCTGCATGAACGCCTCGCGTGCAGGATTGAGTCGGCGGGATTTCCTGTCCGGCATAGGCCGTACTGTCGGTGGTTCCGCGATGCTGCGGGTTATGGCAGCCATGGGCATCAGCGGCATGGCCGGCTGTGGTTCATCATCGGCATCGAGCGCCGCAACCCCCTCCACGCCACCCGCCACCCCGGGCAGCGGCATTCGCGGTCCGCGTCCCGGAGACTGGCCGCCGAATATCGGGGTTGGTACGTCGGTTGTGATACTGGGTGCCGGCATCGCCGGCATGACCACCGCGCTGGAGATGACGCGGCTCGGTTACAGCTGCACGATACTCGAAGGAACCGCACGTGCCGGGGGGCGCAACCGCACAATACGTGGCGGTGACCTCGCGGTAGAAACCGACTCCACCCAGCAATGCCAGTTTGATGTTGCGCCGGAGTTGTACTTCAACGCGGGGCCCGCGCGCATTCCTCACCACCACGAGTTCCTGCTGGGGTACTGCCGCGAGTTTGGCGTGGCGCTCGAACCGTTCATCAATGACAACCGCGCAGCGCTTCTGCACTCTCCCGCTGCATTCAATGGTCAGCCACAAGTCGCCCGTCGGGTGATCACCGATTCGCGCGGACACATTGCCGAGTTGCTGGCGACCGCCATCAACCAAAATGCACTGGACCAGCAACTGTCGACAACGGACCGGGCCAATGTGCTGGCCATGTTGCGTGAGTTCGGCGACCTGTCAGCGGGCGACACCTACAATGGCAGCAGCAGGGCCGGCTTTCCGGGCCAGGAGAACACAGGCAGCCGGGACCGTGGCCAGCTACTCGCGCCATTGCCATTGCAGGACCTAGTGCAAGACACCTTCTGGCAATTGCGAACCAGCTTTCCCGATGGGCTTGAGCAACAGGCGAGCCTGTTGCAGCCGGTTGGCGGTATGGACCGTATCGCGCTGGCCTTCGAAGCGCAGGTACAACAAAGTATCGTCTACCAGGCCACGGTTGATCAGATACGCAAGACTGCGAACGGTGCACGTGTTGTGTATCGCGATGCAGGTGGCAGCAGTCGAACGCTGGAATCGGACTATTGCGTTTGCACCATCCCGGCGACGGTATTGCGCGACATTCCGCACGACTTTTCGGCGGCTCACAGCTCTGCGATCAGCAACTTCGTCTACACGCCAGCGGCAAAACTCGCGTTCCAGTCGCGCCGCTTTTGGGAGCAGGACCACAATATTTACGGTGGCATTTCGTGGACCACGCAGGACATTACCCAGCTCTGGTACCCGAATAACAATATGGGCTCCGAGAGCGGCGTACTGATCGGCGCTTACATGTTCGGCGGCGCCGCCGGCAGTCAGTTCAGCGCACTGACGCCGCAGCAACGGATCGATACCGTGCTGGCCCAGGGCAGCGCCGTGCATCCGGAGCTGGCTGGCGAAGCGGCACGCGGCATCAGCGTCGCCTGGAACAAGGTACCGTTTCAACGCGGTGCGTGGGGCATATCGAACCCCGGTGTACTGCTGAACGGGGACGACAGGCTGTTTCTGGCGGGCGAGCACCTGAGCATGCTGCAAGGCTGGCAGGAAGGTGCCATTCTTTCGGCGTACAACGCGATCGACGGCATCGTCAGTCGCGATACTGCATGAGCCGAACTGCGCGCGTCAGGCGCTGCGTGCCCAGCCGTTAAGCAACATCGTTGCTGCGCGGCGCGCGTCAACGGCCGCAGAGCTGTTGCCTTCGCCGGCGGAAACAATCGAGCCTTTGATCAACATGTGCCAGACCTGAGAAAAGCTGTCTGGATCAACAAGTCGTGCCTGCCGTGCCAGATCGGCAATCATTTGTCGGGCATTGGCAAGATGATTTGTGGCCGCCTGACGCACCGCACTGCCCTTCGGCGACTCCAGCATGACGTTGATAAACGAGCAACCTTCGAAAGACGCGGAACGAAACCACGTATCCAGTACGTCGAACATCGCTATCAGACGATCTTCCGACGTCGCCGCATTGCGACGTATATTGGCTTCCAGCCAGTTCCTGGTCCAGAGGGCTTCACGCTCTTTCAGGAACGCGATCGCCAGATCTTCTTTTGACTCAAAATTGTTGTACAGGCTGGACTTCGCACAGCCTGATTCGCAAACGATGGCGTCCACACCCACTGCACCCACGCCACTCTCGGAGAACAGCTTGTACGCTGCCTGCAAAATGCGAGTACGGACGTTCGCCGGTCTTGCTGATTCTTCCAACATAGTGACCCCCCGGTCTTTTCCGAACACCCCACTTACAGTTCGGACAGGTGGCTCGTGACCACCACCGGCGTTTGCCCGTTGCGGGCATTGTTTTTTTGCCGGTACACGCGGAGTCTATAACAAGAACTACCGGTTTGTGCATACCCGCAAAGAACGCACCCCTGTTCCACTAACCGTCCGTTACTACTGTTATTACAGATCGGCAGGCGTCATGGAGCGAAAAGCCGCCAGCGCGCGCGCTCTGCTTTCCTTCAGGTCGACAAGCGGCTGCGGGTAGTCTCGACCCAGGCGGATTCCGGCTTCCTGCAAAACAGCCGCCGGTGCTTCCCAGGGAGCGTGCAGGTACTTGTCGGGCAGCGGCTGCAATTCGGGCACGAACTCGCGGACATAGTCCCCGTCAGGATCAAAGCGGCGAGCCTGTGTCACCGGATTGAAAATCCGAAAGTAAGGTGCCGCATCAGCACCACTGCCCGCGACCCACTGCCAGCCAGCACTGTTGTTCGCAAGGTCGGCATCCACCAAAGTGTCCCAGAACCAATCTTCACCGTGATGCCAGTGCAACAACAGGTTTTTGACCAGGAATGATGCCGTGATCATCCGCACCCGGTTGTGCATGAACCCCGTTTGCCACAATTCGCGCATTCCCGCATCGACAATGGGAATGCCGGTCTGGCCGGTCTGCCATTTCTGCAACTCTGACGAATCCTCTCGCCACGGGAAGCGATTGAACTTGCGTTGCAGGTTGCTGCGGGTCATTTCCGGCCAGTGATACAACAGGTAAGTTGAAAACTCACGCCAGCCCAGCTCGCGGAGAAAATGCTCTCTGTTCTCGTCGGGCTCATCGTCCGCAACCGACTGCAATATCCGCTGCCTGACTTGATGCGGCGACAGCTCGCCAAAATGCAGGTGCGGCGACAAGCGCGAAACGAAGCGCTGGTCCGGTCGGTCGCGACCCTTTGAGTAATGACTGATGCCGTCAGCAAGAAACGCGTCCAGCCTTTGTGCGGCGCCTGATTCGCCAGGAGTCCAGTTTGTCGCCATGCGTTCATACCATCGCTGCGCCGGCAGCAGTCGCAGGTCTTCTATCCGGCTGGAACTGGGCAATGCCAGAAAAGCAACTCCCGCAGGCTGGTCCACCAGCGGGCGAGGTTTCGGCGCATTCTCCAGGCAACCGTTTCGGTAGTAGGGCGTAAAAACCTTGTAGGGTGAGCCGTCGCGTTTATGCACGGTCGTCGGTTCGTACAACAGTGAGCCGTTGTAACTGCGGACCGCAACACCCTGAGCCTGCAATGACTTGCGGATACGCCGGTCATGATCAATGCGCCAGGGCTCGTAACAACGATTCCAGTACACCGCTGCAGCACCGGTTTCCGATACGGTGCGCAGCAGAATTTCGTGCGCATCGCCGGCCAGAACGGACAACTTGCCATGCAGGGACTTGTCGAGCGAGGTCAAGCTCTGGTGCAACCACCAACGACTCGCAGCACCCAGTGCCCACTCACCGGCATTATCGTCATCGAGGATATACAAAGGCAGTACTTGCGCACCGGTAGCGGCTGCAGCGGCCAACGCCGGATTGTCGGCGAGCCTCAGGTCTTGCCTGAACCATACGATGATTACGTCGGAAGCTGTCACTGACGGCGGTCCCGGGAAAAGGTTGACCAGCAGTATACGATTGCCCGACCGGTGAATTCGTAACGAGTTGTAACGCCGTGCGATAGCCCTAGCGGCTTAACCACTCGAACACCGCAACGCCAATAAAACTGCCGGAGGCATAGCCGAAGGAACCGGCGAGCACGCCAGGCAGTACCAGGTCGTTCCAGCCTTTGGCGGAAGCAATGGCCGGCGCCGATGCGGGACCGCCGATACACACTGCCGAGGCAATGCAGATTTCCGCAAGGCCTATGTTCAGTAAGCGACCAAGCGACAAGATGAGCAGCAAATGGGTGGCGACAACAATGCAGGCGAACAGGAACAGAATCGGCGCGATCTCGATCAACAACCAGATGTCGGCGCTGGCGCCGATAGTGGCCAGGAATACAAACATCAGAATATTGCCCGCTTCCGTGTAGCCGGACAGCTGCGACACCAGCCGTTGTGCGAAGGTGGCGGCCAGCAATGCCAGTAAGGTTGTCAGCAGGATCGCGTACTCCGGGCGCCCGAGCGCCGCGGCAAAACCGGCACCGGCGGCGGCCATCGCGAACGCCAGCGCCAGTGCGGCGAGCAGGCCGGCAATGTCCAGGTCGGCAACCCTGTGCGTGCTCTCGGGCAGGAGCACACTGCCGACCATTTCGGATCCGGCTCTGCGGCTCGGGTAGTAGCTGGCGAACTTCGCCACGCCCGGCAAAAAAACGATAAACAGCAGGTGCAAATTGGTGATGACGTTGTCTGCCGCAACTGCCGCCGTCAGAACACTCTCGTCGTCAAACCGGGTCGCTTCTGCCACAGCAGCAAAGTTCAGAGAGCCACCAATGTAGGTGCCGGTGAAAATTCCTGCGAGTTTTGACGTTTCGCTGCCAAGATCGATCAGAGAGACGGCAACCATCACTCCGGCAACGACAGCCGCGCTGCCGATCATGAACGCAATAAGAGTTGCGCCTGCCTCTCTGAATATTTTCTTGAGGTCGGCTTGAAACAATAGCAACGGAATGGCGATTGGCACGAGGTACTGCCAGACAACGTCATATGCGGGCGCCGCTGTGGGAATAATGCGCAGATTCGACAGCACGATCGCTAGCGTGATCAACAGCATTACACCGGAGTATTTGCGGCCCAGCGCAAAACGCTCGCTGAAAAAGCCGAAGGCTGCAATCCCGAACAAGACGGCCCAGATCGCGAAGTCCTGATCAGGCTTTATCAGTGATGTCATCGCATTTTGTCTCTGTAGTCAGTAATGGCAGTCGCCGCGACCGATCAGCGCCATGGGTATTTATACCGGCGGAGTTCGGGCTTGTTATTCAATCGTTGTTTTTTTCGCCAACAACCCGGCCTCTGTCGCTGCTCGGCATGAATACCACAGGCTGTCGCCGATAAGAAACAGTTCCGCGATTGCAGTGTTTGGAATGACGCTTGTAATTTTTGCAAGCAAATGCCGCGGCGGTATTCGAGCAATGTCACCAGCAACCGCCCGGAAACACGGCAATTCAGGCACTTGCCGGCGTTTCCCCGCAACTGGCACGGAATCTGCTTTGAGTATACCGAGCACACGCTAAACGCCGGCGTTTGCCACATGGCAAACAATCCGGACGGTTCGCGGTTTAATTCAGTGACAAGGAGATACTCATGCGTACATCAACTACCAAGAGCACACGAAAACTGCTGATACCGGGTTTGATACTGGGCGTCGCCCTCGCCGGCAACAGTTATGCCGCGGATGACAAGGAGGACGGTTACCAGGGCGCGATGAAGGATGCCTGGCTGGATGGCCGCATCGAAACCGCGTTCACACTGAACCGGCACCTGAACCCGTTCAGCATCGATACCAAGGTGGAGAACGGCGTAGTCTTGCTGGAAGGTGAAGTTGAGTCCGATATCGACCGCGACCTCGCCGGGGAAATCGCGCAGAACGTCGATGGCGTAGCGTCAGTCAACAACGAGCTTACCGTCAGAGGCGAAAACTCAATGGAAAAAATGACCGGCAAGGCGAAGAAGACCGCCAACAGCTTCATGCAAACAGTCGGTGATGCGACGATTACAGCAACCGTCAAGACCCGCTTGATGGCGAACAGCAACACCAAAGGTCTCAGCATCAATGTTGATACCAAAGACGATGTCGTGACCCTGAGCGGTACGGTTGAGTCCAGTGAAGAACGGGATCTCGCTGAAGCACTCGCGAAGAATACGGGTGACGTAGCGCGGGTTGATAACAAACTCGTGGTCAGCAATCAATAATCGCTGATGCCGCTATATTTGCGCACTTGCGCAATTGGCAGGGGCCCCGCGAGGGCCTCTGCTTTTTGCGCGTCCGGCGGGTAGTTAAGCGGCAGTCGCAACAATACCGTTGCTGCTAGCACTCATCCGGATGCGGGTGCGGATACGCATCGCTGTCATCCTCACCCGGACGTTCGGTCAGGCACGCAAAGTCTTTTTCGATCAGCACTGTCAGCGCATGCCCATCCTGTGTACCGGCCGCCGATGTAGCGACGGCAACGTCGTCCGAGTTGACCCAGCGTTCCACGGCCGGCTTCGGCGCCAGCACCCGAATTGCCCTGCCGTCGAAGGTCGCCGTGCAGGCAGCAAGGTCTGCAACGGCTTCGAGTCCGTATTCCATAACGCCGCCGGCGGCAAAGTGAGTCTGTTCCACGACGCTCCCGGTCTTGCCGAACGCCTCGACTTCGCTGCGCGTAAGCCGCAGGCGCACCGAATTACCGCGTATTCTTAGTTTCATTTGCGACCATTGACCTCGATGGCTGCGCTACCCGTTGGTAGCCGTAATGGTACCGGCTCGTCGCGCTGTATCGACTGTTCATTTCCGGCAGTTGCCGGCCGTTGTGCCGCGTGATAACTATTCTGCGGCGCTCGCAGTGTCTAATTGGCAAGAAAAGCCCTAATATGGTTGCAGGCACGGCCTTTACCTGGTCCCTGCAAATCATCAGTGGACGGAGCACGAATGCCGACTGACAGGAAATCGGCGGTACGAGACGAAACAGAACGCATCAGCGCACTGCACCGTTACGCGTTGCTCGACACAGCGCCAGAGCAGAACTTCGAAGACATCGTTCGGCTTGCAACTGAGCTGTGCCACATGCCCACGGCCATGATCAGCCTGACGGACACCGACCGGCAGTGGTTCAAGAGTCGGGTCAATTTCGAACTCAGCGAAATTTCGCGAGATATCTCATTCTGCACACATGCCATTGAGTCCGATGGAGTCATGGAGGTCTGCGATACGCGCGCGGACACCCGCTTCGCGGAAAATCCGCTGGTCACTGGCCCACCGCACATCCGCTACTACGCCGGCGCGCCCCTGATCACTCAAGACGGACACAAACTCGGCTGCCTGTGCGTGGTCGATCAGAAGCCCCGCAAAATGGCAGCGCAACAGCAAGCCTCGTTGCAGGCACTGGCGCGCCAGGTCATCACCCAGATCGAACTTCGTCATTCAGTTCTGGAGGCAAAAAAAGCGGATGCAGCGCGGCAACTGTCGCAAACCTTCATGCGCGCGACTATCGACTGCCTTAACGACCACATCGCCATCATCGACAAGCACGGCGAGATCATTTACGTGAACCGTGCCTGGTCCGGTTTCGCGAGCGCGACAAAGAACGAGAATCTGACGCTGATCAGTGGCAATGCTCCGGGGGTCAACTATCTACAAGTGTGCGAAAGCGCTCTCGCAGCAGGCATCGACGAAGCTCAGCATGTCTTGAATGCGCTGCGGCAAATTGCGGGCGGTGACCGCCACCTGCAAGTCACCCTGGATTACCCCTGTGCTGGCCCGGATGGCTTGCGCTGGTTCAATGTCCAGGTATCGGCGTTTGGTGCCGGCGCTGACATCCATGCCGTTGTCGCATACCGCGACATCAGCAGGGAACGTGAGGCCCGAACAGGACTGCAGGCGTTGAATGAATCGCTGGAACGGCGTATCGAAGAACGCACCGCCGACCTGCACCTCGCCAGCACAACTTTGCGGGACAGCGAAGAGCGCTTTCGATCAATGTTCGAGGGTGCCAGCGTGGCCTCAATCATCCTCGATACGAATGCGAGATTAACCGAGGTAAATCCGGCGTTCTCCAGCATGACGGGAACAAGCTTGAAAGCTGCCAGCGGACTGGCCATTGAACAGTTTGTCGATCCGGCAGACTGGGCGGACGTCGATAGCGCCTTGCGCAGAATAAGCACGGGCCAACTGCCCGGTTGCGAGCTCGAGTTTCGCTGCAAAACCAACGAAGGCCATCAATGGGTACTGGCCAGCCTGTCGGCGGTCAAAGGAGCGGACAACAAGGTTTCACAAATTGTCGCCTTTCTGCAAAGTCGCAGCGCACAACGCGAAGCCGAGTACCAGCGCGATAACTTCTTCAACCTGTCCATTGACATGTTGCTGGTTGCTCGCGCCGACGGGCGCATAGTCCGGGCAAATCCGGCATGCGAAAAAATTCTGGGCTACACGCCGGAACAGATGACTCAAAAATCATTGCCCGATCTGGTCGCGCCAGAAGACCGGGATGCCGGGGAACTCGGCCGCGCCGCGATGTTGAAAGGCGATTCGCTGGTCCTGTTCGACCTGCATTGCCTTGCGGCCAATGGGGAAATCAAGGATATCCGCTGGAATGCCTCGCCGTGGGTAGAAGAGGGATTGGTATTGGCCGTCGGCCGGGATGTAACCCGAATACGTGCCGCCGAACGCAACCTGAAACTGCACGACAAGATGCTGACCCGGGCCGAGAAAATGGCCAGCATGGGCAGCTGGAACTGGCAAGTCCATGATGACCGGCTGATTGTTTCCACAGGCCTGCGACGAATCGCGGGTATAGGTCCGGCGGAACCCGTTCAATGCCTCGACGATCTGTTGCGCGCTGTCGAGAAAAGGGATCGCGGCATGGCCGAGGCGACTATTCGGGCAGTAATCACCGACGGTGCGTCGCGTATTGTGCGCTGCCGGATTCGCCGCGCGGATCACACCGTCCGTACAGTGCAGATGTACAACGACGTTGTGCGCGACGCGGATGGCAATGCTGTGGGCGTATCCGGTGCGTGTCTTGACGTGACAGAACTGCACGAGACTTTGGACCGGGTGCGCCGTTCCGAAGCCAGTCTGCGCACTCTCACCATGCGCCTGGAAGATATCCGCGACGACGAGCGGGCCACGATCTCACGTGAGATACACGATGAACTTGGGCAAATGCTCACAGCATTAAAAATTGATATCGCCTTGCTCGAACGCGCTGCTGTGAACGAACGCAAGCCGCTGCCGAGCCGCAGGAAGCTGTCGCGTGCGCTGAAGTCCATGGAACAGTTGACCGACAAGACCATAGACTCTGTCCGTCGAATCGCACGACAGCTACGACCGGACGGGCTGGACGAAGTTGGCCTGCTTCCCGCTCTTGAATGGCACATAAAAGAGTTCGAGAAACGCACCGGAATACGTTGCTCGTTCGGTTACCCGCAGCAGCAACCCGAATTCGATGCCAGAACTCGTTCAACGCTGTACCGGATTGCACAAGAGGCAATGACCAACACAGCGCGTCATGCTGGCGCGGATCGAATCGACATTCAGCTACGAACAGATAACGGTCAAGTTGAATTGAGCATTTGTGACAATGGCTGTGGCATGGATGCCGGAATCGTGGACGGTATCCGGTCCATTGGCATACTCGGTATGCGCGAGCGAGCCGCCATGGCTGGCGGCAGCTTTGAAATCGGTAACAACGGCGAACGCGGCACGCGAGTATCGGTCAGTGTTCCTCTGGCTGGCCACACGATGACCAGCGGCGGCGATGTATGATCAGAATACTGATCGCCGACGACCATGCACTGATACGCGAAGGTCTCGTCAAAGTGTTTGACTCGGAACCCGATATGACTGTTGTTGCAGCGGCCAGCGATGCACCGACCGCCATTGAATACGCAATGACACACGCCACAGACATTGTGATACTGGACGTGAATATGCCTGGCACAAGCGGCATCGAAGCACTGCAGAAATTGCGAAATACCCGGCCGGGCCTGCCGGTCCTGATGCTGAGTATGTTGCCGGAGCGCAATTACGCCATGCGCTTGCTGGACGAGGGAGCCTCTGGCTTCGTCTCCAAAGAGAGCGCCGCTGACGAGATTGTCGATGCAGTCCGGCAAGTCATGGCGGGCAACAAATACCTAAGCCCGGCGCTTGCGGCGGAGATAACTGGCAACCACAAGATTCCCGCAGAACCGCACTCGCAGCTATCCCGTCGCGAGTTTCAGGTGCTGCGACTTATCGCATCGGGCAGCGGAACACGCAACATTGCCGAGCAGCTGGATCTCAGTATCAATACCGTCGCCACCTACCGGCGACGCATACTGGCAAAACTGGACCTGAAATCCGATGTGGAGGTAACGCGCTTCGCGATCGAGCATCACCTGCTCGATTAGGCAGGGCCATTTCAGCGGTAATTTCCGTCCCTACCAACCGCCGCCCAAGGCGCGATACAGATCCACCGTTGCCTGCAACTGGGCGAGCTGTGCTTCGACCTGTTCCTGTTCAACCTGGCGTAATTGCCGTTCGACATCCAGCAACTCGAGATAACCGATGCGCCCGACATCGTAGCGGGCAGTCGATATTCTGTAGGCATTTTCCAATGCCGCTACCCTGTCCTGCTGCGCCGCGCGCACCTCGGCAGTCGATGCGACCAGGCCCAGTGCGTTCAGAGTCTCCTGGAAAGCGAGCTGTACCGTACCGGCATAGCTGGCCGCCGCAGCCTCGGTTGCGGCTGTGGCACTGTCGACCTGTGCCCCGATCTCGCGCAAGCGGGTCAGTGGCATGGAGGTCGCAACGGCCGCATTCCAACTGCGCGAACCCTCGGCATCCAGCGTATCGAAGCTGGTCGACAAGCCGCCAAAAAAGCCACCGACTGACAACCGCGGAAAATAGCCGGCCTTGGCGACGCCGATGCGAGCATTGGCAGCAATCAAACGCTGCTCGGCGGCAATGACATCGGGACGTCGCGCCAGCATGTCCGACGGCAAGTCCATCGGTACAGGCGGTGCCTCGGGCAGAGCGAAAGCGGAAAGGTCCTGCGGTGATACCCAGCCGGCAAACATAGCCTCCGGCGTCACCCCGCGCAGCACCGCCAGGGCAGTCAGTGCCTGACGCCGGCTTTCGCGCAAGACGGGTAACTGTGCCGCGACAGCGGCGGTCTCGCTGCGCGCCTGCTCATAGTCATACGGCGAAATCAGGCCGCTGTCCAAACGCAGCTTCTGCAATTGTTCGTTGTCCGTACGCGTCTCGTGCAACCGGGTCAGCAACGCCAGTTGCCGGTCCAGTGCCAGCGCCTGGAAATAGACTTGCGCAACACTGGCTGCCAGTGACGAGCGTACGCCGTGCATGACCGCTGTATCCGCCGCAAGATCAGCCATCGCAGCTTCATTCGCGCGTCGAATCCTGCCCCAGATATCGAATTCATAGTTGACCACTTCGAGGCCACCACGGAACTCTGTATCGGGCGAGGTCGGCAGCGGGAATGATGCATTGCCACTGTTCTTGTTGCGCGTCGCATCCAGGGCAAGGTTCACGCCGGGGTAAAGAGCCGAACGGCTCTGCCGCAAGGCGGCCGCGGCGATATCCGCGTTCGCAATCGCCACTTTCAGGTCGTTATTGTGCGCCAGGCTTTCTTCGATATAGGCCGTAAGCTCTGCATCGCCGAACTGCCCCCACCAGGTATCGAGGTAGCCGGTATCAGCAACCGGTTGTTGCCAGTCGTCGGGTAGTTGGCTGACAGGTTGCTGGTAATCCGGACCTACCGCACACCCACTCAGCACAAACAATGGCAGCAGAGCGATGAACTTAATCATGAGCCACCCCCAGCTTCGCCGGCAGTTCCGGCGCGACCTTTGGCTTGCGCTGCTTGCTGATCAGGCGGAAGAACAACGGCACAAAAAAGATCGCCAGGAACGTCGCCGCCAACATGCCGCCCATGACACCGGTACCCACTGATTTGCGCGCGGCGGCACCCGCGCCACTGGAAAACGCCAGCGGGACAACACCCAGTATAAAGGCCATTGAGGTCATCAGTATGGGTCGAAACCGCAACCGGGCCGCTTCCAGAGCGGCGTCATAACCGGACAAGCCTTCCTGCTTCTTCAACATGGCAAATTCAACGATCAGGATTGCGTTCTTCGCGGCCAGACCCAACAGGGTAACGAGACCTATTTGAAAATAGACATCGTTAGTCATGCCGCGTAACCACACGGCGACCAACGCGCCGAACGTACCGAACGGCAGCGCCATCAGCACAGAGAAAGGCAAGGTCCAGCGCTCATACTGTGCCGCAAGAATCAGGAAGACCATGACGGCCGCCAGCAGCAGCGCAATGCTGCCGGCACCGCTCGATTGCTTTTCCTGATACGACGCGCCGTACCACTCAAAGGTGTAGCCGGCCGGAAGGATCTCCCCGAGTATCTGCTCTACCCGTTCAATTGCCTGCCCGGAACTGACGCCCGGCATACCGCTACCGAACACTTTTGCCGCGGGCAGATTGTTGAATCGATCCTGGGTGTCCGGTCCTGACGAATAGTTGATGGTCGCGAGCGACGACAAGGGAATCTGCTGACCGCTGGCCGAGCGCACATACACATTGCCAATATCACCCGGGCGCTGCCGATAATCGGGATGGGCTGACATCAACACCTGCCAGGTACGACCGTACTTGTTGAAGTCATTGACGTAGTACGTCCCCATTGTGCCGGACAAGGTGTTGAACAATGAATCGATCGGTACTCCCAGCACCTTCGCTTTCTCGCGGTCTATCGCTACGTCGATCTGCGGTGCGTTGGCCCGCCACAAGGTTGCGACGTTCATCAACAAGGGGTCCATGTTGGCTTGTTGCACGAATTGCTGCGTGACGGCACTTAAACCGGCGGGATCACTGTCGCCACGATTCTGGATATACAGCTCGAAGCCGCCCGCAGCGCCGAGGCCGAATATGGGTGGTGGATTAAAGGCCAGCACCAGTCCATCCCGGATATGGCCGGTCTTCATGTACAGCTCATTGACCAGTTCGGCCGCCGTGGTTTCGCGTTCGTCCCAATCGACCTGCGTGACGAATATGGTGGCCGCACTGTTGCGGAAACCACCGCCCAGCATGTCGAAGCCGGTAAAGGCCACGGCGGTTTTGTTCGCAGGGTTGGACAGCACCTGATCGATGACTTCCTGGACAACCGCGTCAGTGCGTTCCAGCGTGGCACCATCCGGCAACATGACGGCCGCGATGTAAAAGCCCTGATCTTCGTCCGGCACCAGGGAACCCGGAGTTGCCTTCCAGAGTCCTGCGGTAATCAATACCATGCCGCCGAACAACAACAGCCCGACTGCGGCTCTTTTCATCATCCACGCCACACCGGCTGTGTAACGTCGGGTCAGACGGGCGAACTGGCGATTGAACCAGCGGAAAAATCGTCCAGGCTGCGGCTGTGTGCCTTGCAACAAAGCGACACACAGCGCCGGCGTCAGGGTCAGTGCGACAATTCCGGAAATGGCCACCGAGAATGAAATTGCGATAGCAAATTGGCGGTACAACTCGCCTGCAAGCCCACCCAGAAACGCAATGGGGACGAACACGGCAATCAGGACCAGGACAATGGCTATAACCGGACCGGTCACCTCCTGCATGGCCTGGATAGCGGCGTCGTAGGCGGATTTCTTTTGCTCGTGCATGATGCGTTCGACATTCTCCAGAACGACGATGGCATCGTCGACCACAATGCCAATGGCCAGCACCATGCCGAACAAGGTCAGTGTATTGATTGAGAAGCCCAGCATTTGCAAGCCGGCAAATGTACCGATCAGGGAAACCGGAACGGCGACCGACGGAATCAGGGTAGCTCGCCAGTTCTGCAGGAACAGGTAGACCACCAGAAATACCAGGATCATCGCCTCAACGAGCGTCTTCGCAACTTCCCGGATGGATACCTCGACGAACCGGGTGGTGTTGTACACAACACTGGCTTCCAAGCCCTGCGGAAAATCCTTTGAGAGTTCGGCAACCACCTCGGATACCTCATCGGCAACCGCCAATGCGTTGGTCCCGGGCTGCAGGAATATACCGACCAGCGTGGCCGACTGGCCGTTGACCCTGCCGATGAATTCGTAATCGCGTGATCCCAGGGTAACGTCGGCAACGTCTTTCAGGCGCAGGATGGAGCCGTCCGCTTCGGTGCGCAGGACGATATTTTCGAACTCCGCTACGTCGCTCAAACGCCCTTTGCTGGTGATCGTGTAGACCAGGTCCTGACCGGTGGGTGAAGGCGGTTGACCGACTTTGCCGGGTGCGAACTGTGCGTTCTGTTCTCGCACCGCGCCGGCAACATCATCGGGTGTAAGGTTCAGGCGAGTCAGGCGATCCGGCTTCAGCCAGATACGCATGGCGTAGTCTTTGGCACCGAATATTTGGACCCCGGTCGTGCCCGGCGTGCGTTTCAGGCGGTCGAGGACATTCATCGTGACGTAATTGCTGATGTATAAATCGTCCAACGCGCCGTCAGTAGAACGGAAGGCGATCACCTGCAAAAACGACGAAGAACTCTTTTGGACGGTTACACCCTGGCGACGAACCTCCTCCGGCAAGCGGGCTTCGGCCTGCTTCACGCGGTTATTGACATCAAGCTCGGCTTTGTCGGCGTCGGCGCCAATGTCGAAGGTCACGTAAATCTCAACCACACCGTTCGAGGTGGAGGTTGAGTTCATGTAGAGCATGCGCTCGACGCCATTGATCTGATTTTCCAGCGGCGCGGCGACGGTTTTCTCAATGACTTCGGCAGAAGCGCCCGGATAGACCGCGCGCACCATGACCACGGGAGGGGCAATTTCCGGGTACTGCGCAACGGGCAATTGGCGTATCGAGGCCAGACCGGCGATAACGATAAAAGCCGAGATCACCGTCGCGAAGATGGGGCGATCGATAAAGAAGCGAGACATCATTAGGCAATCCTCAGTGCGCGTCAGCGACGGCTGGCATGGAGGTATCGATGACGGTCACCGCGGCACCCGGCGCGAGCTTGACGAAATTGTCGACGATGACCCGTTCGCCCGCTTGCAAGCCGGAGGTGATGAGCCACATCTGGCTGCCATCTTCGGTCAGCCAATCACCAACGGTGACCGGGCGAATTTCGGCGATAGCTTGTTGCTGTTCATTTTCCCCGAGCACGAAAACAAACTTGCCCTGCGGGCCGTCCAGGACGGCTTTCTGCGGGACGGCTATCGCGTTGGGGCGTTCGGCGCCGGTCACCCGGACACGCACAAACTGACCGGCCTTCAGGCGCTGATCCGAATTGTCGAATCGCGCCCGTACGTTGTAGGTGCCGGTCGCGTCATCGATCCGGGCGGCCGTGAAATTGATGCGACCGACGCGATCAAACTCCGAGCCGTCCGCGAGCACGATACGCACTTCGAGTTTGTCGTCGTCCGGGTTCTCCATGGCGCCACTGGCGAGCTCTGTTTGTTGTTGCAGCCATTCGTTCTCGGATATTGAGAAGTGAATGTCGATAGGGTCGAGCTGCACCAGGGTTGTCAGGCGGCTGTCGGTGCCAGCCGTTACCAAAGCGCCTTCGAACTTTTCGGCGAGCCCGGTGATGCCGTCGATTGGCGAACGGACGTCGGTGTAGCCCAGCTGAATACGGGCATCCCGCAGGGCAGCTTCGGCCTGCATGACGGTCGCTGCCGCCAGCGCCTCGTCGGAACTGGCGTCGTCGAGTTCTTTGGCGCTGACAGCATTCGCTGCAACCAACGGTTTCAGCCGCGCATGTTCCCGCGCCGCCCGTGCGTGTTCGGCCCGCGCACGCGCCAGATCGGCTTCCGCGGCTGCCGCGCGCGCTTCAAAAGGCAATCGGTCCAGGCGAAACAAGGGGTCGCCGGCACGTACGGCAGCACCTTCCTGGTACAAGCGCTGTTCCACGATGCCGGTCACCCGGGCATGCACTTCGACTTCGCGCGACCCCATCGTGCGGCCGACGTATTCACGTTCGACGGGGACGCTGTGTGGCTGCACACTGACGACAGACACCGCCGGTGGTGGGTAAGCGGCCATTTCCTGAGCATTACCGGAGCACCCGAGCTGAATCAGAGCAATCAAGGAAAACAATAATAAAAACAGCGTATTAGGTTGCATTGGGACTCCAACGGGTGGCACCGGCAGTAAGTTATTCTTCGAGGGCGCGGAAATATACATACATTCATGTATGTTTGTAAACATTAATGTACTATTGGCAACACCGCAGCCCGGAAAACGAAAACCTGAGGACCGTAAGTGGCCAGAAAGACCAAACAAGAAGCCTTGGAAACGCGTGACAACCTGCTCGAAGCGGCTGGCAAAGTGTTTTGCGAAAAGGGGGTGACCAAGACCTCGCTCGCCGACATTGCTGCTTGTGCCGGCGTTACACGCGGCGCTGTCTACTGGCATTTCAAGAACAAGACCGACCTCGTTGAAGCGCTCTGGCATCGAACTGAAATGCCGGTTGATGTGTCCTGGGGTTGCGGGAACTGCACGCCCGGCAAGGACCCACTGGAAAGCATTCGTCGTCAGGCCGTTGATTGCCTGCAACGCGCTGTTGCAGATCCGAACACCAAGCAGGTTTGGGACATACTGCTGCACAAGTGTGAAAACGTTGACGATGCAGCCGTTATGAAGTCTCGCCTGCGGAAAGCACGCACAGAATGCGCGCACAACGTCACTGAGCTTTTTGAGGCAGCTATACAGGCCGGGCAATTGCCACGATCCACTGACGTCCTGACGGCCATCAGCGGTCTGTTCTGCTATATCGAGGGTTTGATTTACAACTGGCTCATCCACCCGGAATCCACCAACCTCGAGAAATCCGCCGAGGCCTACGTCGACATTTACATTAGCGGTCTCGTCCACCGGGACATCCCGGCACGGCACCGCAAGACCGCGAACGGCTAAACCCGGTAACGCCAGGACGGCCTGGTATGCCCCTGGGCGGTTCGCTCGGACAAAACGCTTGCTCACTGGTTATTGACTCTTTTGAACGGTGGACAGCCGGCAGCCTTTGCCGTACTGCAAGACACTTTGTATTGCGTAGTCGAACGAGTGCCGCTGAATTTGACAACATTGCCAGGAATATTTCGGGCACTCGCGGATTGGCCACGCAGGCGCCATCAATTGACACTCACTTACTGAACAAAAGCCGGCGCCAGTGGCCGAGTTTGCCCGCCTTCGATGTCACCGGAATGACGGTCGTTTACTTGGCGCCTCGAATTGTTCGCTGGCAGCGGTGCAGCGCGAGATGTTGAGCTGCATATCGCGTAAAGTCGCCCGTTGCAGCTGCACCCGGAATTCCAACGCTGGCAGTATTGCAGTCCTGGCCAGGTGGCCCTTATAACGTTTCGGTCTTATGGCAGCAGAAAAATACGATGTAATCGTGCTCGGTGGAGGCGCCGCCGGACTAATGTGCGCAATTACCGCCGGTCAGCGAGGGCGGCGCGTACTGGTGCTGGAGGGCTCCAACCGGGTCGGCAAAAAAATACTGATGTCCGGCGGCGGCCGCTGCAATTTCACCAATCTGTACTGCGAACCGTCGCGCTACCTTTCTGCAAACCCGAACTTCTGCATTTCAGCACTCAGTCGATACAGCCAGTGGGACTTTATTGCGCTGGTCGAAAAGCACAGCATCGCATGGCACGAGAAAACACTGGGCCAACTGTTTTGCGACGACTCTTCGAAACAAATAGTCGGAATGTTGCTTGCTGAGTGCGAGCGCGCGGGTGTTGAAATCCTGACGAACAGCGCGATCAGCGCCGTTGATTACGCCGGCCACTACGAGGTGAACTGTGCCCACGGGCGATTTCACTCGGAATCGCTGGTCATCGCGACGGGTGGACTCTCTATTCCGAAAATGGGTGCATCCGGTTTCGGCTACCAGCTTGCCAAACAGTTCGGGCTGGCATTGCTCGAGACCCGTCCAGGGTTGGTTCCTTTTACCTTTGCCGGAACGACACAAGACATGCTGAGCCGGCT
Source organism: Woeseia oceani (assembly GCF_001677435.1). Lineage (GTDB taxonomy): Bacteria > Pseudomonadota > Gammaproteobacteria > Steroidobacterales > Woeseiaceae > Woeseia > Woeseia oceani. Next base: position 3,755,999 of record NZ_CP016268.1, read on the forward strand.
CTCTGGAGTGAGTACGCCCGCGGCGCTATCAGTCGCTGACAACCACTTCGAAGAAAGCATCCTGTTCACTCACCGAGGCCTCAGTGGACCCGCCACGTTGCAGATTTCCAGTTACTGGTCGCCAGGCCAGAGTATTGAATGCAACCTGTTGCCGGCCATGGACGCCGCAGAGTTTCTCATGAAGGCGAAGGCCGCCCAACCGAAGGCTGTGCTGCGAACGGTTCTGTCCGGCACGTTGCCGCGGGCGTTGGTGCTGGAATTACAGGCGGTGCTCTGGCCTGACGCCATTGACTCGCCGCTGGCCGAACTCAGTCACCGCTATCTCGACGCACTGGCGAACCGGCTCCAGCAATGGCTATTGCGACCGGCAGCCACCGAGGGTTACCGGACCGCGGAAGTCACGCTCGGCGGTATCGATACCGACGAATTGTCGTCCAAGACGATGGAAGCAAAACAGCAGCGTGGTTTGTATTGCATCGGTGAAGTAGTCGACGTCACCGGGCACCTGGGCGGGTTCAATTTTCAGTGGGCCTGGGCATCGGGCCACGCTGCCGGGCAGGTTGCCTAGAAACGCGATCGTCTTGCGACGCAAGCTGAATCCGGGCGGCAGATTTGCGCAAATTTGAGGCGGCGATGCGGACCACGGTCCGCTCTTTCGACACAACTTCCGCCGTATGTGGACCGAAAAAACCGGAATGTACAGCGAATTTGTCGCTGCCTGGCGACATTTCAAAATCGCCGGGCAATCGGTAATAGTAGTACGCGACCATGATCACCGCCAGTCGCAAGAATTTCTGCCGCGATATCCTGTTGCCTGACAATGACAACAGCAGACATCGTCAGAAATTGCACGGAGTGAACGCAAATTTTCGCGCAAGAAACACCGTCAGAAATCGCCGTCATTCTGACCCAGCGTTCAAAGCGGCGGGTTTGACACGGCATACCTGCATCGCATTAGCTACGCTACAGTTAGTCAGTACCCGCCCAACTTTAATCCGCGTCAAGGTAACGTCGTGAAGAAAAACATTCTCTACAGCGTTGTACTGCTGGTCGCACTAACGAGCGCGTATGCGGTAATGCGTAATTCAGACTTTGCTATTCCCACCGCCAGTGCCAGCGACGAAGCCCGGTCAGAGAACCGCGCACAGGACGATACGCCGTCCGCTGAACACGCTCGCGCAAACAAAAACGACTGAAGCCGCAAAGCAGCGCAGCATTCAGCCGTCCCTGCGGTGCTACGCCGCCGGAGTTTCCGGGGCGGGCGGCAATGGCGCACCCGGCCAGGCCCGGAGTACGGCCTGAATAAGGGTAGCCAGAGGTATGGCGAAAAACACGCCCCAGAACCCCCAGATACCGCCGAAGAACAGTATCGACACGATGATCGCCACCGGATGCAGGTTCACGACCTCGCTGAACAACAAAGGTGCAAGCAGATTGCCGTCCAACGCCTGGATAATTCCGTAGGCGAGTATCACGTAATAAAAATCGGCGGTTAGCCCCCATTGCGACAACGCGACCAAGCCGACCGGCACTGTAACGGCGGCGGCGCCGACATAGGGGATCAGTACTGATAGTCCGGTGAGTACGCTGAGCAACAGGGCAAACTGCAAACCCAGCATGGAAAAAACGGCAAAGGTTACCGAGCCTACCAGGATGATCTCCCAGAATTTGCCGCGCACGTAGTTGCCGATCTGCGCATCCACTTCCTGCCAGACGATACCGGCAAGCTGACGTTCGCTCGGCAAAAACTCCGCCAGCCAGCTGAGTATGCGGTTCTTGTCACGTATCATGAAAAATACCAACAGAGGCACCAACACGACGTAGACAATGACCGTGATCAAGGCAACAAGCGATGTCATCGAATACGACAGCACCGGTTGCCCAAGGCGAATGAATTCGGACCCAAGACCAGCAATGAATTCCTGAATCTGTGCCTCGGATAGAAAGTTGGGGTATTCCTTTGGCAGCCGCAGTAACAGCCCCTGCGCACGCTCAAGAATCTGCGGCACCTGAGCAACGAGTCGTGATACCTGCCGAATCAAAGGCGGTAACAAGCCGAACAGCATCATGGCAACAAACGATATAAAGCCAACGAACACCAGTAGTACACTGGGAAAATGCGGGGCACCCAACCGTTCCAGGCGGGCAACCAGACCCTGCAACAGGTAGGCAATCACGATGGCCGCCAGTACCGGTGCAAGCATGTTACCGAACAGGTAAATTGACAAACCAAGACTCAGCAACGCCAGCGTCAGCGTGACGACCTGGGGGTTCTCGAGGTGACGCCGAAACCAGCGGCTAACGCTGTTCATATGCGTGTTGTAATTTTGCGGATTACTCATAGGTCGCAATCATTACACAAAACTCGTGCGCCGGATGCGGCTGGTTAAAAAATGCCTGAGTACGGTCCCGCTGTCCTGGAGCCGTAATTTGCAACAGGTGAATGCCGAACCGGGCAATAGCCGGTAACAGCTGGCCGGCCGCCGCAAGAGCACGCCAGTGCCGTGTTCGCGGTCAGTTCCACCATTTGTTAGGGTCAATCTTTGTGATGGAAGTAGACATGCCGATGGATTTCAACGCCTGGTCCGTGCCGCTGCCGGCGGCAATGCATACCGCCAGCGGCAAGCCGCGCCGGATCGGCGTTGAACTTGAGATGATCGGCCTCAGTGTCAGCGAGGTCAGCCGGATGGTCGCATCCCACCTCAACGGCAAAGTTCGCGAAGACACGCCCTACGAACATTTCATCACCGGCGACGATGCCGGCGAATGGGGCGTCGAACTGGACTACGCGTACCTGAAGGAACTGGGCCGTGAACAACCGGCCGATGTCGAAATGCTGGCAGTGCTCAACGAAGTGGCCGAAGGCGTGCTGCGTGCGGGCGCCGAAGCAATCGTGCCGGTCGAGATTGTCAGCCCGCCACTGCCAATACAACGGCTGGCAGACATACAGGCGCTGATTGCTCGTTTGCGATCGGCGGGAGCAAAGGGTTCTGGCGCTGGCGTTACCTATGCCTTCGGTATGCAGTTCAATCCGGAATTGCCTGACCTTGAGGCAGCCACGATCAGTGGCTACCTGAAGGCCTTCTTTTGTCTTTACGACTGGCTTGCTGCGCGTAGCAAAGTCGACCTGACCCGTCGTCTGACCGGGTTCAGCGCTGCGTTTCCGGAAAGCTATGTTCGCAAGGTAGTTGATCCCGAATACTGGCCCGATCAAGCACAGCTGATCGATGATTACCTCAGCGACAACCCAAGCCGTAACCGGGCACTCGACATGTTGCCGTTGTTCATGCACCTCGACGAAAAGCGCTTGCGCGCTGTCGTCGACGACCCGCGCGTCAAACCGCGCCCAACCCTGCACTACCGACTGCCCAACTGCGAAATCCACCGCAAAGACTGGGGCATTCATCTGGCATGGGGTGACTGGCTGGTCGTCGAAAGCCTGGCCGCTGACCGTGACCGGCTCAACAATTTGTGCAGCGCGTACGCCGCGTGGCTGGATAAACCGCTCAGCCGCTTGTTCGACAACTGGGCCGACGAAGTCGCTGCAATGCCCGGGGTCAGCAGCGGCACATGAGCCGCCCGCTCATCGGCATCACCGGGCCACGACGCGGTGCGGTCGGACCACGCCTGTGCATACACCTCGGCGTCTGGCTCGCCGGCGGCCGGGCGGTGCAACTGCGCCCCGGCAGTCCTGTCGATACCTCTGCGCTCGATGGTGTGATCATCAGCGGCGGTCACGATGTCGAACCGACCTTGTACAAAGCAGAAGCGGAAGTCGTGGGCAACTACGATCCGGAACGCGACCGTTTCGAGGCCGCCATTATCGACTCCGCGTTGCGCGATGAAACACCGTTGCTTGGGATCTGCCGCGGCGCCCAACTGCTCAACGTGCGCATGGGCGGCAGCCTGTTTCAGGACCTGCGAAAACGCCGCCGCAAGACTTCCAGGCGTCGCTTTATCCTGCCACTGAAAACCCTCTGCCTGGACGGTGGTTCCAGACTGGCGCGGATACTCGGCGCGGGTGACATCCGCATCAACAGCCTGCACAACCAGAGCATCGACCGGGTTGGCAATAGCCTGACCATCAGCGGACGAGATCTCGATGACATCGTGCAAGCCGTTGAGCGTGCGAATCACCCGTTTCTGCACGGTGTGCAATGGCACCCGGAGTTCCTGATTTACTCTGCACGACAACGACGACTGTTTCGCGCCCTGCTGGCGGCAGCGGCTGACTATCGGGCGGCACGGGACCGGCACGCGTGATCATCTACGGTGGCTTGTTTCTGACGGCCTTACTCGCGGCGACCATATTGCCAGCGTATTCCGAGGTGCTGTTCACCGGCCTGCTTCTGCAAGGTCATGACCCGTTGCTTCTGTGGCTAACAGCGTCTGTCGGCAATACTTTGGGTTCGGCTGTGAACTGGGCACTCGCGGTGTACTTGCTGCGGTTTCGCGAACACCGCTGGTTTCCGTTTCGGGAGGAACGCCTTGGTCGCGCACAACGCTGGTTTCAGCGTTACGGCGTGTGGTCCCTGTTGCTGGCCTGGGCGCCAATTGGTGGTGACGCGCTAACGTTTGTTGCCGGCTTGATGCGGGTTAACTTTTGGCTGTTCCTGACGCTGGTAGCGATTGGCAAAGCAGCACGCTATGCAGCCTTGATCGGCATTGTGCACTTTGCCGGCTGACTGGTGCAGGTTGAATAACGACCTCCAACCTGCACCCAACACCTCTAGCGCTGCTTCCAGGTACCGCCTTCCCGGTAGTACCAGCCTTTCTCCGCTTTGGCGATCCAGCGTTTCGCGAACGTGCGGCGAATTTCATCCTGCCATTCAGGGTGGCCGTTAACGCGCGCAATTTCCGCATAGAGTGCGTTCCAATCGTTGTTCTGCGCGGCCACCAGTTGCACGACCGTATTACGGTCCTTCAGTGGTACCAGACCACGATCTCTGATCTCGATCAGCCCGTCATCCGTGAGTCCGATTGCGCCGGAATCGTAGTAGGGTCGCAATGCAGAGAATCGTTGCGCCAGCGCGGCCTCCAAAGCCTGCTTCTCCGCCGACGGCTTGTCGAAGTCCACGCCACTCTGTGCATTGGCATCCGCAATAAAAAATCCGACATAACCCTGCGCCAGCGCAAGCATCACCGGCACCTCATCAGCATTCTCGCGTTGCAGCGATGCGCCACCCTCGGGCGTTTCACCACGCACCTTGTCGATAATCCGGTCCGCCGCCTGTTCTGCTGCAGCCTCCGGAAAATAGACGTTAATTGTCACGCATGCCGCGACCAGGACAACGAGCACGCCGGCCACGCTCAGGGTTAGCTTGTTCATTCGATTCATCTCCACTGGGGATGTTTACGCAAATCCATTCGATTTACCGTGCCAGGCCATCGACCGGCACGCGTTAGTTTACAACGGCCGACCCGCTACTGCTGATCTGACCGAGTTGGCGCACCAGTCGTTCCCAGCTTACGTCGCGACGGTAGCCTACAACATCGATCCGCGGTATGCCGCTGCCCTTGACGATGTAGTAGCCACTGCCTAATGCACTGTCGCCAGCCGGGCCTGCACCGCTCATCGTGCAACTACCCGCCCGCAAGACACAACGCAAGCCGATCCGGTCATACGCGAACACTTCAAAAAACTTTAACAATCCGCTCGACAATACCGCCCCTGCTCCGCCGCCGCCCACGCTGGTCAGGTTTTCCACGGCGCGCTGGCTGATGCGGTGCTTCGACTTGTCAGCCGGCGGCGTGTACAGGTGCATATCCATCGCGACCGGTTGCCAGGCCACCATCTCCAAGCCTGTCACATCCGCGCTTAACCGCCCCTGAATGAGACCGAAGGAGAAGGTATCAGTGAGCTGTTCCAGGTCGAGGTTACGCATTGTCAGATCACCGCGTAACCGCGGTACGCGGCCAAACGGTTGTTCCAGGCGCAGACCGGACATGGCAATCTCGCCGCCGAACGCGTTCGCCGTCAGGCTGCCGCCAACCGTCATCGCGTTACCTTCGTACTGCAGCAACGGCAGTTTTCCGGACAAAGAACCGGAAAATGCGGGCCAGCCGAACGCACCGGTGAGTTGACCCAGCTGCACAGGTTCGAGCGCGGCATCGAGCAATCCGCTCGCCTGTTCCGTGCCGTAGTCACGCATGATCAGGCGATTGATCAGCAGCGCACCGCCCATGGTGGGGATACGCAAAGGCGCCAGCAGTTCGACATCATTGCCGCCGAGCAGCATGGCAACTTCAGCGCCCTCAAGTGCAATTCCGTAGGCACTGGCACTGTCCCAGCTCAAGCGGCTAGCCGGCACAGTGCCCGCTGCACCCTCGGTGCCCGGCCAGTTAACGACCCCGTTCAACGCGTGGACAGCGAAACGGCGGCGCGTGTCATCCAGCAAAACATCCGTGAATTCCAGGTGTGCGGAAAGCGGAAAATTATCGGCAATGTCGAACCGGCCGGAAACACGCCCGGCCGTTTCCAGATCGGCGAACAGGGTTCCGGCGGCTAATATCTGCAGGCCGCTGCTGTACAGGGTATCGACCGACGAATCCCCGAGGACGATTCGGCCGCTGACCGTCGTCGGCTGCTCGTCCTGGCCGAGCGACACCTGCACAGTGCCGCCAACGTCGAGCACCGAACCCTGCTGCACGGAGAAATTCGCCAGTTGAAACTGTACGAAGTCAGCGGTCACCGCATCGCGCACGCGAACAGTCAGCGCATGCTCGTTCAGATTGGCGTACACAGGCTCAACATAAACCTCACCGCGATCGGCCTGCAGGTCCAGATCGAACTCATAACGGCCAGATTGCTGCCGCGCCGTGATGCTCAGATCGCCGTGCAATGCGTCCGTGACGAGCGTGCCAACGTCATTGGACATGGCGGCATCGTTGAGCGCCGCTTTGAGGGCAACGACGTATTCATCGCGGTCGCCGCTGTGCAAACTGCCACTGAGGCGGGCACTGCCCGTGGCGCTGAGGCCAGCGATTGCGTCGGTAAACGGATTCAGCAAGGTAAGCAACGCGTCGATCTGCAATTCGGTGGAATCGAACAACAGCTGGAACCCGTGCTGGACTGCATGCCCTTGCAGGGACATCTTGCCGTTTGCCAGCATCAAATCGTGCAGCTCAAAGCGTACGGCCTGGCTATTGCGTTCGTACTGCAGATCACCGGTGATGGTCTGACGACCAATAGCGGGAAAGTCGGCATTGATCTGTGCATCGGCACAATCAATGCGATCGGCAACAAACGATATCGTCCGGCAGACTATGGACGTATCCGTCAGCACCTGCTCGGCCGCCAGCAGTTCCAGGCGGCCAATACGAACCACTCCGCGCAAACCATCGTCGTCTATCTCAATGCCGAACTGCAACGACTCCAGATTCCAGTCGGCCGCCTCGATTCGAGCAACGGTACCGTTCAGCGCTGTGCTGTCCTGCGCAGCGACCGCCACGCCGGGCAACAGCAACGAACAACATAAAACGCTCAGCAAGCTGAAGTAAGGGAGCGGCACGATGAGTGATCCCGATGGCGATACGTGGGCAGCAGTGATCATCGAAGCGCCTTGCTGCGCAGTCGATGGTAGGGTCGGGCCCATGGCTTTACAAGCCACGTCAGGAGCAGACACTCCGACAGCTCTGCACCAGGCGATTCATTCGTAGTACCTTTGGTGGTCTGCGTGACTGCCACAGCAACCGACAGGACAACACCATGACTCTGCACATTGAACTTGCGCCGGTACTTTCCATAGCCGCTGGCATCGCCATACTGGTCGCACCGAAACTGCTGAATTACATCGTAGCCGCTTACCTGATCGTGGTCGGGCTGCTGCAAATAGTGAATTAGCGTCGCCGCAACTGGCTGGCGGCGATCTCAGCACAAATACGCATCGCGCCACACGGTACCGCAAGTCTCGCTGCGCCCTGAGCTTGTGGCGTACCGACGTTGCTGAGGATAGCGGGTCAGCGCATGTGCCGATTCAAGCCTTTTTGACGAACTCTGATTTCAGTTTCATCGCGCCGATACCATTGATCTTGCAATCGATGTCGTGATCACCGTCAACGAGCCGGATATTCTTGACCTTGGTGCCGACTTTAACGACCGCGGAGCTGCCTTTGACTTTCAGGTCTTTGATGACTGAAACGGTATCGCCATCCGCCAGTTCGTTGCCGTTGGCATCCCGCACGACGGCGCCGGCATTGTCCTCGGACTCACCCGGCCGCCACTCGTGCGCACACTCGGGACACACCAGGTTGTCGCCATCCGGATAGCTGTAAGCAGATGCACATTTTGGGCAGTTTGGCAGGTCGCTCATGAAACTCTCTGGTATTAAAGGGGCCGGCAGTATCGCACATACGCGTCATTGCAGCCCGCCGTTAACCCGGCCCTGACTCTTCTTTCGTCGGACGTTCCTCGTTTGCGTCGAACGAGCGGCCCAGGCGTACGCCAACCCATGCCCAGGCGGCGGCAATTCCGGAGCCCACGAGGGCTACGGCTGCCAGTCCCAGACCAATACCGTCAGTAAAAAATGCGAATACCGAACTGCTGATTGCATCACCGCCCCGGTACACGACGATATCGACCACCGGTTTGGTTTTGAAACGGTCTTCTTTGCTGACGTGGGTATAGAGCATCTCGCGTGCCGGGCGGGTCAAGCCGTAGTTGCCGCCGCGGCGAAACACCTGCAGCGCCAGCAATACCGTCAGTATCGGCGCAAACGCAAGAATCAACATGCCGATACAAATTAACACCGGCATCAACGCCAGTGCAGTCGGCATACCGAGCTTGTTGACGATCCGGCCCGTGACAAAAAATGCCAGACCGAACGTCATGAGATTCACGATCCAGTCGATGCTCGCCAGAATCTGGGTACGTTCTTCACGCGAGAAATCAGCCAGCAGGTTCTTCTGTTCGAAGTAGACAAACGAGCCGATAAACACGTAAAGCAGAATGAACGCACCAATGCCAAGCAAATAAGGATTGCTGACGAAGGCCTGAAAACCGTGCCACCAGTTGCCGCCCATCACGGCGCTTTTGGTATCGGCGACAAGATCGACATTACCGAGCTCCGCGGCCTTCAGGTGGTAGAGGTAAAAGACCAGCGGAATAACCAGCAACAGGCTCACCGATGCAACCAGCATCAGGTTGTCGGTGCCGAGATTATCGGCAAACAACGCAGGAATCGCCGGCCCCACAAGCGCACCTGCACTGGCGCCCGCGCCGATGATGCCGAACACGCGTTTGGCCTGGCCCTTGTTAAAGGTATCGGCCATGAAGGTCCAGAACACGGAAACGTGAAACAGGGCGAACACACTGACCCACAGATAGAACGCCTTGTCGACCAGCACCCAGTCCGATACGGAGGCCACGCCGAGGTAGAACGCAATGAAGGTGGCGGCGAAAAACGCGTACATCGCCGGTACAACGTGGCGCAACCGCACTCTCGAGATTGCGTAGCCATAGATCGCAACGATAGCTGCGCTGACGAAGAAGTTTATGTTCCACAGGAAGCTGACTTCCGTGTCAGTCCAGTCACTGGCCATCGCATCGCGTACCGGCCGCAGGATGTAGTAAGACGCCATCAGGATGAAGACAAACAACGTCGAAATCAGCGTTGCTTTCAGTTCATTCGCTTCAATCGCGGCCAACGCCTTGACGGCGCGCGCAGCTATACCCGTGTTCTGCTTGTTGCTCATAGAGTCAATCCACGATCCCCGAAAACCATAATGCCGTGATCGCAGAGTCTGCGACCACACCGCCAGTGCCGATCAGTATTGCTGCCGGACCGGCGTAGCGCCGATTCCGCAGGCTGCACATTAGCGGGATTCCGGACTCAGGAACAAGCCGCAGATACTTCCACAAGGCATATCAGGCCAGAGTGGCTGGCAGGGAAGCTCGCGCCATTAATGGTGACTCACCGGCTTAACAAGCCTTGACACAATCTTTGACGGAATTCGCGATTGCACTGAATACAATGAATCAGACCGTACTGGCCGACACCTCGTGCAATACACGTCGCGGGACATCGGGCTCGCGCAACAGGGCAAGGTCGGCATCGACCGGTACCGGCGTCCGGCATACCAGGCGCTCGGCGAGCCGGCTGTAAGCGGTCCAGCGACGCCATACGGTAGACGGGGACAAGCCCATATCGCGCAGTGCATGACGGTGATCCAGTAACACGATACCCGCGGCAACAAACATTGCGGCCCGCCAGGTAGCGACGAATACCCGGCGACGCCAGCCCGTGGTGACCTGGCTGCGCAGAAAGCTGCAGTGAAAGTGCAGGTGGGAGCGCTCGTCGTTAACGACTTGAGCCAGCAGTGAACGCAACCGTCCCGCGGGCAAGCGCGTAGCCAACAGGTGGTAGTAGCAGATCCCGACCACCTCGGCTGCGAGCAGAACCATCACTTTCAGCCGCAGCCCCAGCAGCCGGCGCGCACGCACGAACAGTCTTGCAGTCCAGTGCTGGTGAATGAGCGTACCGCCAAGATTGCGCACACAGATCGCCAAAATCGCGGCGTGCCGATGTTCTTCGGCAACGAACAGGCGCATGGCGCTCGCGTAATCGGGCCCGGCGGCCGGTATCGTGCTGCCGGCTGCCTGCTGAACGATCGACCCACCGCCGGATTCACCGAGCTGAAAGACGGCCAGCGACCTCGCCAGCGATTTTGGCAGCGCCGAGTAATCCTGCGGATCATCCAGTCCCGGCAGGCGGCGTTCACTGCGTGCCGCGAAGAATTCGCGCCATTGCTTCCAGTTTTCAGTTTCCATGCGCATCCGGCGTTCTCCTGTGCTTTGCCATGCGTCTGTTGTAAGCGGGAAATCTGCACATTCCCGGACCGGATTGTGGTCAATTGTGGCGGCCTGTCACGGGCGGCGCCTCGCAGCCGTAAATTCACGCCACACGCCGAATCCGTGCGCAACGGCCCTTTCCATACTTACGACAGCGACAAAAGCAGTCCAATCGCATCACCAGCGCGACCAATCGTTGCTTGCCGGAGCGCGCGACAACCCGGAATTGCCACCCGCAGCGCTAATAAGAAGTCGACGTCTTTTTCGGAATACCGGCTTCACACTGGAACAGTAATGGCCGTTGCATTGTCCAAGCGGTAGACAGATTTGCGCTGACTATTGCCAACACTGTCCCGCGGTATTGGGCAAAGGAGAAAACCATGAAGGCAAAATTTTATCGATTCTGTGGCGCCACTGCGCTGCTGCTGTTGGCAGCCGCCTGTGCGAACCAGAGCAGTAACCCGTCGATGGCAGACGGCGCAGACAGGACCTGCATCAACGTCCATAGCATCAACGGCTTCAGCTCGTTGAGTGATCGCGAACTGCTGGTGACAGCCAGCGTTAAGGACCACTACCTGTTCACCGTCGACGGGCATTGCCCTGGATTGCGCGACGCCCATTCCATCAAGGTCGTCGACTCAGTGAACCGCATTTGCAACGACGGCTTCGGCCGCGTGGTATTTGAAGATCGTTCCTTCGGGCCGCAATCGTGTCGCGTGAACAGTATTGAGCAGGTAATGAATCGCGACGAAGCCAGGGAGATTGTCACGGCCCGTCGCGACGCACGTCGCAAGCAGTAAACAGTTCAGCGAGAGCCGCGCAGGAACAGAAGCAGTTATCGCGCCTGTCTCAGGCAGGCGATGGCAGCTATTCAGCTGGCGAATTCAGCGCACCTGAGCGCTGAATTCTCTGACTGAAGGAGAGAAAGGTTCGGCACGATCACGGCGCTCCTCTATACTGCGCGGCAACTCAAGCTGTTATGCCTGGATTCCACGCTCGTGACCACCGCCGCACAAACGTCGTTCGCTGCCCTGCTCCGCCTGATGCGCTATGCGCGAGGGTTCCGTCGCCGGATCGTGCTGGCGTCCATCTGTTCCGTGATGAACAAGCTGTTCGACGTGATGCCGGAGATACTCATCGGTATCGCGATCGACGTTGTGGTGCGACAAAAGGCCTCGTTCGTCGCTGAACTCGGTATCGCCGACCCAAAGTGGCAACTCGCGCTGCTCGGCGGCCTGACGCTGGTGGTCTGGGTGTTTGAGTCGCTGTTCGAGTATCTGTACCTGATTCTGTGGCGCAATCTCGCGCAGGATCTGCAACACGCGATGCGGGTCGATGCCTACGAGCATGTGCAGCGACTCGACCTCACCTACTTCGAGGACCGCAGCACCGGCAACCTGGTGACGATACTCAACGACGACGTCAACCAGCTTGAACGTTTCCTGGACGGCGGTGCGAACAACCTGATTCAGGTAGCCACAACCGTCCTCGCGGTCGGCGCGGTATTTTTCAGTGTCTCGCCGCAGATCGCCTTGATCGCATTCACGCCCATACCGTTGATCGTGGTCGGCGCATTCTATTTTCAGCGCCGTGCGCAACCGTTGTACGCCGAGGTTCGCGAGCGCGTGGGCAGTCTCGGGGCGCGGCTGTCAGCCAACGTCTCTGGCATTACGACAATCAAGAGTTTCGCCACAGAAGACTTTGAGGCGGAGCGCATCCGGCAGGACAGCAACGCCTACCTCGAAGCCAATCGTAAGGCGATCGCGATCAGTTCCGCGTTCATTCCCGTCATACGCATGGCGATCCTGGCCGGTTTTGTCGCCACGTTCCTGCTGGGCGGCTGGATGACGCTGAACGGCACATTGCACGTCGGCGCCTACGGTGTACTGGTCTTCCTGACCCAACGCCTGCTGTGGCCGCTGACCAACCTCGCTGAAACAGTCGACCTTTATGAACGGGCAATGGCCTCATCGCGGCGCATTCTCGATCTCATCGAGACACCGGTATCGATACGCAATACGGCAGGGGCCAACGCGCTGGATAAGGTCGACGGCCGCATAGAGTTTCGCAAGGTTGATTTCGCTTACGGTGACGACGCTCCGGTTCTGCACGACATCAACCTGACCATAGACGCCGGCAATACCGTCGCCTTTGTCGGCCAGACCGGCTCGGGCAAGAGCACACTGATAAAATTGCTACTGCGCTTTTACACAGCGGCTTCGGGCGAAATACTGATCGATGGCCAACGCATAGACTCGGTCAGCCTGGACAGTTTGCGGCGACGGGTGGGCTTTGTAAGCCAGGATGTCTTTCTGTTTCAGGGCACGATTCGCGAGAACATCGCTTACGGCAGCCCGGACGCGACTTTTGAGGCGGTCCGCGCAGCGGCCGAATCAGCGGAAGCCACGGAGTTCATCGACCGGCTCCCACAAGGCTATGACACGGTGGTCGGTGAACGCGGGCAAAAACTATCCGGCGGCCAGCGTCAGCGCCTGTCGATCGCTCGCGCGTTACTGAAAAACCCACCGGTACTGATACTCGACGAGGCAACCTCAGCGGTGGATAACGATACGGAAGCGGCTATTCAACGCTCCCTGCAACGCATATCCCATTCCCGAACGACAATCGTAATAGCACATCGACTCTCTACCATCGTTCGCGCTGACTGCATCTACGTGATGGACAAAGGCCGCATTGCAGAAAGCGGCCGGCACACGGAACTGCTTGCGATGAACGGGATCTACGCGGCGTTGTGGGCAGTGCAGACCGGGCAGGCAGCCTGATTCAGTGGAGACTGGCCCGGCAGTTTTGCCCAAACCAGGCACCTTCCGACAGATCGTGGCTGGTGGAAGAAATGCGATCCCGGTGAAGTTCCCAACGGTATCGCTGGCTTCCAGGTGCGGCACTGGCGCTGGGCCGGCCGCATTATCGGGGTTGGTGTTTAGACAGGTCGTCCGGCCGTCGCTACGGTACGTGGATATTCAGCCGCACCCTCAACGACGGCCGGGGACCTCCGCAAGTTGTTGTTATTTTACTTTTCGTGACAATCGGCGTGCGCCCGCTGCGTTTCGAATATTGCACCTATTTCGTTTATTTCGTATGATCGGCCGCTTACGGAGGAAGCCAAATGACTATTTCAGCCAGCTACGCGGAAAAAATAGGAGACCGACTGCCTTCGGCAAGTGAACGAGAGGCCGCCAACCATTTGCGAAAAATTCTCGCGGCGCACGCCAGTCCAGCGGACAACAGCCGATTGAAGATCGTTGATCCGGCCGGCAAACCGACTGAAGTATTTCTCACCCCTGCGCTTTCGGAACTCTTGATTGAGCTACTCCGGCACATAGGCAAGGGAGACGCTGTAACACTCGTGCCCGTGACACAAAGACTGACGACGCAACAAGCCGCTGACCTGTTGAATGTTTCGCGACCGTATTTTGTCGGACTCCTTGAGAAAGGCGAGATGCCATTTGAGCTGGTCGGGCGTCACCGGCGTGTCCGAGCGAATGATCTTTTTGAGTACAAGAGCGCTCGGGACAGCAAGAGAGCCAAAGCACTTGACGAACTTGCGCAACTCGACGCGGACTATATTTGATACATGTTCGCAAATCGATTCACAGCGGTGGTCGATGCTTGCGTCTTGTTCAGCCCTTTAAAGCGCAATCTCATATTGTCACTCGCCGAGGCTGAACTGTTTCGGGTCCGCTGGTCTGAGCGGATACTTGATGAGACAGAGATTGCCACCGTCAGATACCTGACTGACAAAGGCTGTATCGATCCAGAAGAAAGAGCCAGGCGCGCAAGAACAATGATGACCACAGCTTTTGATGACGCCAACGTCGTTGACTATGATGGAATTTCGCACGATATCGGGAAACTGCCCGATGAAAGAGATCGACATGTCATTGCCGCAGCGATCAAGTGCCGAGCCGACATCATCGTTACCGACAACCTGAAAGACTTTCCAGGTACAGTTCTGGGGCGATACAACATCGAGGTGAAATCGGCGGACGAATTTATCGCCGATACTATTGATCTCAATTCTTCGCTGTCAGTTTCAGCCATTCGGACAATGCGACAGCGACTAAACAGGCCTGAAAAAACTCCCGAGGCTCTGCTACTTGACCTGGAGGCGCTCGGTCTGACGTTGACCGTCGATCAACTGAGAGAATCGATAACTCTGGTTTGAAACGATCGTCTTAGCTTTTCAGGCCGGAAACAACTCATAACCGTTCTTACAGCTGAGTTGTTAGTTGCAAGCCTCCAGTCAGAAATATCAAACCTCCCTTCTTACGTTTCCGAAGCCCAGAGCATCAGAAAACGCAACTCCGATTGCTGCGCCAGTCAAATATTGTCGGGCGACACCGCGAGCACGACGGCCATCCTTAGGCATATCGAATCTCTCTTCCGACAATATCTCGACGGCTAGGACTCAGCCAAAGTTCCTCGGCCATCTTCATACGCCTCAGCGAGCATATGTTGTGCATCTGCGCCTCCTGGGTCGGCAGCCATCCTCAAATACTGGAATGCATCCTCGTCAGTCGCGGGTTCGCGTTTGGTTCGCAGCAACATCGCGAGATTTGTTTGACAGGAAACGTCCCCAGCATCTGCACCAATCCGAAGCCAGTAGATCTCCTTGCCCTGATCACCCCGGACGAACCCGTAGTAATTGGCCAGTTCCTGCGCTGCTTCGCAGTTACGCTCGTTGGCATTGCGCTCCAACTCAGAGATTTCAGCCCTACTCAATGCTAATGATTGGTTACCCATCACTGGTGGGCTCGCGCCTTGACAGCCGGCCAAGAACACAAGCATCAGCACAGCTAAAATCGGGGTACTTCTACGGCAGCTCATCGCGGCTGGTACTCAACGAATTCACCGAGGTTTTTTGGATCTGGCAACGTATTGGATAGGTCAAACTCGTTTTCTGGGTTCACTGAGCTGGGAAGAGGGTCCGCAATAGTAATGTCTACATTCGAATCAATGATGATGAACTTGTTTGGCCCTTCAACGGGAATACCAAGCTCGTCCGCGAGGCGCTGCGCAAGAGACTCCTCGCCTCTACCAACGTTGCAAGACAATAACGTAACTTTCTTAGCGTCATTGAACTCTTCCAAGTTTCGAATCAAATCAGCAAGTCGCCGCGCATCGAGGTACTGAGAAAACCTGCGAACCATTAGGTTCTCGTTCCCGTGGCCCGCAACAGAAATAACGCCAGCAGGAGGATCTGGGATTCTCTGAGAATTGTGGTAGATCTGCTCGTTTCTTGGAAAGTAGTTGAAAGTCGGCTCTAGACCAAAAGGATCGAAG
This sequence comes from Woeseia oceani, assembly GCF_001677435.1. GTDB lineage: Bacteria > Pseudomonadota > Gammaproteobacteria > Steroidobacterales > Woeseiaceae > Woeseia > Woeseia oceani. Next base: position 3,772,092 of record NZ_CP016268.1, read on the forward strand.
TACATCGTAGGCATATTTCCGACGTACGCATACGTGTTGAGCCCAGCATTCAAGCCGATTGGATCAGAGTCGAGATAGCGCCCCGTCGACGGGTCATAAGTTCTAAAGTAGTTGTAAAGAACTCGGCCGTACGACGATTGGCGACTACGTATGTGATTTCTCCAACGCAGTCCGCGGCTTAGGTTGTTGCCGCGCCGACGCATCCAGCGCGCAACAACTTTTTGGCCCTGATGCGACTTTTCGCTTAACAGGATAGGATCAGGCGTCGCTGATCTGGTCGAGCAACGGCTCCAGGAGCCGCCGGCCGTGAACGACGGCAACGACGAGGATTTCGTTGCCCTGGATGCGATAGATGAGCCGGTAGCTGTAAGATGAAGCGCTCGCGGATCGTGTCGTCGTCGAGCTCGGGCACGATGCGCCCGGCGTTCGGGAAGGTCGCGAGGTTTCGCGCCGCCTCGAGAAGCTTGCTGACCACGGCGCTCGTGTAGGCCGGCGAGTCGCAGTAGATGTACTCGGTGATGGCATCGACGTCATCGAGGGCCGCGGGCGACCAGCTTACGCGGACGTCCATTTGGCGAGTCGCTGCTCGGCCTCGTCCTGCGACACGCTGCCCTGTTCCTCGGCCACGGCGATGCCGTGCTGCACCTTCTCGATGACGTACAGGTGATACTGGACGTCCTCCAGGCTGCAGTCGTCCGTGAGCTTGTCGAGCAAGGCCTGCACTTCCTGTTTTGTGGCACTCATCGCGCTGCCTCCGTGGTCGTGAGCGTCGATTGATTGTACCAACGGCGTTCACCTTTAGCTGCCGCCCTTTTGTCCCTTTTTGTGCATGGAGGATGCTGCGGCGGGCCGCCGTTAACGCCGATTGCGTATAACGTGGGCATTATGTTCGGTGGTTGCTTGTAAGCCCCTCGGGGGTTTGGGGGCTCGATTTCTATCGAACTGAAATCGATTTGGCACCCCCGAATTGAGCGGTAAAATGGTATCGTCAGTTGAGTAACGAGAATTCGAGGACGCCAAGATGTCATCCGTCAAAGAGGCTGCACGCAGCATCGTCGACAATCTGCCCGAGCAGGCTACCTGGGACGATCTGATGTACGAGTTGTACGTCAAGCAGAAAATAGAGGCCGGCCTCGAGGCCGCCGCCGCAGGTCGCACCGTGCCACACGAGGAAGTCAAAGCGAGGCTGCTCGCCCGCAAGTCTCAATGAAGGTTGTCTGGACGGAGCCCGCCGAGACCGACCTCGACGACCTGTTCGATTACATCGCCCGGGACTCAGCCGTCTATGCCGAGCGCTTCATCGACCGCATACTCGACGCGGTCGCTACGCTTGACGAACTGCCCCGCAGAGGCAGGCAGGTTCCCGAAGCCAACGAAACGCACATTCGGGAACTCATCGTGCAGAGTCAGCGCGTGATTTATGCCGTCGATGACAGCAATGAGACGATCAACATCCTCGCCCTCGTGCATGTGCGCCGGGATCTCGTCAGTCAGGAATATCCGCCTTGGCGCTAGCCTAAGTGCTAAAAAGAGATTTAAAATTCAAAGTAATCAGGTCACCAAAAACTTTGACCAAGAACGGTTGCTCATAATCTCGGAACGCATTTGCGAGCGGAGCAATATCAATATCCGATGGCTGTTCCTTCGCTTGCTCCGGACCGACCCGGTATCGGCTGTTGTCACCGAACGGCTCCCAGACGATGTAATCGATATCCAGGTATTTGAAGGCCACATGCACATCCCTCGATGCACCCAACGGTCTTCGCACCTTCACATCTGTAACGCCGTCGACTGCACTTAGGATTTCCCCTATCTTCTTCGGCCGAACGTATACGTTCTCGATCTCGAAGGCCAAGAAGTAGCCATCATCACGGTGAAGCTCGTAAGTCCTCATTGACTGCACTCGCATTCATCGCCATTCGCGAGATCGTTTGCACCTAGACCAGCAGCCGCAGCACCTGCCGCATTAAAATACGGGTTCGTTCTACCGGCCGCCGCGCGAAGCGCTGCATCAGTCGTGTACTGAGACAAATTCGGTGGCCTCAAACTACCCCCGCCGTCAAAGAGACGACGAAGCTGCGATCTGCCCGCACTCGCGGCAGCGCCTGAAGATGCCGTCAACGAGTATCCTTTCGCTAAGCCAGCGTAGACAAGCCTACCTCCGCCCAAGGTCAGAGAGGTAGCATTGCCGGTCGTTTGGCTCCGCCTATACGCCGCAGAACATTTGTCCACGCCACAATCGATACCGGCTCGATCTCCAATCCACGAAGTGATGCCGCCTGACAGGCCATCACCAAATCCCGTTGCCCCATCTACCAGCCCCTGTGGCAACGGATCACCAAATGCCCAGAGACCATATGGATCGTAATAGATCAAAGGATTGCTGTAGACGTATTCGTAGGTATTTGTGCCACCCCAAAGCCCAATAGGATCGCTCTCAAGATACCTTCCTGTACTCGGGTCATAAGTCCTGAAGTAGTTGTAATGCAGCCCCGTTTCCGCATCAAAATACTGCCCCGGAAACCGCCCGTTAAACGTAAAGTTAACCAGATCACCGTCCGGATCTTCATCCGCCAGTGACGTACCAAACGGCTCCGACTCCCAGCGCCAGATAACAGTGCCGGCATCCGTGATGGCCCGCGGTGTTCCGAGATGATCGGTGTGTACGTAGTACACACCGCTGCCTTGCAACACCGCTACCGGCGCGTCTTCGAACCACACCGTCTCCTGCAGCGGATTACCGAACGCATCGTACTCGCCTATCAACTGCCCTGCATCGTCATAGACGAACAGCGTCACCGTTCCGGTGTCTTTCCGGACGCGTTGCCCGAGGCCGATGGGGTCGGATTCCAAGTACCTACCGGTGGAAGGATCATAGGTGCGGTAGTAGTTGTAAACACGCGGCAACACAACCAGCGTTCGCGCATCACTTTCTTAGTACCTGCCGAGCATCTACCTCACCGGATTTCACTTTCTCAACCGCATCGACCCAGTCCTGTAAAATCGCAGGGTCATATGTCTTGCCATCCGGCAACAACGACATGCCTCCTAGTAATGCGCCAACGTCGTCAGATTGCGTCATGCTGTACCAATGCTCTAGAAAGGCGAACATCGCCAGGTATGCTTCGTTTTTCGTCATCTCTGTCATTAAACGTATCCTTACAAAGTTCCAGGAAGTGGCGGCGGAGCATTAACTCCACCGTTCTGAATTACTCCTCCACGAGTTTGCACCCAGACCTGACTTCCATCTGATTGGTACCTAGACCAAATAGTGTTTCCAAATCGATCGTGGCCAACTCGATTTCCGGGGTTGCTTGCCACACGTTGAAGCAGAGCCCTATTGGCTGCCGTATCGGCAATATGTCCGGGAGCATTTCGGAAGATATGCTGAACTTGCGCTGGATTCGGCGGATATGCTGAAACGTAAGTACGAGGCGGCAATAACCTGGACATTGGTAATCCCTGGCCAGCCGTATACAGCCCAACCGTCGCGCCAAGTATTTCGCACGCATCGCCTATGAACGACGACGATTCATTGAACGGCCCCTGCTCCGGCTGATCGCAGCTCGAACCGCCTGCATATCGACACAGTTCCTGGTACCGCTCGAAGTCCCTCTGTGCTTGCCTTTGCGCTGCCGCCGCTTCACGCGCCATGGCTGCCGCTGCGGCACCTGGATCAGGCCCAGGAAACTGTCCATCGCCTTCGTAAAGTCCGAACGGATCTACACCACTGAGAGGATTGCCCCCGACGTAACCATAGGTATTCAATCCACCACCTAGACCGATTGGATCTGATTCCAGGTATCTGCCGGTGGACGGGTCATAAGTCCTGAAGTAGTTGCAATGCAACCCCGTCTCCGCATCAAAATACTGCCCCGGAAACCGCCCGTTAAACGTGAAGTTAACCAGATCACCGTCCGGATCTTCATCCGCCAGTGCGGTACCGAACGGATCCGACTCCCAGCGCCAGATAACAGTGCCCGAATCCGTGATGGCCCGCGGTGTTCCCAGATGATCGGTGTGTACGTAGTACACATCGCTGCCTTGCAACACCGCCACCGGCGCGCCTTCGAACCACACCGTCTCCTGCAGCGGATTACCGAACGCATCGTACTCGCCAATCAACTGCCCTGCATCTTTGAGACATAGGAATAGGTGTTCGGCCCAGCAGCCAAACCGATCGGGTCGCTCTCTAGGTACCTTCCTGTGCTTGGGTCATAGGTTCTGAAGTAGTTGTAAAGAACTCGGCCGTACGACGATCGGCGACTACGTTTTCGATTTTCCCAACGCAGTCCGCGGCTTAGGTTATTTCTGCGCCGACGCATGCGCCGCACAGCCACTTTTGAGCCCAGACGCGACTTTTCGCTTAACTCCGGCATGCGCAGCATTGTATCGGCCTCGCGTGATGTAAGCAGGTACCGTTCAAGGCTCGTGCACCGTCACGATTTGGCCTTCGACTAGTCGACGGGTTTGAGCACCTTTGCCCTTCTCTCAATAGGAGCAGGCTCAGAATTTAGGCTAATCGCGCCGATCTCTTCAGCAGTTGCAAACAAGTAGTTGTCGTCTACATCGAGATTATTTGTAACGTCGCAGAAGACTTGGAACCGAAAGCCTCGATCAAAAATTATTTCCAAGTCGTGCGTCCCTGGTCTCACTTCAGCGGCCTCCACGCCTCTTCCGACTAGTCCTCCTAAACCTGTACGAGAGGGTAGATCCTCGTTGTCACGCCAACTACAGACTACGCGATCATTATGGGACAGTCGCCACGAGCAATAAACGGTCAGCTCCAATTCAGAAGCAAATTTCCGGTCGGCTTCGCTCAAATTCGGATTGCCCAATTGCTTGATGCGCCTTAGTCGATCACCAAACCCCAGAGCAGCGACGGAACCAGTTCCCGCACCGTAAATGACCGACCGACAGTCCTTGCCAACAAGTTGTTTGGCAAATTCAAATACCGTCACAACCGACCAGCCTTAATATCTCGAGCAATTTCCAATAACTGCTGATAGTCATCAATTCCCTGTCCACTGATTTCATCATGGAAAATTCTTTGTTGCTCGCGGCTCAAACCAGCCTGTTTTGCTGCATCGCGAGCCATTCTATTTTCCCGCCGCAGTGCATCTGTTCCCTTGAGTTCACCTTGACTACCAGGCTTTTTGCGATGGTCGCCGATAGCCCCGCGCTGATAACGCGGTAATCGCTTAAGTAACCCACCTGCGAATGGAATAAATCCTGCGGCATTAAGAAACGATGGATCTTCGCAAAAATCAGCAGCATCTTTCGCGGTTCCGTACGGCGTAAACTCTTCCGCCAGAAGCTCGCCAAGGAAGTTTGTGTTAATGTCTCGCTCGAACCGTTGTTCAAGCATCCATTCCTCTTCCCATGGGTTCAGGCCAAAGGGATCAACGTATGACAGCGGATTTCCGGCGACGTAACCGTACGTATTCGGCCCGCCGTAGAGGCCGATGGGGTCGGATTCCAAGTACCTACCGGTGGAAGGATCATAGGTGCGGTGGTAGTTGTAAAGAACTCGGCCGTACGACGATCGTCGACTACGTTTTCGATTTTCCCAACGCACTCCGCGGCTTAGGTTATTTCTGCGCCGACGCGTGCGCCGCACAACGACTTTTTGACCCAGACGCGACTTTTCAGCTAACAGAGGCATGCGTTGCATTGTAGTCGGCTTGCACGATGCACGCAGGCTTTCTTTAGCTGCCATTAACAGACGGGCCAGGGACGACTGGCCCCAGGTGGCGCAGCCACTCCTTAACCGCGAGCCGCAAGGCTCGTGGCAGCGGCCATTGACACATAGTGTGGGATGTACGCAGTTGGCGGTTACCGACGTGCACAGCACGACGGTGCTCAACCGGCTATTGCGTATATCGTGCACATTATGTTCGGTGGGTGCTTACCCGCAGGGGGACTGTTATGGCTTGCGATCAGCGGGATGCGTCAGTGCGTGGATTTCCTTGAGCTTCACGATCGACACTTGCGTGTAGATTTGCGTGGTCGATAAGTCGCTGTGACCAAGCATCGCCTGGATAAAGCGGATGTCGGCACCGTTGTCGAGCATGAGAGTGGCCATGGTGTGACGGAAGATGTGACACGCACCGGGCTTGTTCACGCCGGCGGCCTGGATGTATTTCTTCACGAGGTCCGTTAAGCGATTGCCGTGGAACGGCTCGCCGTACTCATGCAGGAACAGGTAACCGGCATCGGGTTCCACAACCAGGGTGTGACGCACTTCATCGCGGTAGCGCTCGATCCACTGGCCGGCGCGTTGACCGATCGGCACCATGCGATCCTTTTTGCCTTTGCCCTCTCGGACCATCAACGTGCCGTTGCGCGTGTCAACGTCATAGAGTTTCAAGTTCGCAAGCTCCATGCAGCGGATGCCGGTCGAGTACAGCGTCTCGATGATCGCGCGATCACGGGTGCCCAGCTCACCGTGCAACAAGGTTTGATTCAGGATGCGCCCGACCTCGGCCGCTGATAACAGTTGCTTCGGCAGCCGCCGATGCACCTTGGGCAGTTCCAGTTCCGAGGCCGGGTTGTAGAGGATGTAGTTCTCTTTGGTTAACCACTTAAAGAACATCTTGATCGGCACCAGGCGTTGCTGTTGCGTCGCGAACGACAACGGTTGCCCATCGACTTTACGGTAGTGATACAGATAGCGGCGGTAACGTTCCAGGATTGGCCGCGTGATGTCCTGCGGTCGATCCAGATCACGCTCGTCGCACCACATAATGAAGCGGCTCAGCATGCGTCGGCGGATTTGCACCGTGGTCTTACTCAGGCCGTTTACGGCCGAGGCCTCGATAAAGCGATTTAAGTACGGCGTGATGCCGTGGTGCGCGATCGGGTACGCCTCCGGCGTCGGTTTCAGTTTGCGCCGTTTGCGCTTCACCCTTCTGCTAACTTCGCGACCAGCGACGGTGCGTTAGTACGATACGACGATTCTGACGGACTTGCCGGAACAGTGCGTTCCGGCGCATCGTCACATTCTTCAGCATCGTGACCGTTGTGGTTGTTGGGCTGCGTACCGTTCTGATGTTGCCGGCTACCACCCGACACCGCACCGACTTGGGGCCGACCGGTTGGGTTGCGGCCCCGACCGGTTGTCGTCATAAGTGCGTTTCAGTTCGGCCACATCGATCAAGCCGCTTAAGTGCGGTGCAGGTTGTTCGGCGTCGCCGTCGTATAAGAGTTCGTAGACGAACGACTGGCCACGGCCACCACGATGGACCAGCAGATATTCCAGTTCTTCTAAGCGATGCAGATGCACCTTGAGTTGCGTGTTGCCCCAACCGGTCGCCTCACGTACCTCCCGGCGGCTAAAGCGGAAGTCGGCACGGTTCATCGCAAGTACGATACATCGCTCAGCGACCCATGTGACGACGAGCTGTAACAGCTTGCGAGTTTGCGGCGGCAGTTCATCGAGCGTGCGACCGAGCACCTCGTGTGCGAGTCGATTCGCAGCCGCGATGTCATCGAGTGGCACTTCAACGTAGCGGATCAGTTCATCGCCGTGCTCGATGCTCTTGATCGATCGTTGATGTTGATGCAACAACGCGATCGCATCGATCAGCGTTAAGTACTTATCGTGATCACGCCGTGTGCGCGTGCGATCAGCAACGGACGTTAAGTGCTTCGCATAAGGGTTCACAACGGCGAGCGATTGGATCAGTCGTTCGGCATTCTGATGCAATGACCGGATGGCATCACGGTCCACTTTCGCCAAGAGACCCGCAAGGGTCCGGCGTTGCCGCTGGCTTTCGTGGATCGCCTCGGTTTGTTGCCGGCCTTCATCGACACTCAGCACGATGCAGCGATTCAAGAGCTCTTCATCGAGATCGATCGCGGTGGTGGTGAGCATCAGCATCACCGGCCCTTCGACGTGATACTGGTGCGTTTCCAGTTTCCCCGTCACCGCGTCCTTGCCGGTCGAAGCGATGGTGAGTTCACCTTCGGACTGCAACAGCTTCAACGCATAAGACGCGCTGCTTGCACCTTCTTCTTCGGCCAGTGCCAACACCTTGTGCTTAAGATCGGTCTCGCCCATGTAATACAGCGATTGACCGGTCATCGCGGAGTACTGTGGGCGATCCTCGGCCGGTACGAACGCAAGTACAGCATCCATCAACGCCGACTTGCCGGCCGCCGACGTTGACTGGATGGTCACCGCCAACGGTGCATCGAGTTTACGAGACAGAGCGGCCAGGTAGACGATCTGTTTGTTCGCATCCTCACCGACCAGGCCGCAGCGCGTCAGGTCCGCCGCGATGCGATCCAGAAGCTCCGGTGATTTCAGAAGATCGAGTGCAGCGGCCGTCTCCGGTTCGGATAATGCGACTGTTTTGGTTTCCGGCGATTGCAACGCGCGGATGCGTTCTTCTTGCAGCGCCTCGCATTTCAGTAACAACTTACCCAGGTCGGCCTTGATGACCGTCTCGGTCACACCCAGTTCGACAGCGGCTTGTTTGACGAACGCAGCCCTCGGTCGTGACTGATACAAGTCCAGTGTGTCGACGTGCACGGCCGGCTCGCCGAGTGAGTGGCCAGAGACCAACAGATTGATCTTCATCACGTCGAAGCTCAGGTTCTTCTCAAGCCCCCGGATGCGGTAGCGGCGATCACCTAGGTTGATGACGATATCGGTATCTGACACCTCTGCTTCCACAGACGGCTGCGGTGCCGCCGGCACAACAGCAGCAGGCACATTAACTTCCGGCTCGGGCTCCGGTTCCTCGATCGACTCGTCGTCGGTGTCGTCGAGCACCGATTCCAGTTCAGCGACTAAGGGAGGTATGGGATCGTCACCGGCCTCACCGGTGCATCTGTCACTGGTGATTGCTTCGGTCGTGATCGGTTTTGCTTTGCCGTTGCCAAGCCAGATTGCCGAACGGATCACCACGCCCAGGGATTTCGTCGCCGGTTGTACCTGGCACGCGTAAGCGTTTGCATCCATACCTTTCGGGAAGTGGATGCGGTAACAGTCGATGCCTTCGGTGAGCAGCCGTTTCGATAATTTCTCGGCAGCGGCTTCCCCGGCTTGATCGCGGTCATACGCGATCAGGACACGTTGTGTCCCATTGGCTTTGAACGCGGCCAGGTGATCAGCCGTGAAGCCCTCGATGCCGTAACTCGCGGTCACGTTTCTAAAGCCTGCGCACCAGAACGTCAACGCATCGATCAGAGATTCGCACACGATGATTTCGGGGCTGGCTTGCAACGCTGCCGCATTCCACACACCGGCATGCGCACCCGGCAGATACAGATGCATCGGCGTACCCTTGCGCAGGTTGTCGTTGATCTTGCGGCCGTAGACTTCCGTCACATTGCCGCCGTCATCGATCACCGGCATCACGATCGAGCCATTAAAGTGCTCGTGCCCCGACGTTCGCAACACGCCGATACGTTGCAACTGGCCACGAAGGGCCGCACCGTCTTTGCGGTTCTTCATCGGCAAGCGATAGCCGAGCGTGCGATTCGCAAAGCCAAGCTTGAAGCGATCGATCGCCTCACTGTTCGCGGTGCCACGTTTCTCCAGATACGCGAGCGCCTCCGGTGATTGCTTTAGGGTCTCGTGGTAGTAGTCGATCACCTGCACAAGCAGCTTGGCATCGCCGGCATCGGTTTCCAGGGCCGTGGGCAGCTTCTTCACCGTCGAGTGTGCCGTGGTTCGCTTGTCGGCAGCTAAAGGTTGATAGTCGGCCAGGAGCAGTTCGGCGGCGTGCCGGAACGATACCCCCTCCGCTTGCATCACCCAGTCGATCACCGAGCCGCCGCTTTGGCAGACACCCAGGCAGTGCCACAGATTCGTTTTCGGACTGATGACCAGCGACGGCTCGCGATCGTCGTGGAACGGACACAGACCCAGAAGATCGGCACCGTGACGTTTCAGCGTCACCCCCATACTGGTCGCCAGACGCTCCACTGCGACCTCGGCCTTCAGACGATCCAGTTGATCATCGGGGATACGGGCCATAAATCGCTCCTTTCGTAAAAACCTGTCAAGGGGTTTCGAGTAAAAATAACTCTGTTGCAGAGTACTCTGTTATAGAGTAATGTTAACTCGACTTTAAGGAACCGGGGATATGCTCATGGCGTCATCATCACATTGGATTACCGCCGTGACGCCCCAGGACAAACGTTTTTATCAAGCACTCGGTCAACGCGTTGCCGAGTTACGCAAGGCGCAGGACCTCACCCAGGTACAGCTCGCCGAACGGCTCGGCGTTTCACAACAGACGTTGGCCCACTACGAGGTCGGCCGACTGCGGATCGCCGTGGCGATGCTACCGGCTCTCGCGAAGGAACTTGCTGTGTCAGTCGAGACGCTCGTCGGCACGCCGACAATAAGGAACAAGCGCGGACCCGCGCCCAAGCTACAGCGACAGATCGAGCAGATTCAGCAGTTGCCAAGGACCAAGCAACGTTTCGTTATCGAGATGCTCGATACCGTGCTGCAACAGAGCGACTAAAAAAGGAGATGCATTAGCAGGCAGAGTTGATTACAACGCACCCCAGATCAGTTGCGAGGCAGCATGCGCGCGATCTGCGTGCCTACTCCGCAGGGAAGCCCGTCTCGCCAGGACTGTCACTCATCCAAGTAACCCGCTCATTCGACGGCGTCTTGAGGTACGCAAGATCAACGCCGATTTTCTGCATCGCGAGCTGTATTGCTTGAACAGCATCTGCCCCACCGGCATAGCTCATCTTCTTCTTCCCAAGAAAGTCGATTGCGTACGGGCAGTAGTAATCGTTGCCGTCCTCGAACAACTCCGGCTTACCGATAGTCACCACAACAGCTTCGCTGCCAACACTTAGCTTTCTTGTAGCAATGGGTTTAGATATCTCAGTAATCTTCATTTCGGTGCCTACCAAAAGACCAGTGGAGGCAGCGGTCGGCCAGCTCTGCAAGCCCCGTTTCTGTCCTGAACGCTCGCCCAACATCTAGCTCGCGCACCCGTACCAGGCATAGTCATCATTCGGCACATCCGCTCATCTGCCAGCGCTTGTTTCTCGCACTTATCTTCATCATCGTCACATTGTTCGCCTTCCATCGGCATCGTGCCAGGAATGGAAATCGGAAATGGAAGCGATATCGGCGGCATTGGTGGTGTTTGCGCCCTCGGCCGGTTACGAATGATGTCCGCAACATCCATGCCGAAATCGACCAACGCGATACCCGTGGCAATAGCCAGAGCAGCACACGCCGGATTCGATGCACATGCAGCTACCACGACCGGAATCGCCTCTCCGGTTGGGTCTGTATACCGCAACGGATTCTGATTCACGTAGCCGTATGTATTCAACCCGCCGCCGAGGCCTATGGGGTCACTCTCCAGGTACCGCCCAGTCGAAGGATCATAGGTTCTGAAGTAGTTGTAATGCAGCCCCGTCTCCGCATCAAAATACTGCCCCGGAAACCGCCCGTTAAACGTGAAGTTAACCAGATCACCGTCCGGATCTTCATCCGCCGGTGCGGTACCGAACGGCTCCGACTCCCAGCGCCAGATAACAGTGCCCGCATCCGTGATGGCCCGCGGTGTTCCGAGATGATCGGTGTGTACGTAGTACACATCGCTGCCCGTCAGCAGCGCCACCGGCGCGCCTTCGAACCACACCGTCTCTTGCAACGGATTACCGAACGCATCGTACTCGCCAATCAACTGCCCTGCATCGTCATAGACGAACAGCGTCACCGATCCGGTGTCCTTCCGGACGCGTTGCCCGAGGCCGTTGTGCTGGTAGGTCGCGAGTCCCATATCCACGCCCGTCAATCGGCCACGATCGTCGTAGCTGTAAGTATGCACGCCATCGCCAATGATGTTCCCCGCTGCATCGTAGGAATACGTGCGCGGAGCCGGACCGCTCCGGCTGAGCAGGCGGTTGCTGGTCGAGGCATAGGTCTGGTTGCTGATCACGCCGGCTTCATTCAAGGACAAACGGTTCGCGTTCTTGTCGTAGCTGTAGACCTGCGAAGCCGGCAATACGGCCCCGCCCGGGATTGGTGTCGAGGTGAAGTTCGTCAGACGCCCAAGAACATCATAGTCGAACGCCATATCGTGACGGCTGTCGTCAATGTCCGTCACCTGGCCCACCGCGTCATACAACAAGGTCCGTGTATCGGACGCCAGCGTATGTGAGGTCTGCAAACCGCGCAGATCAAAATCACGGGTGCTGACCGTCAGATCGTTCCAGGTCCAGCCAGTGGGCGGCCCGAACGGATCGTACGTTACTCCTGACAGCACAACCTGACCATTCGCAGAGATACTCGTAACCTGGTGCCCGGTATAACCGTACGACAACACTTTGCCGGATGGCAGGGTCGTGGACTGAAGTAGACCAGCCGCGTCATAGTCGTGACTGGTGGTAAAGGTCACGCCACTTATGACCTGCTGCTTTTGGGTTACTGCACCAAACGGATCGTATAGCCACGATACCGAACCGGTAGCATCCGTCACGCCGCTAAGGCGGCCAATGCCGTTCGCATTCTGATCGTAGACATAGGAAATCGTCGAAAGATTATCAAACGTTGCTGTCGTCAGACGATTCAACGCATCGTATTGATACGTTGTAACTTTGCCTCTGGCATCTACGGCAGAGACGACATTTCCGGCCGCATCGTGGTCATAGGTGGTCAGGCCACGGTCCGGGCTCGATTCGCTCAGCTGATTGCCAAGATCGTCGTAGACATAGGTTGTCGTGTCGTAAAGGGAGTTTTTAACCGTCAAAAGATTGTCGGCTTTGTCGTAGGTGAAGTCCGTGTAGCCGTTGATCGCGTCCTGAATGCGGGTTAGCCGCTTTAGCTGGTCGTAGGTGTACTTGGTCAGGACCAGGTCGGCATCCCGCTCCTCTTTGAGGGTGCCGTCAGAGTTGTACGTCAAAGTGGATGTAAAGCCCCCTGCGTTGATTGTTTCGACAGCGTTTCGCGCGTCGAACGTGCGATCCACCGCGCGAGTCAATTGCAATGAAGGATCCAGGACGTCATCGGAGTTGCGATTGCCGCGAATGTCGTAGCCGTACTCAATTCGATTGCCCAGGTTATCCTCAACGGCAGTCAATCGGTGCGCCGCATTGTACGTATAGGTAAGTACCCGGCCGTCGGAAAGTGTGGCCGTTTTCAGCAGCGAACCGGCCTCATAAGTAAACGAAGAAACCCGTTGCGCGCCAACCAGCGGCGCCTCTGTAACGGACAACAACCGGCCACGAAGATCGTACGCGTAGTTCATTACGTGACCATTCGGGTCTGAACTCTGCAGAAGGCGACCGTGGCTGTCATAGTCATCAAAAAATGTAACGTGGCCAAGTGGATTCGTCACGCTCTTCAATTGGCCGCACTCCCCGCCAACCGTACATTCGTAATACTCCAGCGTATACAGGTCAGTGACATCAGTGCGCGGACCGTCAATTGTGGTTGCTTGCCCGTAACTGTTATACCCCCCGTACGTTGTAGTCTGCTGAACAGGGCCACACACGCCGCTGTTCATGCGGAAGCCTGCGTTTGTCATTGACGCAACAAGCTGAGTGCCGGGTATATACGTGACAATCTCCTCAGCAAAACGTGGCGTACCGTCATCGCACACACTGGGTCGTGTGGTCTTCGTTCGGAAGTTGCTGGTGTCGTTCAGGTAGTCGTACGTGGTTTCTCGTCGAGTGGCCGTTGCTACCACCGACTCAAGTGTCGAAATTTTGTGGAAATCATCGTAATAGAAATAGGTCTGAACCTGTACTTCGTCTCGGATTTTTGTCAGGCGATACTGCTTAGATCCTTCGTATGTGAAAACTTTGGCACCGTACGGCGAATTGGCCGACTTTACTCGAGAAGGACCAGCGCCTTTCCCCGACAACGAATAGTCGAACTGGTTTCCATCAGCGTCATGTACTCGGGTTACGGTAGTGCTTCCCATGTTCGGATCGTAGGTCAGAGAGTACCCAAAGTCCCCACCGTCATGCTCCGTTGACGTGGCTCGACCGGCGAAATCGTAACCAAACTCGCTGAACCGGCGTCCTTCTTCATCGGTAACACCAGTCAGCAACATGACGTTACTAGCGCGCACGTCCTCGTAGTGATACTGAACAGTTTTGCCGTCCTGGTAGGTAACCGACTCCAGCTTTCCGGTGTTTCCATTGGAATAGCCGTACACGATATCGTGTCCAGCCGAGTCAGTGATCTTTTCGACGTAGGTTGGCGAAAATGGATCGAAAGGTGCGTACGTGATTGCAACGGTATGTCCAAACGGACCCGTGATGAAGTCCGGGTGATCCGCACAGTTATCCGGATAGTCTAGCTGCGTCCGATTGCCACTGGCGTCTTCGATATAGCCGAGCCGCGGTCTGGGCTCGGTATTCTGGCCAGCCGAGCAAACTACCGCGTCGTAGTGTTCGATACTTCCGTCGGCCAGAAAGACGTCCCACTCATCGGCCAGCGCGCCCGGCCGGGCCTGCATGCCTGAGCCGTCGGAGGCCATATAGACGTCGGTATGGCCGGCAAGCGCAAAGAGAGGAACGGAGCTCCCATCGCCTCGAAACAGCTCGGTCGGCAGGTCCGACGATGGATCAAGCCGCAGAACGCGAACGTAGCTGTGCGTCCAGAACGGGGGGAGCCGACGAATATGTTGTGCAGACTGCGCCCAGGGCACCATTGTCGAAGTGAATGTCCGGGTAAACTGGATGCCTGGAGCGGTGTAGTCCACGACGGTTTCAATTTTCGCGCCGGTCGCCGGGTTGCACGGATTTCCAATGCATACTTTATTGCTGTGCGAATAGCTTTTGTTAGGCGTCCAAATTTGGCCGGTCTCATCGTTCACGCAGCTTGTCTGTCCGTTCGCGTCCGGCCCGGTTTCTTGGTATCCATCTGGACAGACCAGGTCCTGAGTCCGGTACACAAATGCGGCTCGAGTTTCACTGCCGAGACAATCATATCCAGGCGCGGCGCTGTCGCGTTTTGTATCAAAAGTATACTCCCTGACCTGACGCTCCTGAAACGGCGCAGCAGGAGTACCGGTAGGTGGATTGGAGCCACCACCCCCGTACCACCAGTCAGTTACCGGCGAAGGGCCGGAGAGTATTCCGCACGCATAATATCCATGATGAAAGAGTGCATCGAGCGCGTCCTCGGCGGAGTAAAAGGGCCCAGGCAGCGTGTCCGGACCGCACTCGTGATGACCCAGATCGTAGTCACAAGCTCGGTAAGTCCACGGTTCACCGACGTCTGGCTCAGTGATTTTCGGAATCGCCTCGTATAATCGCCTGACGTTTATCGCATCGACCTCATCCTCGCCAGTGTAGGCAAGGAAGGCCGCTGAATCGGAAGATGCCCGCATCGCAGTTTCAGCTTGCTGCAAGGTATCAAACTGAGTTGAGCCTGTATGGTCAGTCTGGTAAGTCCAAAACTTCTGCAGAGTCTGGCTCGTTGCTGGCGCTGCCTGAAACACACCGACAAACGAAGCAATAACTAACAGGCACCGAGCTGCAAAACTGAGACGTAGAATTGACATGTGCGCCCCCCAGGAAGGATCCAATCCAATAGTGTGAATACCAGTTCTTCAGAGACAGATCCGGGAAAACATAGGCGAATGCCGTGAATGTAGTCAATAATCTTCTTATACGTCAATTGTGGTAGGGCCGTTAGCCACTATCGTGGAGACGATTTTCGATGGTCTGGTGCTCGGCCAACGTGCTGTCACTGGTCGTTAACCGATGTGTACATCGACTGAATCACTGCAACGGATATCCCCTTCCCGCACAACCATTGTCATCACCCACCGACTCTCCACCATCGTTCGCGCCGACTGCATCTACGTGATGGACAAAGGCCGCATCGCGGAGAGCGGGGAGCATTCGGAACTGATTGAGAAGAACGGCATCTACGCGGCTTTGTGGGCAGTGCAGACCGGGCAAACAGCCTGAGCACGGCACGACGTCTCCGTCAGCGCTGCACCAACCAGAAAGCACACGCAGCGAGGCCTGCCAGAATTCCTGGCGCGGCAACCAGCCACTGAGTCACAAAGAGCTTGCGACAAGCGCCATCTATATCGCTGCGCAGGCCGAGGCTGGCCCACACTACGGCGGATAATGACGCCGCTGCTACCGACAGTACGTACATCATCAGCAGGATCAATGCATAGGCGAGACCCGTACCGGTATCGCGCCGATACCCGCCACTGGGCGCATCGCTCAGCACCCAGAGAATGCCGATTGCGAGAAGCACCCACGCGAACACCAGTCCCGCCACAATGAAGCCATTAACGGTGCGGCTACGAAACAGGAAGGCTGGCAATGTCGTTGCTATCCGGCGTGGCGCCACGATCGACGCAAGCGCTACACCGATAGCCAATAGAACCATGAGGCCGGCAACGTGGGCGGGCGCCACCGGGCCACCAACGATGCCCTGTATCACGCTCGGCAAGAACACAGCCAGTAGCGGCAACAACAGAATTACGGCGGCCTTGCGACGCTGCGGCGGATGCCGCCACAGGAGCCATAGTGCAAACAACATGGGCAACGCCGCGGCGATAACGTAGTAGAACAACAACGCGAGTACACCGAACCCGGCGCTCTTGTCTGTCATAGAAGCGGGTACGACCCACAGGAGAGCGAGTACGACCTGGATCGAGAGCGTGATATTGGCGGCTCGATTCATGGTGTGTTTACCGCTGCCCGCGCCGTGAACTCGCGCCTTTCTCGCACGTGCAGGAAATAATCCCACGACACTTTCGCAACAACCACCAAAGCGGCGAAGCCCGTGGTCGTCGCGAGCGGCGGCACAGCGAACACCACAACGTAGGCCAATGCAATAACAGCGTAGAGCGCGATACAACGTTTGAACGGCATCAGAATCAGATCGCTCGCTCGCGCGCTCCTGAACTCGCCGCGCAGCAGAAAATTAATAACGAACGACAAACCATGACTGATCAGGAACAACAACGAAGAGACGAAAATCAGCCCGACCTGGTTGACAGGCTCATCCACTGGATTGGCAACCTTCAGTCGATCCGCTGCCAGCAGGATGCCGAGCCCAACGGCACCCAACAGGCCGAAATAGAACGTGCCCATTTTGACGAGCAAGATGATGGATACCAGTATTCGACTGCCCCGGGACACACTGACCCAGCGGTTTTGGTACGGCTCACCAATCAGCGACGCTACGATCAGCTTCAAAGCGCTGAACAGCCCGATCCAGAAGCCCTCCCACCAGTAGATGAGCACAAGCTGATAGAGCGACAGGTTGTAGCTGATAGCGATCAGTAACAAACCGGCATTGGCCAGCAGAAGGCTGAACGCGCTCACCCCAAGCTTGCCGATCGTGGGCAAAGCTGAGAGCCGTTCCTGCAAGGGAGTGTCAGCGTCATGCATCAAGCCACTCTAAGGGCTCTGACCGGCGGGGGGAGTGACTAAGTCACGAAACAGCCAGAGCAGCCCGATTCTCACGAGCACAAATCCGGCTCAATCAGGACACAGAGCTTGCCAATAGGCACCGGAGCGGGGCGCCGCGCAACGGCACTCGCAACTCCGTGCTAGCCTTCGCGATACACCCACACGTGAGAAGCGTCTTGAACACAGGCTGCAAAACAACACCCACCCGACAAGGTAGCGCCCTTCTGCTATTGGCCATCCTGATGCTGCAGGCGTGCGCTGGCTTGCGGCCCGGCTTTGAAACGCCGACGGTTACCGTCAGTTCCTTTCGCGCACTACCCTCGCAAGGGGCAATGCCCAATTTTGAAATCGGTCTGCAGGTCACCAACCCCAACGCCGTCGCCTTGAATTTGCGCGGTGTTACTTACGGCGTCAGTCTCGGCGGCTACGAACTGATCAAAGGCGTCGGCAACGACTTGCCGGTGATCGCAGCCTACGGTCAGGGTGAATTCAAACTCACGGCCTCAGCGAACCTGCTCGCCGGGATGCGCTTGCTTGGCGATTTGATGAACGGACCCAAGGACAGCGTGCCGTACGAGTTCGAAGCCAAGCTCGATATCGGTGCCCTGCGGCCAGCGATCAGAGTCAAAGACAGCGGTGCGATTTCACTGCAGTCTTTCGGCACCAACTGAGCCGGTCGACGCCAGCCCAGCACATTGCCGGACCCAATTTCAATGGTGACTTTAGCCGCCGGAATAAGGATACTGCGCCGCCCTGCCGCCCGTTGCGTACTGCATCATGTTCAGAAACGTTCGCTACTATCGACTGGAAAGTACCTGGCCTGAGAGCGAGGAAGAACTGTCCGAAAACCTCGAGTCTGCTGGCTTCGAGCCCTGCGGTCCGCTGACAGAACGCAGCTCCGGCTGGGTCACGGTGGACGGCGACAGCAATCAGTCATTGTCCCGGCGCCTGAACGGCGCGGATCTGATCAGGCTCCGCAGTCAGTCACGCATACTTCCCCATTCGGCGATCAAGGAAGAACTGGAAGTACGTATCGAAGATTTCCAGCGACGCATGCAGGAAGCGCCCAGTCCGCGCGAAAAGCGGCGCATGAAAGCCGAAGCCCGTGATGAACTGCTGCCCAAAGCCATGCTGAAGTCGGATCGTATCTGGGGCTACATCGATATCAAGGAAAAGATAATCGGCATAGACACGGCCCAGGAATCGGTCGCGGAGCGCTTTCTGCGGCGGCTGAGCGCGGCCTTCGGTGATCTGAGCATTCGGCCGCTGCAGTTCAACAAACCGGTCAGCGAGTTACTGACCAGCGTTTTCCTTGGCGGTGCACCGAAGCAATTCGTACTCGGTCGCGAATGCCGTATGCAGGATGCCGTTGACGCGGGTTCCATCGTGCGCTGGACCGATTTCGACCTCGACGAAAAAACCATACGCACGCACGTGGCGAACGGCATGAGCCTGACTCACGTCGCCATCATCTACGACAACGTCATGTCCTTCGTACTGGATGAGAACGGCGTCATCCGCAAGCTGAAGTTCCTCGGCATGGATGACGACAGCGATATCGACAATGACCCACTGGCACGGCAAGACGCCGAGTTTGCGTTAACGACCGGCACATTGCGCATGCTGCTCGGCGACTTGCAAAAACTGCTCGGCGGTTACGCCTGAGCGACTTCGACCGGCCTTGACCAACCGCAGCCGACCCTGCCTGCAGGCAGCCAGGTGACGTCGCCCGCCACATCCAGCAGCCGCCTCTCTGACCTTGCCGCAACCACGCGCCAACGTCCCGGTCCTGCGCGAGCTTAATTCGGTACACTGTCCGCAGGCCCATCATCCAGGGACAGGCATGACCGAGACACGCTACCCGCACCTTCTGGCACCTCTTGATCTGGGGTTCACCACACTCAGTAACCGCGTGCTCATGGGCTCGATGCACACCGGCCTCGAGGATGGCAATCAGCATGACAAGCTGGCCGCCTATTTCGCGGAACGCGCGCGCGGTGGTGTTGGTCTGATAATTACAGGTGGCTATGCGCCGAACCGTGCCGGTTGGGTCAAGCCGTTCGCCGGCAAGTTGAGCACCGCCCGCGAAGCGGCCAAACACAAACAGGTCACGGATGCGGTGCATGCGGAAGGCGGCAAAATCGCCATGCAGATTCTGCACGCCGGCCGCTACGCCTATCACCCTCTGCCCGTAGCACCTTCGCGCATTCGTTCGCCAATTACTCCGTTCACGCCACGTGAACTGTCAACCGCCGGCGTGGAAAAACAGATTCAGGCGTTCGTGCGCTGTGCGGTTCGCGCCCGTGAAGCGGGTTACGACGGCGTGGAAATCATGGGCTCCGAAGGCTACTTCATTAACGAGTTCCTTGTCACGCACACGAACCAGCGGACCGACAAATGGGGCGGTGACTTTTCACAGCGCATGCGCCTGCCGGTCGAAATCGTTAGCCGCACCCGCGAAGCGGTGGGCAGTGATTTCATTATCGTTTACCGCCTGTCCATGATTGACCTGATCCCTGACGGCAACTCCTGGGAGGAAACGGTCACGCTCGCAAAAGCCATCGAGCAGGCGGGTGCCACGATCATCAATACCGGCATAGGCTGGCACGAGGCACGCGTACCGACAATCGCGACCTCGGTACCACGCGCTGCGTTTACCTGGGTTACCCGCAAGATGAAGTCTGAAGTGTCGGTTCCGCTCGTCACCTCGAACCGCATCAACCTGCCTTCAGTCGCAGAACAGGTGTTGGCTGACGGTTCCGCCGACATGGTCTCACTCGCCCGACCGCTACTGGCCGACCCCGAGTTTGTGAGCAAGGCACGGCAAGGCCGCGCCGATGAAATCAATGTCTGCATTGCCTGCAACCAGGCCTGTCTCGATCACACCTTCGCGAACAAGACCAGCAGCTGCCTCGTCAATCCGCGGGCTTGCCACGAGACGGAACTGAACTACGTGAAGACCGCGGCACCGCGAAAATTTGCAGTGGTCGGTTCCGGTCCGGCCGGAATCTCCGCGGCGCTGGTGCTGGCCGAACGCGGCCACAATGTCGATCTGTTTGAGGCAGCAGCGGAGATCGGCGGTCAACTGAACATGGCCAAAGTCATTCCGGGCAAAGAAGAGTTTCACGAGATGCTCGGCTACTTCAAACGCCAGATTGAAACGCAAGGCGTCCGAACCAATACCAATACCCGGGTCACAGCTGAGCAACTGGCCAACGGAGAATACGACGAGGTCATCATTGCGACCGGTGTCGTGCCTCGCGACCCGAACATTGAAGGTCAGGATCATCCGACAGTATTGAGCTACATAGACGTGCTCCGGCACCGCAAACCCGTCGGCAAACGCGTAGCCATTATTGGCGCAGGCGGTATCGGCTTCGACGTCGCTGAATTTTTGTTACACGATGGTCATTCGCCGACATTGAACCTTGACGAATGGCTGGAGGAATGGGGCGTGGTTGATCCCGCTGAAGCGCGCGGCGGTATAGAGCGCAAGCGGGCACAGCCGGAACCGCCATTACGCGACATCACCCTGCTGCAGCGCAAACCCGGCAAACACGGGGCGAAGCTGGGCAAAACGACCGGCTGGATACACCGTGCAACCCTGAAGATGAACAACGTGCGCATGATCGGCAACATCAACTATGAACGCATAGGCGATGACGGGCTGCTGATCAGTTACGGCAAGGAACGCAAGGATCCCGAGTGGCTTGCGGTGGACAACATTGTGCTGTGCGCTGGTCAGTTGCCATTGCGTGAACTGCAGGAACCGCTGGAAGCGGCTGGCGTAACCGTCCACGTGATCGGCGGCGCCGACGTCGCCACGGAACTGGATGCGAAGCGCGCGATCGATCAGGGTAGCCGGCTGGCAGCAACACTCTAAACCAGCAACTCGGACAAACAGGGAGATTCACCATGGGTCGCTGGCGTCCACCCGCACCGCAATCATCGCCTTACATCACGCCTGCCGGGTTCGATGCTTTGCAGGCAGAACTGAAAGCACTCTGGCTGCGACGCCGTGACGTTGTTGCCGCGCTGGCCGCCGCCGCGGCCGAAGGCGACCGCTCGGAGAACGCGGAGTATATTTATCGCAAGAAGGAACTGGGTGGGCTGGACTACCGTATTCGGTATCTGCAAAAGCGCTTGCCGGTATTAAACGTTGTTCGTGAGCTCGCTAATTCGGACGCCGTTTACTTCGGTGCAACGGTGCAGGTACGCAACGATGCGGGCGAGTTGTTTACCTATCGGCTGGTCGGTGCCGACGAAGCAGACCCGGGTTCGCACGACATCAGCATCGACTCGGCGCTTGCAAAAAGCCTGCGCGGCAAACGCGTTGGCGATGACGTGCAGATCAGTACAACGGACAAGAGTACGACCTATACGATCGAATCAATTCGTTACACCCAGCGTTTTTAAAGACGCACAAGGTAGTCGCCACGGTCACTGCGCCTGATATCTTTTGACCGGACGTTGCACTACTATAAACCCGCGACATACAAGGCATGTCAGTGAAAACACTACAATTCTTTATCTCGTCGCCGGGGGATGTATTCGAAGAGCGGGCCATCGCGAATCGGGTCATCGAACGACTTCAGAGCGAGTACATCGGCAAGGTAGTACTTGAGCCGGTGCTTTGGGAGCACCAGCCGCTCGTTGCCACCTCTACCTTCCAGCACCAGATCGCGAAGCCCTCCGACACCGACGTCGTGATTGCCATACTCTGGTCACGCCTTGGCACCAAGCTGCCCAAACAGTTTGTCCGCGCCGACGGCAGCCGGTACGAATCAGGTACCGAGTACGAATTCGAAGAAGCGATGGCAGGCTTCCGTGAAAACGGTAAACCGGACCTGCTGGTCTATCGTAAAACGGCACCCCCCTCGGTTCGGCTGGATGACGAAGCCGAACTGATGGAACGACTCGGGCAGAAGAAGAAGCTCGACGTCTTCATCGAAAAATGGTTTCACGACCGGGATGAAGGCACGCTAACCGCGGCCTTTCACCAGTTCGAATCGCCCAGTGACTTCGAGGAACTGCTGGAGAATCACCTCCACAGGCTCATTGAGCGACATTTGCCAAAGAGCATGTCGTCAACCTCGGAAGCGCGTGCGGTATGGCGCAAAGGCTCGCCGTTTCGGGGCCTCGAAGCATTCGAGTTTGAACACGCGCCGGTCTTCTTTGGCCGGACAAAAGCCGTTTCCGACATCCTTCAGGGCCTGCGGAACCAGGCAGCGGATCGCCGTTCGTTCATCCTGATCCTGGGCATGAGCGGCGGCGGCAAGTCGTCCGTCGTGCGCGCCGGCGTACTGCCCATGTTGACCAAACCCGGCGTTATCGAAGGCGTTGGTTTGTGGCGTCGCGCGGTCTTTCGCCCGACAGACGTTCGCGGCGACCTGTTCACGGGTTTGGCGAAAGCGCTATTGCGGGAACACGCCCTGCCGACGTTGGCTGACGACGGTGACGCTACCGCAGAACTCGCCAAGATACTGCGTGATTCCCCAAAAGCGGCGACCTCGATGATCCGCAATGCCTTGCAACGCGAGGAAGCCATGAACGAGGGCGCGAATAACGCCCGCCTGGCGCTGGTCATCGATCAGATGGAGGAGATGTACACGCAGGATGAAATCCTGCCAAAAGACCGCAAGGCATTCGTCGATGTACTCGACGCACTGGCACGCTGCGGCCGAGTCTGGGTGCTGTGCACACTGCGCAGTGACTTCTATCCGCGGCTCGCCAACCTGCCAAAACTGGGGGCATTGAAAGAAGGCGACGGCCAGTACGATCTCATGCCACCCACGGCTAGTGAAATCGGCCAGATGATCCGCCTCCCCACCCGCGCCGCCGGCCTGCGTTTCGAGGAAGACCCGACCAGCAGTGAGCGTCTTGATGACAATCTCCGCGATGCCGCCGCCGACCACCCGGAAGTATTGCCACTACTGCAATTCACACTGGAAGAACTGTACCAGCGCCGTACCGAAGACGGCCTGCTGACACTCAGTGCCTATCGCGAACTCGGCGGGGTCGAAGGTTCGCTCGCGCAACGGGCGGAAACCGTGTTCAAGGACCTGCCGGATGACGTTGAAGCGGAGCTGCCAAAAGTACTGAATGCGCTGGTCAGCATCGAGCACAACGGCCACGAATCCATTGGGCGGAAGCGCGCGCCATGGTCGCAGGCAACCTCGGGCAAGAGCCGCGAGCTCGTCGAAGCATTCGTCAAGAACCGGCTGTTTGTTACCGAGCTTGCGGACGACGGCAGCGCCGTGGTCACGGTCGCTCACGAGGCTCTGCTCTGGCACTGGCCAAGAGTGCATGACTGGGTCGCACAGAACCGGGAAAACCTCCGCATCCGCGGACGCATCAGTACGGCGGCAGATCGCTGGAACGCCGAAGACCGCGCATCGGATTTGCTGTTGCCCGCCGGCAAGCCGCTGGTGGAAGCCGAATCGCTGCTTGAACAGGATTACGAGCTGCCGGAGAACGAAGCCAGCTACATTCATGCATCAATAGCCAAGGCAAAACGATTCCAGCGACTCAAAGCCGGGGTTGTCACCGGTATCGCCATTCTCGGGGTGCTGGCCGCCTCGTCCGCGTATCTCGCCAACCAGCAACGCGATCTTGCGAACGCGGCACGGTTGCGCGCCGAAGTCGATGCCGAAACGGCGCTGCAGACGACGGATTTCATGGTCGGTTTGTTCGAGGTATCAGACCCCAGCGAATCACTGGGCAACTCCATCACCGCCCGCGAAATAATGGACAAGGGTGCCGTTCGCATTCGCGAGGAACTGGCCGGGCAACCGGTCGTGCAGGCCACTCTGATGGAAACGATGGGTGCCGTCTACACGAGTCTCGGCCTGTATGAACAGGCCGCTGGCTTGCTGCAAACAGCGCTGGAGCTGCGCCGGGAAGTATTCGGTAACCAACACGTGGAGGTCGCGCGGTCACTGGACCGACTCGGGCAGGTCCTGAAGCTGAAAGCCGAGTACCCTGCAGCGGAAAAGCTGTACCGCGAAGCGCTGGAAATACGCCGCGAACTGCTGGGCAACGAGAATGCCGATACGGCGCACTCGGTATACCAGCTCGCTGACCTGCTCGGACGACGCGGAAATTTTGCTGAAGCGGAACCATTGATTCGCGAGTCACTGGACATTCGCAGTCGCCTGCACCGTGAAAAGAGTCCGGAGATGGCCGAGGGTCTCGAGGGACTTGCACTCAATCTCTACGACCAGGGAAATTACGAGGAATCCATTCCACTGATGCGGGAAGCACTGGCATTACGCCGGGAGTTGCATGACGGCCCGCATCCGGACCTGGCTGAAGCGATCAACAATCTCGGATTCCTGCTGGGCGAAGCCGGCGAGTACCGCGAGTCCGAAGAACTGATGCGCGAAGCATTGGCGATGAAACGCACACTGCTCGGCAATTCGCATCCCGAGATCGCGATGGGGCTCAACAACCTCGCCTTTTCGCTGCACGATCGTAAGGAGTACGCGGAGGCGGAGACACGCTACCGGGAAGCACTGACGATGCAGCGCGAATTGCTTGGCAATGACCATCCCGACGTAGCCGGAACGCTGAATAACCTTGCGTTTCTCGCGTACGAAACCGGCGACCTCGACACCGCCATCGAACTGTCGCGCGAATCACTGGACGTGTACCGCCGCTCCCTCAGTCCCGAGCATCCTTCGGTTGCGCGCGGCATGAGCAACCTCGCCATGTGGATGATTGAGGACCGGGAGTACGACGCTGCAGAGCCGCTGCTGCTGGAGACCATTGAATTGCGCACCCGCTCACTCGGCACTGATCATCCGGACGTGGCCGCGAGTCTCTCCCTGCTCGCCAGCCTGTACATTGAAACCGGGCGTTTTGCCGAAGCCTATGAACTTGCCGTCGAGGCACACAGGAACTGTATTGATGCACTGGGCCCGGAGCACTGGCGAACGGCCGCGGCTGCCAGCGCGGAAGGCGCAGCCCTGTCGGGACTCGGCAGAAACAACGAGGCCGAGCCCATGCTCCTGCAGGCCGTTGCCATTCTGGGTGCCGACTCCGGTGCGCTGCCCTTCTTCGTCCGCAATGCGACGCGCTGGCTCGCGGGCCATTACATGCAAACGGGGCAGAAGGAGCAGGCCAAGAAATACCAGTAGAGGTTGCGCAACGGCGGTCAAACACCGCCCACCCGGCAATAACTGCACATCCGGAACCATTTACATAATCCGGACCTGAAAACAGGGCGTCGATTGCTGCCGGCCTGAATCAGGCGTATCTTGGGCTGGTACTAAAGCATAAAAAACAAAGCGGTCGCTGCGTAAAAATACAATTCAACAGCAGCCCGCCGTTTGGACCTTCAACGAATCAGCCGCTACAGCTTCTTTTGTAAACGGTCGGATTCCGTCCGCATCGCCTGATGCGACGCAATGTTCGCGGGGAAGCTTTATGAACACTTTATCCAGAACACACCTGTTATCAGCACTGATTGTCGCAATGCTGCCGTTCGCGGTACAGGCATCCGGGGTCGTGATTATCACTGATGCCGAGCCCTTTGAGGGCCACCACTACAAAGTTATCAAAGCCAACGCTATCGACTGGAATTCAGCAAACGCGGCCGCCATGAACAGCGAATTCATGGGCGTAACGGGCCGCCTGGCGACCATTACATCCGCCGCCGAAGATCAGTTCATCGAACAACTACGGGCAGCGGCCTTGGGCAGCAAAGAAGCCTGGGTCGGCGGCCGTCAGGACAAGAACCTCTGCACAGCCGCACAACTCGCATCACCGACCTTGTCGCTCGGTTGCGGCTGGATCTGGAACAACAGCGAAGGGTCCATATCAACGCCGCAGGTGCCACTGCCTTCCTATTCCAACTGGCAACCCAATGAACCCAATGACCTGGGCAGCGAGATGTATCTTGGCGTAGGACTTAACGGCGAATTCGGCTGGAATGATGAGCAGGCGCTGTCCTTGATTGGTGGCTACGTCATCGAGTTTGACACTGTGGTCCCCGTTACCGGCTGCGTTGGTGGCACGGGTTGTCCAACGGCGACCGGACCGGGTGGCGCCACAGGGCAAACACTGACCTACCCTCCCGTAGCCGGCGGCCCTGACGCAAGTCTTGGCGTCGTCAATTATGATTTCATGGACCCCCGGTTCAACGGTGATGGCTGTGATCAGGAAGTCCTCACCTTATTTACCAGCGACAATGTTGCCGGCGTTGACACCTTGCAGAACGACCTGATCATTCCGAGCTACCTGTGTGGCTCACCGGGCTTCCGCGTAGTGGCCATCGATTCAACGGACATCGAAGTTCAGAATGGGACCATCTTCGTTGAAAACGAGGTTCTCGCCCTGCTGCCGAATAATCTCTATGAATGCACCGGGCCAAAAGGCGTGGTTCCGCCGGTTGATCTCGACCCTCAGCACCGCGATGTCGTTTCCTGGCAAAGCACGAACCCCGACCGAATGCTGGAAGGCGATATTGGTCCGGCATTCGGCTTCCCGGGCGCGCTGACCGAGCTGACCAACAGCTGCGGCAGTTCGCGTGGCCGCGTGAAAGGCAGTTCGTACTACGTGATAGGCATGCACATCGACTTCGGCGATGGCTACGGCTTGGGTGAGAATGCCGCCGGTAACAATGAGAAATTCATTGCGCTGACGCGCTTCAAACTTGAGGTACTTGAACAGTCAGTACAAAACTCGCAGGTCGCGCTCAGTCGTTTTGAACACTTCACCCTGCGATTCCTGGTAAAGACGGCTGTGCGCCTGCACGACCGCAACTACTTCAAAGCGGCACTTGGCATCATGAATCTGTTTGAAGCCATTGCGGATGTCATCAGCTACGACGCTGTGCCAGGTGAGAACTACAACGGCGATCACCTGATGCGTTCGGACAATATCCAGTTCATGTACACCGACAAGATCCTTCCTTTCTCACCTTGAAGCTGGTCGCCATCGCGGCTACCGGACGAAGTATCTGCCATGAACGAAGAAGGGCCCGCGAGGGCCCTTCTTTGCGGTAATCTGTATCCACCCGGCCAGCCGCCACGGCACTCACAACACTGGCGAAAATGACGCAGCATGCACTCTAGCGACGCACCGCAGCTAAAGTCCGAAGAACATGCACCTGTTCTGTCAGTGCCGCTCGTTGTGGCAGTTACCGGTCATCGTGATCTGCTGCCGGAGGAAACCGATGAGCTTCGCAAACGCGTTCATGAATTCTTTCTCGATCTGATCCGGCGTTACCCCGACCGGCAATTGCGACTGCTGTCGCCGCTGGCCGAAGGCGCGGACAGTGTCGCAGCTGAAGTCGCTCTTGATCTCGGTATCGACCTCGTCGTGCCATTGCCGATGACAAAGACCCTGTACCTTGCCGATTTCGACCAAGCGGAATCGCGGCAAAAGTTTGTCTCTCTGTTGTCGCGCGCCAGTGAAGTTTACGAACTGCCTGCCGCACGCGAGGCCAGCGACGAACAAATCAATGCCAGAGGGCCGCTGCGCGATCTGCAGTACGCACAGCTCGGCGTGTTCCTTTGTGCGCATTGCCACATACTGCTTGCGCTCTGGGACGGCAAATACGACGACAAACTCGGTGGCACCGGGCAAGTCGTGCGCTTTCACCACAACGACACCATGCCCGGCTATACACGCGCAACCACCGCGACGCAGCAGATGCTGGTGGATGACGAAAGCGATCTTGTGTATCACATCGTTTGCTCACGAAACCGGCCTGATGGCGCGCCGGCTGACGGACTCGTACCGCTGGATACCTGGTGGTTCACCAAGGACGAGAAGGCACCGCGCAGCCGCGAATTGCCGGCACAACACCGACTGATATTCGAACGCAGCGCCGAGTTCGGTCGCGACGCCAGGAAACACGGTGATGCCATTGCCCGTGATGCATACCCGCTTTACGACTCAACAATCGTTGCCGGCTTGCCGGCCGGCGTCAGTGATATAAATGCGCTTTTCTGCGCTGCTGACTGGCTCGCCCTGCACTTCCAGAAAAAAGTGCTGCGCACTTTGCGTATCAGCCACGCGCTCGCCTTCTTGATGGGCATGAGCTTTATTTTGTACACCGACGTACAGGTGGAGCGAATCTTCCTTGTCGCCTTCTTGTTGTTCTTTGCCGTGGCGGCAGTAGTGCAGTTGCTCGCCAACCGTCGCGGCTGGCATCGAAAGTACCTCGACTACCGGGCCCTGGCGGAAGGTCTGCGGGTGCAGTTCTACTGGGCGGTTGCCGGCGTCGTTAACGAAAGTGAATCGAAGTTTTCGCACGACAATTTCCTGCAGGCCCAGGACCCGGAACTGGGCTGGATACGCAATGTGATGAGAGTCGCCGGAACGCGCTGTGATGTCCGTCCGTATCGTGAGCCGGCCGGACTGGCCTTTGTGCTCGGCGAGTGGATTGGCGATGCCGACCATGGTCAGCTCGCCTATTTCGCCAGAAAAACCGCACTCCGAATCAAGCACAACCGCCTGACCGAAAACCTGGGCCTGATCAGCCTGCTGGCCAGCGTGGCGGTTGTTGCCGTATTGCTGGTGGTTGGCACGGCCATCGCCAAAGTCTGGGTGGATCCGCTGATGGCCGTCATGGGCTCATTGTTACTGATCTACGGTATTCGCAAAGGTTATGCCTATGCATTGGCCGAAAAAGAACTGATCAAACAATACGAGTTCATGCTGCGAATTTTCCGCAATGCACGACGACGCCTGGACAACACCGATGACCCGGATGAACAACGGCTGATATTGCGCGCGCTCGGCGGCTCCGCACTGGATGAACACAGCGAGTGGATTTTAATGCACCGCGATCGCTCGATTGAGCAAGGCGAACTCTGGCGCATGGGCAGCTAGTCGCGGTTCTGCGTGCGCATCGCCAGCCGGGCATCCCGGCGTTGTCCCGCCTTCTCGTAACGCCGCTTTTCAACATCGCTTTGCGGCACTATCGCCGGTACCGCCACGGGCGCACCGTTTTCATCGAGTGCAACAAAAGTCAGATAGGCGGATACCACGTGCCGTCTGTCACCATTAAAGCTGTTCTCGGCAGCGACGTGCACACCAATCTCCATGGAGCTGCGCCATGTTCGGTTGACGGCCGCTTTCACAATCAGAGTCTCGCCCGACTTGGCTGGCGCCAGGAAATTCAGGCTATCGACAGCGGCGGTAACGCAACTGTGGCCGCTGTGGCGCTCGGCCACGATCAATGCGGTGCGATCACAAAGCCCCATTACCAGCCCGCCGAAAACCGTGTACTTGGAATTCAGGTCATTCGGGAAGACTTTGTAGACGTTCTGTTCCACAGCGGAGTCTGCCGGCGATTTGCCTTTCATGGTGTCTGCCCTGTTTTCTGCCATGCGTAACTAATCAAACGGCGTTGCAACCGTTCGCCCATGCCCTTTGTTATGTCGAGCCCGAGGCGAGTCAGTGCCTCTGGACTGGCGGCGACATCACCGGCCAGAAGCGCGCTGGCAAGCACTCCTGCTTTGTTGAAGGCAGTGGCAGTGCCCGCCTCCAGCCATTCGAGCGCGGCAGCGAGTTTCTGTTCGGTGGCAGTCATATCCGTACCCAGCGGGTAGCGGGGAAACGACGAACGAAACGGCTCGCTGCTGAACAGGCTTTCGATGACCTCCGGACGATTCTGTCCCGCCGGGTCAGGAAGGCGATACGTTGCTGCAAGCTTGCCAGCCTTTTTCGCCTGCGTTACCAGCGCGTTCTGGAATCTGGCATCCGCGATCTGCAACATCGCGGTTATTGTTTGCATATCGGTCTTGCCGCGTGTTGCCGCCAGGCCGTACTGCGTTGCATAAACATCCCGATGATGGCGCGGTACGGTAGTGTGCCCGTAAGACCAGCGAATATTGCTGCTTGGCCGGCCGTTCTTGGTTCGCGCAGCCGGTAGCATCAGTATCGAATAGGCATCCTGCAACGAATGCGCCATCGACACAAAATCGAACTGCCCACCAACGCCACTGACAACCCGGCCGTCGTCCAGGGCATCGGATACGGCGGCACCCAGCAAGGTGGCCATCATCGTCTCATTGATGAAGCGCGCGTCGCGTCGTTGTTTGCGTTTGCGATCCTGGTCGCCAAACAGCGTATTTACGAATGATATCCGGGTCATATCGATAAGGCGGCGCTGCTCCGGGGGCATTGACTGCAAACCCTCGTACAGCGCATTCGAACCTACAAAGAAACCGGCATGAATGAGCGTCTTGTCGTGCTTGTCCGCAGGTCGACGAATAAGGCCACTCTGCATTAAAGAGAAGACGGCATCGCTTAGCATCTCCGTAGATGCATACAGCCCTTGGTCAAAAGGCCCGGTATAGACCGGCAACTCATTGCGGGCAGGCGAGCGCAACCCGCCCGGTAACTGCTCCAGCAAAGCCCGAAAGATATCCGGCGACTCATGGCGCAAGCGCAGGCAATGCGCGACGGCATCGCTTAGCGAGCCGATGCCAAGTTGCAGAGTGCCGCCGTCAGCGACAAGACTGGCGACGTGCATACCCGTCGCGTAGTCAGCCGGCTTTACCTGCCTGTTCAGCAAGCCAAACAACGGAAACTCGTACTGTTCGTCCTCCAGCACGTAATCCAGGGTGGCGGCCGGTACCTCCGACGCACCGTACATATACGGCAGGCGGCGGTTCACCTGGCCGACCATAGCGACTTTCTCACCGGCCCGCCGGCGCGCCTGAAACGCTGGCAACAAGTCGAGCGTGACTTCCGGGTTGGAGCTGAGGCTGTACCGGTCTCGTGCTTCGCCATCGACAGCCACGAGCTGGGCAATGACATTGACGCCCAAAGCCAGCAGCTCGCCAACTACCTGGCTGTAATTGATGCTGGTGTAATTTTGCTGCGCCTGCGCGTTGCTGAGGTAAGCACCCGGGCGCAGATAGAACTCCCGAATCTGCACATTGGGGGGCAGGCTGTTGCTGGCAACCCGTTGCACATAGGAGGGTACGGGGCAATCGCCATACAGGCGCTCGAGCAGCGGAGCCGCGAACCGCCCGGCAAGCCCGGCCGGTGCCGGCGGCGCGACCAGGGTGAGTCCGGTAAACACAGTCAGCGAAATGGACGGGTCTGCTTCAGCGCGCGCAAAAAACGCATCCACTATATGTACGGCCTTACCGATCCCGATAGGCACGCCAACCACCAGTTCCTTGCCAACATCGGCAATCAGCTCGTCAACCAAGCTTGTAGCTGACGCGTGTTTCCGGGTCATCGGCGCCGTCTCACTGGGTCAGGGATTGCAGCCCGGGAGGTTATTTCGTCAAGCATTTTCATCCGCCGAGCTTACCAAGACTCCGTTTTACTGTCCGAAGGAAAGCAGCTTGCGCCTAAACGCTCACGGGCAAACAAGAACAGCTAGTCTGCCTTGCGGTCTTGCTTGCGTGGTTTCGTACCGACGATATCGAAGATCACACCGGCGAGCGCATTCATGCGGGTAACCCGGAATATCACCTGCGCGGTGGTAATAGGTCTGACCTGGCGTACTTCCCGCAAGCGCGGAATCAATAACAATGCGACTGCGCCACGCGCCAGCATGGAAACAATGAAGACCCCGTACAAAGGGCTCAGCCAATGGTAGTGCGCACCGAACAACGCATAGTCAACGGGGAACACGGCGCCCAGAAAACCACCGAGTATGGCCCCACAAAACACACCGCCGGCCGCGAGCACATTGTGCGCAGCTATGTAGGTAGTCCGCCGGTGCGGGGCGATCAGGTCGTAAAGAAAGTTACTGGCGCTGAGTGTGAAGCCGGCCCATGAAAATCCGCTCAGCGCCTGAATTGCCAGCAGGTACCAAAAATTCGTTGAGAACACCCACAAGAGCGGCATGAGCGGAATAAACAGGCCGGTAACCGCCAGTATCCGGCGATTACCGAACACATCGCTGATGCGCCCCCACTGCGCAAGTGTGAGGAACTGGGCAAAGATCGCCATGCCGGTATTGGCCATGAATTGCAGGTAGCTGTAGTTCAGATCGCGGAGCATGTAGACCGTGAAGAATGGCGATGCGATGGCAACGGCAAATTGCATCAGTGCGAAAAACACTGAGAAACGAATCGCGTTCGAATGACGGATGCGTTGCCACCATTCCCGGGCTGCGGGCAATTGCATCGGCGCTACCTGCCGGGGCTGATCGTGCATGCAGGACAGGTGATAGATCGATACGAGCCGCGCAATGGCCGCGATGACAAACAGCACGATAAAGCCGATCAGCGTTTCGCCGCGCTCGGTCATCAAGTGCAAAACAGCACCACCAACGATCAGCGAGGCAAACGTGGTCGCGGCGATACGCCCGGTCCGCTGGCTGAAAAAACGGCCACGCTTGCGTTCCGGGACGATATCACCCAGCAGACTGGTCCACTGCGGCAATGTCAGGTGCGCCCCGCCATGGTAGAGAATGACACTGCCGATCAGCATCGGCACCGCGTAGTCGCGAAACACCAATGGCAAAACGATGATGGGTAGCCAGGCAAACGCCTGCAGGCTGGCGCCTGCCAGGATAATTGCCCGCCGATGGCCGGTGACATGCCCTAGCCAGGCGGAGAGCAATTGCACCAGCGAGGCCAGCAGTGGCGGCACAGACGCCAGCAAACCGATTTGCGGAGTCGTCGCGCGCAGGAAAACAGCAAATGCCGACAGGTAGGTTTCACCAATTCCGGTCATCACGGCAAACGCCGACGCGTCTCGCAGGGAATGTTTGAGCGATTTCTGGGTAACAGGGTCGCTTGAGAAAGTATGCACGTTCGGCCTGAGCTGGCGTGACTGTCGTTGCCGCTATCATCGGCCATGCTGTGACACAAATCCATGCGCCGGGCCGCAATCTCTGTCCCGGTCTGGGATGGCAGCCAATCTGTTCAAGCCACTGCAACCTCTCGATGACCACTGCTACACTGGCGATTGACCTGCCAACAACAAGAAACGTACTTACGAGACGCTTGTGTCGGACGTAACAGAACTTCTACTGCGCTGGAACAGCGGCGACGAGCTCGCGCGCGCATCGCTGATTGAGCACATCTATTCGGAACTCAATACCATCGCTGCCCGGCATCTCGCCAACGAACGTCACGAAGTGGAATTGCAGCCCAATTCCCTGGTGCACGAGGCTTACCTGAAACTCATCGACATGAACCGCATCAACTGGCAAGGGCGTGCGCACTTTCTTGCCATTGCCGCAAAAGTGATGCGCGACATACTGGTCGACAAAGCCCGGCAGCGAAACGCGGCCAAACGCGATGGTGGACAACGCATCACGCTGACTGGCATTCCGGTTGCGATGGACAATCCGCCTACTGATGCACTCATGATTCACAACGCGCTGGAGCAGCTCGCGGAGATCGACCCGGATCGGGCACAGCTGGTTGAACTGCGCTTCTTTGGCGGACTGACTATCGAGGAAACTGCCGTCGTCATGAAGTCATCACCGGCGACCGTAAAGCGCAACTGGGATATCGCCAGAGGCTGGCTCTATCGAGCGCTGAAACAGCGCGATTCCACCTGATGGCAGCCACTGTTTTCTGAGCAGGCCAGCGTGTCGACGACAGGGCGGTGTGACGTCAATCAGCATCGCTGCGGGTGGGGCGCTCGTCGATCGCCAGGAAACTGCCAGACTCTTCGACGGCACTTAGCAGCTGCCTGACGCTCAACGCGAGTTCAGGGCTCCGCTCGGCCAACGCCTGCAAATATGCACGTCGTTCCGCGGGGGCCAGCGCGAGTGCCGCGTCGCAGAGATCCAGGACTTTCTTCGACTCCGCGGGATCATTCACGAAGCTTGGCCCCGGCGGGTCTGTCGCCAGCGAGGATCATTGCCAATGGCAGGAGCCCGGCAGTGCCAATCAGCATAACCGAAAATATCAGTACACGTACTCGCACGTTTCGCAGCCTTTGCTCTGTTCGCTCACATCCAGTGGTCAGCACCGTACTGACAATGGCGCAATCAGGACAAAAATCAGCTCATGCTGCCGGTCTGCTCAGGGGGCCAGTGCGTATTTTTCCGCCAATTGCGGCTTTTGCCAGGCAAGGTACAGCTCGTGCAAACGCTCCCTCGTCGCCAGTGTGACTTCGTGTGCCTCGCCGCGCGATTCACGCAAGGCCTCGTACGCGCCGCGTAAGATGGTTTCCGCTTTGTCGAAATCACCGGCCGCGGCATAGCACATACCCACAATCCCTTCGCCCGAGGCGATGGCCCAGTGCCCCTCGGGCAACAGCGCGCGTCGCGCCGCCAGTGATTTCTCGGCAAGTTGGGTACCGAATGGCACGTCCTCGCCGAGACACAGAATCGCACCGCCAATGTTCTGGACGTACGAGGCGATGAAATCAACCTCGGGCAAACTCGTTTCAGCTGCCGCCACTGCTTTTCGTATCGTAGCCGCCGCGCTGCCCAGATCGCCAACCTGACGGTAGTGATTAGCCAGGGATGTCTGCGACGTAATGGTCTCAGGGTGCGTGGGGCCCAACGAACGCTCCAGCATTTGCACCGCCTCTTCGTAGTTGGCGGTGGCGGCGTCCGTGTGCCCGAGGTTTTTCTGCACACCAGCGCGATTCGAAACCATGACGGCCATGTAAGCATCGCTGGTGCCACTCTCGCGGCCAAGCTTTATCGCTTCGAGGAAATACGGGTCCGCCGCTGCGTACTTGCCCTGCTGCATGTTAGCGACGCCGATATTGGTAAGGATAGAAATGAGCTGATCGGGATCGTCAAGCTGGTGTTCGCGGTAGGTCGCCAACGCCAGATTATAGTACTCCAGTGCGCTCTGCTCGTCCGCGATATTGCCTTGCACCATCGCCATCTGATCATAGGCCCGTGCCAGCCCACCCCAGTCGGTGTCCTCTGTTTGCTGGTAAATGTCTATTGCAGTCTGAAAAAACGCATCTGCCTGTTGGTAATCGTCCTGGTAGTAGAGGGACAATCCGTGGATGCGGTAGGCATTGGCGGCTGCATTGCTCGCCGTGCCCAGCTCGTTTTCATACAAGCCTATCGCTTCGGCCGACAACGCCTGACTGCGCTCGTAGTTAGCCCGTGCGGCGTGGATATCGCCCAGTGCTGACAACAGGGTGGCCTTTAGTGCCGGCTCATCCGCGTATTGCTGCTGCAGATTTTTCTCAGCGTAGGTCAGCACATCCGCTACGGTTTGTTCGTTCTCGCTGGATCGAAAGGGGTCGCCTGCGAACAGCACATCCTTAAGATAGCCGACTGTTCTCTCCGCCGTGAGCGCGTGTGCCTGGGCCATATCGCGCTGTCGCTTCGCCTCCTCCGCCTGTGTCGCATAGGCAATGATGCCGCCCGCCAGCGACAGCATGATCAGGGCCGCCGCGCCGGTCGGCAGCCAGTTGCGTTGCAGAAACTTTTTCGCTCGGTAGCCGAATGTATCGGCATGTGCTGCTACTGGCAGACCGTCGACATATCGGCCGAGGTCATCAGCAAACTGCGCGACCGTTGCGTAACGCCGTTCCGGTTCCTGGCGCAAAGCCATCAGCAGTATGTTGTCGATGTCCCCTTGCAATGCCCGCTGCAACCTTTCAACGGTGGTCGCACGCTGAACGGCGATCTGGCGCCTTAGCTCCGCTGACGGAATGGTGTTCAGACGCGTACTGGGTTTCGGTACCGTGAGGCTTTCAACCGATTTCAGGAAATCCCGGTGGTTGCCCGTTTCGATATGATACGGACGTTCTCCGACCAGGATTTGGTAGGCAAGCACCCCGAGTGAGTAAACATCACTGGCGGTTGTAACCTTGTTTTCCAGTATCTGCTCCGGACTCGCGTAGTCCGGCGTCATGGCCTGATGGCCGAATATAGTCGTGTTGCCGTGGGTATCCGCCTCGTCCGGGCGAATCAGCTTGGCGACACCGAAGTCGAGCAACTTCGGGATACCATCGGCCGTTACCAGTACGTTGGACGGCTTGAGATCCCGGTGGACAATCAGGTTCTGGTGCGCTGCCTGCACGGCCATTGCCACTTTCTGGATAAGCCGGATCCGGTCACGAATGCTTAGTTTATTGTCGTCGCAGTAGCGGTCTATCGGCAGGCCATCGACATACTCCATGACGATGTAAGGAATGCCCTCGTCTGTCGTGCCACTGTCAATCAGGGCCGCGATATAAGGGTGATTCATTGCGGCAAGCAACTGCCGTTCCGCGTTGAACCGCTCGATCAGCTCCCTGGCAAGCAAATGGCCATGGACAAACTTGATCGCAACCCGCTGTGCGTACCCGGGTTCGTGACGCTCGGCGAGATAGACAGAACCCATGCCACCTTCACCCAGGCTCTCCTTGACCAGGTAAGTGTCGATACGACGACCGGTCAGATCAACCGGATCCAGGCGCGTGTCATCGCCGCCCAGCAAGAACGTACCGGCCTGGTCGACTGCCAGCAGTACGGAATCGACTGACACCCGCAAGCGTTCATCGCCTGCACAGACGCTGGCAAGAAACGCATCGCGCTCTGCCGCTGGCAGACCCAGCGCTTCATCGCACAGATCCAGTACCCGTTTGGAGCTTTGACTGCCGGCCATCGGTTTCTCTTATTCTAGTGATGACAACCGTGGACCGAGTGTAGCGAATACGCGAGGTCGATCAATACCTCGCAAGCGTCGCACAATAAAATTCAGGGCGCCAAAATGGCGCCCTGATTGTCGATCGAATAAAACCTTCCGTCGCGCGTCAATTCGTTTCGTTGACAATATTGACGATCCGCGAAGCAACGGACGAAAACAACGACTGGTTGATGCGTGCTGCGCCACCACTGTCGTTGTTGCCCATGGCGATGACGGCGAAAGCGCCGCGATCTTCCGTCTCCAGCAGCCAACCGTAAGTCAGCACCCGCAAGCCGAAGCCATCATCAAGGCTGCCACCTTTGAACCAGACCCGGCTCCAATCTTCGCGAATATTGACGAGTGCCGTTTCCGCGCCGTAGGCCTGCGCGATCAAGGCGGCCGCGTCGGGGCTGCCGTCGAACTGCCGCAAACCTGCCATGGCACTGCACACATCCATCGCGGAGGCTTGCCAGGTTGCACTCACGAGCACGGACCGGTTGGCGGTCGTGGTATTGGTTACCGGCCCCAGCGGTTCCAGCACCGTGTCGAGGTAGTCGCGCTGTTCTTCCTCGGTACCATTCACGTACGCCAGCGCATCGGCTTCCGGCACGGTGAAATACAGGTGGAAGGCCTCGCTCATCGACAAGAACGGCAGCATGACGCTTGGCGTCGCAAACTGGAATTGCGTCAGGATGTCCTCTATCGCGGCACGCCCGACCAGGCGGAACAAATGCTCCGTCGCCGTGTTGTCACTGATGCCCAGCATCAATGTGGCCATGTCGAGTACGGAGAACGGTGTACCTTCCGCCTCGGAGTTGATCGAACCGCCGAGCACGAAGTTGTCGCTGGTCAATGCGACCGCCTGTGTGGCGCTGATCAAGCCGTCTTCAACCGCCTGAGCCAGTGCGCCCATTACCCAGATCTTGAAGATCGATGCGGTTCCCAGTGGCGTCGCAGAATTGCGCTCAAACACGGGCACGCACTGGTTCGAAGTGTCGATTCTCGCGACCAGCAGGCCGACCTCTTCCGCGAGGGTCTCGAGCTTGTCGGCCGCCTCCACGTAGCTCAGCGCGAGATCCTCCGTCAGTGTCGAGCCGCCGTTCAATGGGAAGCCGCTGGACCCGAACGAATTGATCAGACCGCTTGAGTAGGTCGTTTGCAGCGTCATGAACTGGCCGCTGCCCGGGGTGCCGGCGTCACCCACCAGTACGCGGACCTGAGTGGGCGTCATGGTAATGATGTCCTGCACCGTGCCGCCGGGCACGACGGCGCGTAGCGAGTTCAGAAATGCCTGCCACTCCGCCACCGACACAGAAGCCAGCGCCGCCGGTGAGAAGTGATCCATGATGTCCTGGTCCGAAGTGCTGGCGACCGCGAGCTGCTCGAGGATCCACGTCAGTTGGTTCGGTGCCGGCATGTTCGGCAACTGGTAGACGCCATTGGTCTTGGGAAACAACGGTGGAATAGCGGCAGTACGCGCAGGATCGTAAGGATAGGCATCGTCATCGTCGGGCACACCGTCATTGTCATCGTCGGTGTCAGCGTTGTCGCCCGTCCCGTCGCCATCGGTATCGGTCGTTTCGGTCGGGTCCAGCGGGAAGGCATCACTGCCATCGAGGACGCCGTCGTTATCGTCGTCCGTATCGCTGCTGTCCGGCGTACCGTCATTGTCGGTGTCCAGCGCCGGTGGAGGGGGTGGCGGAGTGCTATCGCCGCCTCCTCCGCTGCTGCAACCCGCTATCAGGAAGACACTGCAGATTGTCAGGTAAATATACGGCTTCCCCTTGCTGTACAACATCGCCACTTCTCCACTAGAAACGGCGCCCTGTTTGGGCGCTTCTGTCTTTAATGGCGGCAAGCGCCGCAAAAGTAGCTCAGGAAAATCAGGGGATTCCACACTTCCCGTACTGCGCAAGCAGGCAAACGACCGTCAGCTATGCATTTGAGCCTCTCGTCTGCTCAGCGCCGTGCATGGCGACGTTGAGGGATCCCCCTGATCTTTCTCGCTATTTCAGGTAGATTACGGACAATCTTTTTGGCGCTGCTCGCGGTCCGGTTCGCCGACCCGCAACTCAATCTCGATTGTCGCTTTGCCGCATGATTAGCGCGAACTATCAGCCCCTGTTCTGCTATTTCGGTGAGACAAGGTTATGGAATCTTTAACGTTCAAAAATACGGGGCATCAGAGAATCGGAGGCTCAGAAACCGTGCAAACATTAATGAAAGCCGCTCTACTCAGTACTGCATGTTTGTTCTCAGCTGGTGTTGCCGCGCAATCCCCAGCCGATATTTTTGCCGAGATGGACAGCCGTAAACGTGCGAGCCTGGCCGGCGTGCAAAATTACACGCAGATGAAATCGATGATGGGTATCTGCGCACTGGAACACTACGAAAAAGCATCGACCCAGTCAGTCGACGGGCGCGGCACTATCGAATACATGCGCCTCGTACCGCTCAGCGAAATAGAAACACGACGTTCGCCCGATTCCCCCATGGCCAATATGTCAGCCGAAGAAATGGAAGCCGTTGCTGATCAACTGCGCTCGCAGGGCCCGGCAATGGAGTCGGCAATGCGCGAAGAAATGCAGTCGGCCGGCATGCCGGGCGGCATCGGCCAGATGTTGATGAACCCACCACCGAACGAGCCTTGGCTGTCAGCGAACCCGAACGACATGATGGGTATGTACGGCACGATGTTGGATGCCGCAGCACAGGGCAAACGGCAGAACGCAGCGCAAGCGGCGGATGCGAGAACCGAAGCACAAACGGATCAGCTCGCACGGATCGCCGCGCAAACCCGTATCGTTGGCCGTGAAACATTCAATGGCCGCGAAGCCATACTCATGGTTGCCGATGACCTCAACCACACACAGGTCTCGGACGGTCAGGAGTTCACCATCCAGAAAATGACCCTGTGGGTTGACGCAAACGCGTACCTGCCGCTGAAGATGCGCATGGACGGGATTGCCCGCGAAGGCGGAGAGACCCGTGAATTGCGTATCGAACGCGAAGATATGGACTACCGGACAGTGTCAGGCTGTGCGTCCATGAATGAACCGTTCCGAACCGTCATGCGCGTCGCCGGCATTCTGAACGCGGAACAGCAGGCGGAAATGGTCGAAGCACAAGCGCAGCTTGAGCAAATGGACAGTCAGCTGGCGAGCCTGCCGGCAAGTCAGCGTGACATGATCATGCGGCAGATGGGACCGCAGATGGAAATGCTGCGAGGCCTGGCATCCGGCAAAGGCATAGAAATCGTGTCTGAAGTGACCGAAATGCGCTGCAACACCGGCTTGCCGAGCCACGCTGAGTACGCCGCCATGATGCCGGGTAGTGGGGCCTCGGGCTGCAGCACTTCCGGCGCCAACATGGGCATGTTTGGTACTGGAAGCATGGGTGCAGGCAGCAACGGTACGGCGGCCGCGGCTCCTGGCAACGTCGCTGCTCCAGCGAGCTACTCTGCGCCGGAAACGGCCGCCAACGGTCGCAGCGCGGAAGACCTGGCCGCAGATCAAAAGGCCTGCCTGGAAGACAAGATTGCCAAGGCACAGGAATCGAAAAAGAAGAAACGTGGTTTTGGTCGCCTGGCAAGCGCCGTTGCCCGAACCGCGGGCCGTTTCGGCAACCACGACATCTCGCGAACGCTCGGTGACGTCTACAGCGCGAACGCAACGGCCGACGATCTCGCTGCGGCGGCTAAAGACCTTGGGCTGACCGAGGATGACATCGCCGCTTGCGAGAACCCCAACTAAAGACCGCTGGCCAGACGGCCGGCAAGCAGCATTTGACAGCAACATCTCCGGGCCGGGTCAGCGATGATCCGGCCCGGAGCATTTGCGCGACCTTAACGGCAGTGGCATTGCCGCCACGTCCGCCAGATACTGCACACTCCAGGTGAATACGAGGGTAGACGATGCAACTCGGAATGATTGGCCTTGGCAAGATGGGCGGCAACATGGCGCGACGTTTGCGCCGTGCCGGCATTGAGGTCGTGGGATACAACCGCAACACGGATGCTACGGACTCACTAGTAGCGGAATGTGGACTGATCGCCGCAGACTCAACGGAAGCACTGGTCAACTTGCTGCAAGGGCCGCGTATCGTCTGGCTCATGCTGCCCGCCGGTGACGTCACCGAGTCTTACGTGGTATCGCTGAGCGAAAGGCTGCAGCCCGGCGACATTCTGGTTGACGGCGCGAACTCTTTCTACAAAGACACAGTCCGCCGCGGCGCCATGCTGGCCGATGCCGGTATACACTTCGTGGATGCGGGCGTGTCCGGTGGCGTATGGGGCCTCGAGAATGGCTATGCACTGATGGTAGGTGCCGAAGCCACATCGTTCTCACAGGTTGAACCACTGATACGTGCGCTTGCACCGGCCGCTGACCGTGGCTGGGTACATACCGGCCCGGTAGGCAGCGGTCACTTTACCAAAATGATTCACAACGGCATCGAGTACGGCATGATGCAAGCCTATGCTGAAGGCTTCGCATTGCTCAAAGGTCGCACAGATTTCAATCTTGATCTCGCCGCCATCGCCGAATCCTGGCGGCACGGCAGCGTTATTCGCAGTTGGTTGCTGGATCTGTCGGCGGACGTCCTGGGGGGTGATCAACAACTGG
Source organism: Woeseia oceani (assembly GCF_001677435.1). Classification (GTDB taxonomy): domain Bacteria; phylum Pseudomonadota; class Gammaproteobacteria; order Steroidobacterales; family Woeseiaceae; genus Woeseia; species Woeseia oceani. The sequence goes on from NZ_CP016268.1 coordinate 3,813,622, forward strand.
AAGACGTTGACGCATTCGTTGCGGATTCCGGAGAAGGTCGCTGGACGGCGATGGAAGGTATTGAACAAGGCATCCCTACACCCGTAATGAGCCTCGCACTCATGGCGCGCTTCTCCAGTCAGGGCCAGCAGGACTATTCGTCGAAGCTACTGGCTATGATGCGCAAGCAATTCGGCGGGCATGCGGTACCCTCGACCAAAGACTGAAGCTGCCAAAACCCCGTCAATGCAAACCATGCCCAACCGAACAACGACCATGACTCGGATGCGTGACCATTGGCGTGGACAGTTTCGGGCAATGGCCAGCCCCTGTGAGGTATTGCTCCGAACTAATGACGCGCAGCAGGCCGAAGCGGCACTGAGTGCGGTTGCCGCGGAAGCGTGGCGTATCGAGGATAAATTCAGTCGTTACCGGACGAACAACGTTGTCGCCGCTATCAACGATAGCAATGGCGCAACCGTTGCCGTCGACGACGAAACCGCCAACCTCATCGATTTCGCCACGGCATTGCACGAACTGAGTGAGGGACGGTTCGACATCAGTTCGGGTGTACTCCGACGCGCGTGGCAGTTTGACGGCAGCGACCGCCTGCCCGATGAGCAAACCGTCGCGGACATCCTTAGCTGCGTAGGCTGGAACAAGGTTCTTTGGCAACGGCCGGATCTGACCTTGCAGCCAGGTATGCAAATCGACTTTGGGGGTATCGGCAAGGAGTACGCAGTCGATCGTGCCGCCGCACTGGCGGCGGATTTGGTAACGCATTGCCTGATCAATTTTGGCGGTGACCTGGCCACCGGCGGCGCAAGCGATGCGTCGCCAGCGTGGCAGGTTGGCGTTGAAACACCGGACAGTGCCGGGCGCCGCGCGGACCGGCTGATACGATTGTCCCGCGGCGGACTCGCCACAAGCGGTGACGCGCGCCGGTTCCTGCTGAAAGACGGCAAGCGCTACAGTCACATCCTGAACCCGCTGACCGGCTGGCCGATCGAGCAGGCCCCACGCTCGGTAACCGTCGCCGCCGATACCTGCACTCAGGCCGGCATGCTGGCGACACTCGCGATGCTGCAAGGCCCGGAAGCCGAGAGCTTTCTCGAGGCGCAAAGCGTGCAGTACTGGTGCCGACGAAGCTGAGTCGCAAGACTGCAGCGTTCGGTCGGTTCGTACGTCGCCGCGGCCTGGCCTGAAGGTTCCCAGGCCACGCAACCAGCAACTGGTTCACGCACTGCGTGAGCTCTGTGCATATCAGCAACTTCAATAGCTTGAGTAGCAACCTCAGGTCGCCCCCAGGCATCCGTCGTGAATTCAGTCCACGACGACCAGTTTTCACCGGCCGTTCGTCTAAAGACGGTTACCTGCAACTTTCAGGCTAAGGAAGGCAAGCATGAACCGAATCCGCTCAACCCGATTGGCCGTGCCGTTAATGGCCCTCACCGCTTTGTTAACCCTTGGAACAGCCACAGCGCAGCCTCTGGATAAGCCCGAATTTCTGAACGAACACCGCGGCAAGGTCGTGCTCGTCGACTTCTGGGCGTCGTGGTGTGTGCCCTGCCGGCGCTCGTTCCCGTGGCTCAACGACATGCAGCAGAAATACGCCAGCGACGGACTGATGATCATCGGCATCAACGAAGACAACGACCAGGCTGACGCAGAAGCCTTTCTGCAGGAATACCCGGCAGGCTTCCGGATTATGGCCGATCCCGAAGGCCTTCTGGCCAGTCAGTTCGAGCTGCTTGCCATGCCGACCTCTTACCTGATCGGCCGGGACGGTTCGCTGGTTGCGAACCACCTCGGCTTCAAGACCGCCAAAGAAGGCGAATACGAAGCGCTGCTGCGCACCGCGCTTGGACTCAGCGAGCTCGACAGCTCTGAAACCGGAGAAGCGCACCCATGAAAAAGATTTCACTGGCAGTACTGCTGGCAATGTTGAGTACCGTGTCCGCGTGCAGCACGCTCGGCGTCGAACCCTGGGAACGCGACACACTGGCACGCGACGACATGCAGTTGCTGACCGATCCTGTCGAAGCGGGTCTCGACGATCATATTTACTTCAGCAAGGAAGCAAGCAGCGGCGGTCGTGGATTTGGTGGCGGCGGTTGTGGCTGTAACTGAACACGTCTTCAACGTACGGAATTGAATTCATGAAAAAAGACATCGCACGCACGCTGGCCGCGGCCACGTGCTCACTGTTAGGCAGCGCCACTCTCGCTCCTTTGCAAGCACAGGAAGAGCCCAACTGGGACTTCAACACCGCACTGCTCTACTACGGCGAAAGCGACAGCCGCGTGCAGGACATCAGCCTGAACGTGCTGGCGCGCCGCACATTCAACGACGATCGCTCATTAAGCCTCGGCCTCGCGGTCGACTCGTTGACCGGCGCCACACCGAGCGGTGCGTTGCCAATGCCGCAAGCGCAAACCTTTACGAGCCCATCAGGAGATGCGAGTTACACCGTTGCCGCCGGCGAACACCCGCTCGACAACACCTTCCTCGATACCCGCTATGCGCTGAATGCCGCCTGGACGCAACCGCTTGGGCGCTTGTACAACGGCACCGCTGGCGTCAGCTTCTCGAAGGAATACGACTACACGCACTTTGGCGCGAACTTTGGCCTCAGCCGCGATTTCAACAAGCGCAACACTACGTTGAGTCTCGGCCTGGCCTTTAGCCAGGACGACATCGAACCGGTTGGCGGCGCGCCGGTACCGCTATCGTCGATGCTGGAAGTGGGCAATCAAAACAACAAACTGGGCGACGACTCCAAAGACGTCGTTGATCTGCTGATCGGCATCACCCAGGTCATCAATGAACGACTGGTACTGCGGGCGAATTATTCCTTCAGTGATGCCAGCGGTTACCTCAATGACCCGTACAAGATACTCAGTGTTGTAGATGGCCTCAGTGGCGACACGATTGCACTGGCACCGAGCGCGAGCGGCCCATCGCACGCTTACCGTTTTGAAAGCCGCCCGGATTCGCGCGGTAAACACAGTTTGTACGGGCAGGCGAAATACTTCATGAACGGCAAGGTGCTGGACGTGTCGTATCGCTACATGACTGACGACTGGGGCGTCGATTCGCACACGCTTGATGGCCGCCTGCGCGTACCATTCGGCGAACGCTCTTACCTGGAACCGCACCTGCGCTTCTATACGCAAACCGAAGCCGACTTTTACCGCGCCAGCCTGACGGACGGCGAGCCTTTACCGATGTACGCCGCGTCCGATTACCGGTTGGGCAGTTTTGATGCGATTACCGCAGGGCTGAAGTACGGCTGGGAAACCAAAGCCGGACACGATGCCGCCGTGCGACTCGAGTATTACAAACAAACGGGTGACGTGCCGGATGATCAGGTTATTGGTAATCAGCGTGACCGCGACCTGTACCCGGGACTGGATGCGATAGTCCTGAACTTCAGTTACCGCTTTGGGCTGTAGGCTGCTTGCCCGGGATCGAGCCAATAGCCGCAACAGTACGGCTCGATCCCGACTATGGTGGATCGCGTCGGCTACATACCGACAGCTTCTATTTTCAGATCATCAGGATAGGGCCGGCCGACGCCGCTCTCCACGTAGTCGCGCATACTCAGCAGGAACGTTGCCCACTTCATCGAGCAATGGTGGAAAAAGCCATTTTCCGCTTTCCAGCCCCGATGCCGGAATAACAGCTGGCTATGTGCAGCGCGCTCATCGATATCAAACTCAATAGAGGTACCGACCCATTCATCGGGACCCTTTACGCATTCCCAATGCACTTGCCGGGCGTTGCTCTTGATCACGCGCATGTCAAAACCACCATTGCTACCGAATGTAAAAGTCAGCGTTCCGCCCTCCGATGGATCACCGGCCGTATCACTGGTCCACCAGTGAGAAAGTCCATCCAGCGTAGTTAGCGCCGCACGAATCTGCTGCGCGGATGTCTTGGTGCCGTAGGTCAAACAGATATTGGACACAGGTTAACTCCTCTTTTTTCGTGATCGGCCGCCATGGCCAACGATTAACCTATGCTAACGTTCGGCTCTGTAAATTAAATAACTTCTACGAAATTATCAGGGAATAATAAGCCGTTGTATTACAAGCCTTTTCTATTGATTCTCCGACCCTTCTTGATATATTGTTTCCAACAATGGAAACTGAAGATCGACTCGATGCTGTCTTCTTCGCACTCGCGGACAGTCGCCGGCGCTTGTTGCTCGCGGAACTCGCCGCGGGACCCAAATCAGTGTCGGAACTTGCGGCTACGGCTGACATGAAGATAAGCGCGGCGTCAAAACACATCGCTGCGCTGGAAGCGGGGCATCTTCTGTACAAGACCCGGCATGGTCGCAAACTGTACTGTCACCTTAACTTTGATGTCTGGCAGGAAGTTGCAAGTTACGTCGCCATGCACGCGAAATTCTGGGCAGGCCGAATTGACGAGCTCGAAGCCTATCTTAAGGAGACCAACAAGCCATGACCGACCCCTTGGTGATAAAACGCGTACTGCCGTGTGCCAAGCGGCAACTCTTCGACGCGTGGTCGAAACCGTCTGTCATGACTCGCTGGTTTTGCGCGGCACAACAGCCTGTTGCGCCGAGCACGGTCAATAATAGTTTCACTGTCGGCGGAGAATACGAAGTCATAATGCACACGCCTGGCGGAGATCGCCGACACCATGGCGTTTATCGTGCCATACAGCGATACAACCACATTGCCTTCACATGGAACTCGCACATCGTGCAGGACAGCTTTGTGGAGCTCGACTTTCGCGAACTGTCAGTCAATCGTACAGAACTCACATTGACCCACACACAATTCCCGAATGACGATGTTCGCAACGCTCACATAAAAGGCTGGGGCGGCTGTCTGGCCAACCTTGAGCTATTCATGCAGACAGAGGTGGCGTTACCCGGGAACCCTTGATGATCTGACGCCGCTCTTGCTCCCGCAAAAAAAAGGCCGCCTCTCTTGAAAGAGGCGGCCCAACTACGACTACGTCAAAGCGCTGATCTATCAGTCGCCACCCGTTTCATGCCCCATCATCGTTGGCACAGGGGCGCCGCTGAGACTCCAATCCGTCAGCCTTAGCGCTTCTTCGCGGCCGCTGCCCAGCAGAGAACGTCGCCGCTCAAGCTCAAGCTCCAGTAAGTCCGCTTCGAGACAGGCTCGCCGTGCTTGCAGACGCTCTTTCTCCAGTTTCACTTTCTGCATGGCCTCGACCGCTGGCTCGCAAGACGAACAATGTGCCAGCTCCGCCTCGTACAACGTCCCGTCGGTAGGCAACGTGATCATGCGGGCATCCTGAGTTACGTCTCCCTTGCGTGGCAGCAACTTCGCTACTTCCTCAAGGATCTTGCGCGCCTGATCCGTCAGCTCGCCGAGGTCATCGAACGACATCCACGCTCCGCCCTTTGCCAGCTGCCACTCAACAGATTCAACGCGCGTCGAAACTTCGTACAACTCGTTGACGCGGCGCACGAAGTAGGTCACTGCATGGCAATGGTTGTGATTTCGCAGAGTACGGGACGTGGTTGCACGATGCTCTTCTTCTTCGAAACTGCTGATAACCAGCGAGCGTTCCGCCTCGACCGCCTGGGATGCAGTAATCGCAAGTTGCGTGAACTGCTCAGCTGCAATATGCACGGATGCGCCGCTCGCGATTGTTGTTTCCGATTCAAACTCGGTACTGCCCGAGCCTTTAGGCGCGCCGAGAAAGCCCGCAAGTCCGCCACCGACCGAGACCGTCGCATCAGCCGCCGTTCGCACCTGATTCAACACGCTGGTGTAGGCTGAGGCTGACAGTGAACGGCGAGTCTGCGACAGCGAACTCAGTGTTTGCCGGAATGAGCTGTGCACTGAGACACGTTGCGTTGCCGAACGCACGCGACGATAACGGTCAAACTCGTACAGGCGCACTTCCTCGCCGGGCAGCAAACTTGTCGTGTACAACAACGGCCCTTGCTGGCGACCGATCAGCTTGAGGCAATGCTGGTACGTGACCCGAACATTTATGCCGCCACGGTCATTATTGATGGGGATCGCGAACTCCCTGGCCTCGTAAAAAAACTGGCAGCGATCGTAGGCCTGCCAAGGCACGGGCTTGGGACCGACACAATTCTTGTCCGTCGAACCCACACAGCATTCGCCGCAGCCATCACAACCTTCGCAGCCACACCCTGCCGCCATCTCGGAGCTACAGGCTTCGAGCAGCGCGCGTTCGGCGTTGACACGACCGTAGCCAACCTCCTCGTTCCAGGTACCGCTGGGTTTGCCGTTGGTGTTGGCGTAGGCGTACAACGCCGGTGATATTTTGTCGCAAGTACGCTCAATGATTGAACGCACCTCGACGTTGCTGATGCCCGGCCGCAAGCGCACGATCAACGCCGCGATACCTGCAACCAGAGGCGTTGCTGAGGATGTGCCGTTGAAGCGATCGTAATAGTCGCCGGCATCGTAACCGAGACCACCCAGCCGATCAGTCGTTGGCATCTCAAGACACGGCGCACACACGTCGACATCAGGACCAAAGCTCGCGCCCCACCAGTTCTCGCTGGAGGCGTCACCAACCCGCTTGCGTTCATCACTGCGATTCGACCCGCCCACGCACAAAGTACGACTGTCGCTACCCGGGAATCGGGCAACATTGCCGTTCTCGTTTCCTGATGCTGCGATCAGTACCAGACCCTTCTCGTGTGCGTTCTGCAACGCATCGCGAATCAGATCGAAATCCCACATCCCCCAGGACTCGTAGACACCAAAGCTCATGCTGACCACTTTTGCGCCATGATCGGCCGCGAAATACAGGCCTTCGGCAATGTCAACGTCGGCCCAGGTTCCGGTAGCGATGGCCATCGTTCGACAACCGCCAGCAACACCAGCAACACCTTCGCCGTTGTCCATGCGCCCGGCGGCTATGCCCGCACAGGCCGTACCGTGATTGCCAGTCGGACTGCCGTCAGCCGTATCCGTAGTCGCGTTCCATGACTGCGGGTGCAGCAGCAGATCGGGATGATCAAGCTGCACGCCTTCGTCAATTACCGCGATGGTGACATCATCGCCGCCGCGCACGATCTGCCAGGCGCGCGGAATCTCCGCTCGTCGAACGCCCCACTGAATACCAAACATCGAATCGTTCGGCACATACTCCGAGGTTGGCGGCGCACAGCGATTCGCGTGACAGGTAGGTGAAATGAATGGGATGGTCTCAAACCGAACCTGATCTTCCGCGCCGTTGCGAGCGAGTTGTCGATTAACTGCCTGTGCGACCTCTATGACGTCGCCCTCGCCAACACGCATGGCAACCAATCCGCGCAAGTGCGATGAACGGGTTTCGTCTTTCGTCAAAGCCGAACTCAGAGTACTCGCACTGACGGAACCGGTTAGCGCCGCTTCGCGGACGTACAAGCGCTGCGGGTTAACCGTAAAGTAGGCTGTCTCGTCCGCCTTCGCCTGCTCTTTGCTAAAGCAGCGCGATACCCACTCTACCGCCGCGTGACCTTGCAACTTCTCAGCGACGTCTTTACCAACGTCTTTACCGCCTCGGGCCGCAACCCATGACAGCATGTCGGTCTGGTTGACCTGCATTGCGGGCCGCTTACTGTCGGGCAACTTCGCCAGTTCCAGACCATGATCTTTCAGTATTTTCTCGCGCTGCGATTTTCCCGTACCGACGACCCAGCACACGGCGAGAAACCCGGTGACTTCCATAGCCATACCGGCCGCGGGATGCCTGAACTTCAGCCGGTCCGCTTGCCGCTTCGGAGTTTTTTTTGGATGACTCAGCCATTTTCGACCTCCTGCCAACTGCGTGGCGTTAACGGCGCCGCACTGTGCGGCGCCAATGGCGGCAGGCAACGAGGCGCTTGGGTCAACTCAGGTAGTTGTGGGCGCCGATGCGCCGGTTTGGACAGGGTTGACGAAAACGCCTATACCTATGCCTGCAGGAATGAATGCGACAAATGGGTGAGGATTCCCTCATGGGGATCGTAGAACGCTAGCTCAACGGGTACAGCTTCGGAAATATCTCGTCGAGCACGTCAGCCGGAAACCGCAGTGACACCGGACCTTTCGGCGTGCGGGAAGCGAGCAGTCCCTGCTCAACAACGTCGTTTAGAACACGCCGCGCCGTGCGTTCCGGCAGGCCGGTAATACGCGGGGCCTCGCCACGCTCGAACTCTCCGCGCATCAAAGCCTCGAGCAGGAGCTTCGCCGACTCGGGTTTGAGGGATTCGTGCCGTATTACAAAGCGTTGATAACGGTCACTCAGTGAAGTGAGATCAAACATATCAGTCATGAACTGAACCTGATCGATACAGATCCGCAGGAACCACAAGGTGAATTCTTCGAGCGCGCCTTGTGACAGATTGCCGCGGCCATCGAGATCACCCTTACACGGCGTGTCGGCGAGGTCCATCATCTGTTTGTATTCGCCGCGACTCTCCAGGCCGCGAGCCAACCCACGAGATACCGACCAGAGCCCGTGGGCGGCAATACCCGCCTTGTGCGCCATGGCATGACTCATCAATCGACTGACGCGACCATTGCCATCCGGAAACGGATGCACGTAGTTGAACCGATGATGTGCGGCCGGTATGGCGAGAATGCGCGCGCCTTTGCCGAGATGGGCGAAACTGTAGCGTTGCTCGAAGCGCTGCATGAAAGCTGCAACGACATTACTGGAAGGCGGCACATGCCGCCCGACCACGACATCGTGTTCAGGGCTCGTCCGCCACTCGCCAGGCTGCATCAGGAATTCAACCGTTTTGCCTTTCACGCGCAAAAGCTCGTCGGGAGCCTCTTCATAAAAGCCCAGATGCAATTGCCTAATCATCTTGCAGGAAGCAGGCTCAGCCAAATCACCGGATTCCGCCTGTTCATCGATCCACGCCTGCACTCGCACGTGAGCCACTGCTTCGAGTTGAAGATTCCGCCTCTCTTCATCGACATCGATATCCCCGGCGAGCGCTCGTCGCTGGTAAAAGACATCGATGGCAACGGTCTCTACGGAGCGACCGAGGTCGGTACAGCCAGAGCAAGAAGCAAGGAAGGGGTGTTCCTGTCACAGATCATCACACGCCTGAACGGGCTGTTCGTAACGGACGGACTGACGGTTAATGACCTGATCAACTATGCCTATGCGATTCGCGACAAGGTCAGCGAGAACTCAGCGGTAATGCATCAGATTGCCAACAACTCGGCGGAACAGGCGCTGCTGGGAGATTTCCCCGGCGCGCTGGATGACGCCGTGATTGACAGCGGTGAAGCGCACCAGAGCCAGATGCTGCAGTACCTTAATAACAAAGCCTTGCAGGCTGGCTTTCAGCGGGTGGTTTTCGATTTGCTGTTAGCACAACGTGCCGCGGAAGCCCGCGCAAACAAGAATGCGGAGCGGGATGGTTAACGCGGCGTGGGCGCAAACGTTCAGCGGTACTTTGCTAACCGTAGGGAGCTGACCAGCACACAGGGTTTCAATATCAATCGCACACCGGAGCACTCTTCGCGTAGGTGATGGGCGGATGATTCACAAACAAATGCGCCACCGCCAACCCCCAGTCACAACGCTCCCCTGCCCACTTCGTTACGCACGTCTTCGCATCCACGTGCCCGCAGTCCAGCTCCTGCGCTAACCACGCCTTCGGTTCCTGTACGGCGGCCGGTGCTTTCATCTCGAACGCGGCCGGGATGACGTTACCGCGGGGGGATTTGAACACCACCGCGCCGTAGCGGTTAACCTCGCAACCGAAGCCGCCCTCGTGCACCAGCCGGTGATGATGGCGGCACAGCGTCACCAGGTTTTTGAGGCTGGTTTCGCCACCGTCGGCCCAGTGTTTGATGTGATGGCCATCGGTGTGGCGGCTGTGGGTGCAACCGGGGAAGCGGCAGCCGCCGTCTCTTACCCGCAAGGCTCGCTGTATCGAAGGTGGAATGGCGCGGGTCTTGCGGCCGACGGTGAGCGGTTCGCCCTGACTGTCTTTGAAGATGGGCACGATGGAGCAATCGCAACCGATGCGGCGGGATGTTTCCGCGGTAACGCGGGGGCCGTCGTCCAGTCGCGGCAAGTCGAGGTGCTTGGCGGATGACGTTTGCCCCGAGGGCACGTCGTCCGCGGTAACGTGCACGACCACCTGGTAACGGTCGGCGGTTGAGCCTTGCGGCGATTCGTTCTCGAGATACGCCTCCGCTATTTCGGCCAGTGCGTCGGCGCGGCGGGTGGCGATACTCTCTTTTTCTCTAACCGGCGTTTCCGCGGTAACGTAGTTCGTTTCACTGGCAGCGTCTTTGATTTCCCTTGCGGCCTCGAACTGCCGGTCGAGTGCCAGATCCATTGCCTTCAGTAACAGCGCACCCTGCTCGGCCGGCAGTCTCGCCGTAATCACGAGGCAGCCGTCGTCGTCCCAGCGGGTCGTCATTTCACGCAGATCTTGCGGTGTCTGGTTCTTCGCCACCTCTCTTAGACGATTCACTCGTCCGTATCCGCGTACCAATTTCTCAACGTGATGTGCCGTGCCGTGGCGGGCAAACATCAGCAGGTAGTCTTCCGTCTCCGCCGTCGCGGCGCGAGTGATGGCCCGCACTTTCGAATAGGAAATCTCACCGCGCGCGAACGCCTTGCTGATTTTTGGCAGACCCTTCAACGCTCGCGCCACCCGCACCTTCTCGCGAGCCGCGTTCATGCCGATGCCGCATTGCCAGTTCAGCCAGTGCGCGCAGGAATGTACGCCGCCGAGTTGCCAATAGCCCTGCTCGTCAAACTCTGCCACGAGTTCGAGGAAGCGGTGGTTGGCGGCGGTGATGTAGGCGTACAGCTCGGTGATCCGGGCGGCCAGGGTGTCGCTCCGGGTGTACTTATCGCTGCGCTGGATGTGCGCGCATTGGCTGGCTGCAGGCATGGCGGACTCCGCTTTAAATAACTGTTTTTATATACAGTAATTTAGAGCGAAACCGAATAAATATCAATAAGTTAAATGGCCGTAAACGTGCATATTTAACCCCAAACGGGGAAGCTATGAGGCAGTGCCCGCCAGGCAAATACCGACGTTACCGCGGGGGGATTTCCAGTACCGGGGAACGGCAGGGCGACTTTATGCCCGGAGTGCTGGAAGTAACTGCTGGGGTCCTGGTCAGCGTTCAGGAGGCTGTGAATAGAGCTGTGCGGCAATCAGCAAACGACGCATTCGAATCCAATCGTGACGCAGCGGTAAATTGTGCTGGCGATGCATCCCGGCCCGCTTTGTACCAGCCCGGGCAAACATTGCTGCCCGGGCCTCGCCACTCTCTAATCCAGGTCACTCGCGGCATGCCGCTCACGCAACTGCTTGTCTTTCGGACCAGTGGTCTTGTTCACACGCTGGCCGCGGCGGACCGCCGGGCGCTGTTGTATCTCTTGCGCCCAGCGCAAGACATTGGCGTAGGTCTTTACGTCCAGGAATTCCTGTGCGTCATACTGGCTGCCGTTGACCAGGCTGCCGTACCAGGCGTGGTTGGCAATGTCCGCTATCGTGTACTCATCGCCACTCAGGTAGCGGCGTTCGGCAAGATTGCGATCCAGCACGTCAAGCTGGCGCTTGACCTCCATTGCGTAGCGGTTGATCGGGTATTCGTACTTTTCCGGCGCGTAAGCGTAGAAATGCCCGAAGCCGCCGCCGAGAAACGGTGCACTGCCCATCTGCCAGAACAACCATGACAGGCACTCGGTACGCTCAACCCGATCCTTGGGCAAAAACGCATCGAATTTTTCGGCGAGATACAAAAGGATGGCGCCGGACTCGAACACCCGAGTCGGTGGCGACGTGCTGTGATCCATCATTGCCGGAATTTTCGAATTGGGATTCACGGCAACGAAGCCACTGCTGAACTGGTCGCCTTCGCCAATATCGATGTACCAAGCGTCGTACTCCGCTTCTTTTTTCCCGAGCGCAAGCAGTTCTTCGAGCATCACGGTCACTTTCACGCCATTTGGCGTCGCCTGCGAGTACAGCTGCAACGGGTGCTTGCCGACCGGAAGCTCTTTGTCATGCGTGGCACCAGCTATCGGCCGATTGATGCTGGCGAACCTGCCGCCGCTCGCCTGATCCCATTGCCAGACTTTGGGAGGCGTGTAGCTTCCGTTATTGCTCATTACTGCGTCGTCCAAGTTTAAGTTTGCTGACCGGAACAAATGGCGGCAGCTGAGGCGAAATCAAGGGTCAACTGCGATAAGCCCCCCGCGCAATGGCCGCAAAAGTCACACTGACAACAGCGCAACACAACTATGTTTCAGAAGAAACCTATAGTGCAGCAATCGGTTCTCCGCAGTCACATCGAAAAGCAGGGAGCCACCACAGCCCGCACGAGTGCAATGGCCGGCCGCTGTTGCCGGCCCATAACTGCGGGGACACCGGCTCAACAGAAGCATTTGTCGGCGCTCGTTGGTCTGATTTCGTGAGACCAGCCAAATGGCAGTAGGCTAGAATTCAAGGTGAATATCGCTGAGTTGCAGGCGAGGTCGACAAATGCTTACTCGCATAGTGGAACTGCCGGATAACGTGGTCGGATTTCAGGCCAGCGGGACAGTTACGGCCAGGGATTATCAAACCGTCCTCGTGCCCGAGCTCGAAGCCACGCTGCAGCGGCACAACAAGGTTCGGCTGCTGTACTGTCTGGGCAGCGATTTCGATGGATTCAGCGGTGCGGCCGCCTGGGAAGATGCCAAGGTCGGCCTGAAGCATCTGGCACGGTTCGAGCGAGTCGCTGTTGTGACCAACGTCGACTGGATACGGAATTCGGTCAAGGCGTTCGGCTTCGCTCTGCCCGGCGAAGTCAGAATCTTCGCCAATGCCGGTTTGCAAGACGCCAAAGCATGGGTATCCGAGATCGACGCCAAGGGCAAACTTGAGTTCGAGTTTGACAAGAAACGAGGCGTTTTAATCTTGCAGCCGCGCGGTGAGCTGGACGCTGTCGATTTCCAGCGCGTTGCCAATGAGATCGATCCTTACGTTGAATTGATGGGCAAACTAAGAGGCGTGATGATCGTCGCGAAACATTTTCCCGGCTGGGAAGACCTGAGCGCACTCGCCGCTCATTTCCGCTTCGTGAGAGACCATCGCCGCAAGGTCAAACGACTGGCAATTGTCTCCGACGACAAGCTGATGTCAGCGCTGCCGTTTCTCGCCAAGCACTTCCTCGTGGAAGAAGCCCGGCACTTTCCCATGAAAAAGAAAACTGAAGCGCTGACCTGGCTCGGTCAGGACTGATACGAATTGTCATTGCAAAAACGCAGTGAACAGCTGCGGTGTCAGTGAACGTTGCGCGTGTCAGCGTCAATCGACGCACGTTCCCAGTCGACTTTCCAGCCACCGGTCGCCGTGCCATTGATGAGCTGGCCGGGCTCCAGCCACTCATAGGTATCGGCCAGGTTCGCCGTTTGATTGGAACTCAGCCGCCGCTGTATGTGCGCCGGTGTCAGCTCGGTTGCATGCTGTAAACCCGCGGCACAGACCAGGTCGGTCAGCGCATTCACCGTGTGCCGGTGAAAGTTCGCCACCCGCTCCGCTTTGTGCTCAACAACGAGGCCGCGTTGCCGGGCCGCATCCTGAGTAGCGACCCCGACGGGACATTCGTTCGTGTGGCACTTTTGCGATTGCAGGCAGCCGAGCGCAAACATGAAACCGCGTGCGCTGTTGCACCAGTCGGCACCCATTGCCATGGCCACAGCCATGTCAAAGCCGGACACGATCTTGCCGCTGACGCCAATCCTGATTCTGTCGCGAATGCCGCAGCCGATCAGCGCATTGACCGCGATTAACAGGCCTTCCCGGCGCGGCGTGCCTACATGATCGGTGAATTCGACCGGAGCCGCACCAGTACCACCTTCCTTGCCATCGATGACAATGAAGTCGGGGTAGATGCCGGTATGAAGCATCGCTTTGCACAAGGCGAGGAATTCCCAGCGATGCCCGATACACAATTTGAAGCCCACCGGCTTGCCATTGCTGAGCTCTCTCAATGAGCCAATGAATTGCATCATCTCGACCGGTGTTCGGAAGGCCGAGTGCTGCGACGGTGAAACACAGTCAACGCCGACAGGCACGCCGCGAGTCGCGGCGATTTCCGGGCTGACCTTCTGCCCGGGCAGGATGCCGCCGTGGCCAGGTTTTGCGCCCTGTGACAATTTGATTTCGATCATGCGAATTTGCGGATTCACGGCGCGCTCCCGAAAACGTTCCGGGCTGAAAGTGCCATCATCGTTGCGGCAGCCGAAATAGCCGGTACCAAACTCCCAGATAATGTCGCCTTCGTGCTCCAGGTGATAAGGGCTTATGCCACCCTCCCCGGTGTCGTGGGCAAATCCACCGATCTTCGCGCCGGAATTAAGCGCTCGTATCGCCGCTGCGCTCAGCGAACCGAAACTCATGGCGGAGATGTTCAATACAGATGATGAGTAAGGCTGCTTGCAGTCCGGGCCACCTATATCAATGCGCATCGCCTCAGCCGGCCTGGCTGCCGGAAACATGGAATGGTTCAGCCACTCATAACCTACCGACTTGACATCACGCTCGGTGCCAAACGGCACAACATCCACATCATTCTTCGCGCGCTGGTACACCAGTGAGCGCTGCTCGCGATCGAACGGCGTACCGTCCGTGTCGCTCTCGATCAGGTACTGGCGAATCTGTGGACGTATGGACTCGAACAAGTAGCGTAACGCCCAGATAATCGGATAGTTCCTGGCCAGGCTGTGCCGGGTCTGCACGACATCCCAGATCCCCCAGGCCGTCAAGGCTCCAAAACCCGCAGCGAGAACAATGAGCCACATCGCCGAGGTCATTACCGCCAGTGTCGAGGTAATGACAGCGAGTGTGATGACGATGATGAACGTTGTGTATCGAAGCATTGCGGGTATCCCGGTTCTGGATGGCTACGGAGTTGTCGACACCCCGGTGCGCACGCTGTGCTGCCGACCGGGCTCGCGGCGGTCGCCGCGCCTCAGTGTAACACCGGGTCCGGGCGGCTACGGTATACTGCCGTGCTAGCGAGCATGACGGTCCAATACCATGAGTGGCAGCAGTCTGGCGATCGACATCAGCAGCGTAAGCGGCGGCAGGCGCGAGACTCGCGAAGACCGGGTTGCCGTTGAGGAACCGCTCGAAATTCAGCTGGCGTGGCCCGGCCCCGACGGCTGTGCGGCCAAGAGCATTTCAATCACCATGCGCACACCGGGCCACGATGCGGATCTCGCGCTGGGCTTTCTCATTGCCGAATCCATAATCTCGCAGGCTGCTGATATCGCGCAGGTCGCACACGTCGGCCCTGAAAGCGCAGACGGCTATCGCAATGTCATTCGCGTGGAGCTGGCTGACGGCGTCAGCGTCGACATCGACCGCCTGCAACGCCACTTCTACACAACCTCAAGCTGCGGTGTCTGCGGTAAGACCTCCATGGACGCACTACGGGCAACCGGTGCGCTGCCGCTTGCGGGTAAAGATCCGCAGTTTGCGCGGGCAATCTTGACGGCCATGCCACAGCGATTGCGTGACCTGCAAGCCGTGTTCGACGCCACCGGCGGACTGCATGCGGCGGCGGCATTCACATCACAAGGTGAAATCGTCGTCGCGCGGGAGGATGTCGGGCGGCACAATGCGGTGGATAAAGTCGTCGGCTCGTTGCTGAATGAGCAACGCCTGCCCGCCAGCGAACTGGGACTGATGGTATCGGGCCGGGCGAGTTTCGAACTGGTACAGAAGGCGCTGGTTGCCGGCATCCCGCTGCTGGCTGCCGTTAGTGCACCGTCCAGCCTCGCAGTACAGCTGGCCACCGAGTTCGGCATGACACTGGTCGGCTTCCTGCGGGACGAACGATTCAACATCTACGCGGGCGCGGACCGCATTGTCTAAGAGGACACCGCACACATGACGATGAATTACGACGCGGAAACAGGCGCTGAAATCATTGGCCGTTTTGCTGCCCGGCCGGAAATGCTGGTGCAGATCCTGCACGGCTTTCTTGAGCACTATCGCTGCGTACCTCGCGAGGCCATCCCGCAAATCGCGAGCGCATTGAACCTGTCGCGTGCCGACGTGCACGGCGTGGTCAGTTTTTATCACGACTTCCGCGAACACCCACCCGGTGACACCGTGATTCGTATTTGTCAGGCGGAATCCTGTCAGGCTATGGGCAGCCGCGCGCTGACCGAGCATGCGAAGAAGAGTTTGAACATCGACTTCCATCAAACCAGCAACGACGGCACGGTGACTCTTGAACCTGTGTACTGTCTTGGCAACTGCGCCTGTTCACCGGCGGTCATGATCAATGACCGCATTTACGGGCGGGTCGATAACGACAGGCTCGACCGCTTGCTTGCCGAAGGTCGGGGCTGAATCGATGAGCGCCGCCACCCGCATTTATGTGCCGCGCGAGACATCCGCCGTCTCACTGGGCGCTGACGATATCGCCGCCGCTATTGCGGCTACCGCGAAATCGCATGAGCAAAACGTGGAGATTATCCGCAACGGTTCGCACGGCGCCTGCTGGCTGGAACCGCTGATCGAGGTCGATTGTGCCGGTGAACGTATTGCCTACGGCCCGGTAACGCTCGCGGACATTGACTCCTTATTCGCTGCGGGCATGCTCACCGGCGGAGCTCATCCACTGCGCCATGGCCCGGTCGCGAATATCCCTTATATACGGCGACAGGAGCGCTGGACGCTGCAACGTGTCGGTGTCACAGACCCGCTGTCGCTCGATGACTACCGTGCGCACAACGGATTCACCGGCCTCGCGCAAGCTTTCGCGATCGGACCTGCTGCCATTGTTGCGGCAGTCACTGCCGCCGGACTGCGCGGTCGCGGTGGTGCCGGTTTCCCGACCGGCATCAAATGGAACACAGTCGCTGCCGCAGAAGCCGACCAGAAATACATCGCCTGCAATGCCGACGAGGGCGACAGCGGCACTTTCTCTGACCGCATGCTGATGGAAGGTGACCCGTTCGCGTTAATCGAGGGCATGTTGATCGCCGGCTTCGCGGTCGGTGCCAGTCGCGGTTACGTCTACCTGCGCTCCGAATACCCGCTGGCGCGGGAAATATTTTCCAGCGCACTGTCCATTGCCCGCGAGCACGGCTGGCTCGGTCTGAATATCGGCGGCCGCGGCTTTGATTTCGACATCGAGCTGCATATCGGCGGCGGTTCTTACGTGTGCGGCGAAGAAACCGCCATGCTCGACAGCCTCGAAGGCAAAGCCGGCATCGTGCGTTTCAAACCGCCGTTACCGGCCCTTGAAGGACTGTTCGGCAAACCGACCGTCGTGAATAACGTGATCACGCTCGCGACCGTGCCCAACATACTGGCTCGCGGCCCCGAACAGTACGCCGCGCTTGGCGTGAATCGCTCGAGGGGCACTCTCGCATTTCAGTTGGCCGGCAATATCCGCCGCGGTGGTGTCGTTGAAGTACCATTCGGCCTGACGCTGCGCGAACTGATTGATGACTTCGGCGGCGGCACCGCCAGTGGCCGACCGATACGTGCGGTCCAGGTCGGCGGTCCGCTCGGAGCGTACCTGCCCGAATCGCAGCTCGACGTCGCACTCGATTACGAAGCATTTTCGGCGATTGATGCGCTGATCGGTCATGGCGGCATCGTTGTTTTTGATGACACCGTCGATATGGCAGCACAAGCGCGTTTCGCGATGGAGTTCTGCGCTATCGAATCCTGCGGCAAGTGCACGCCGTGTCGTATCGGCTCCGTGCGCGGAGTCGAAGTTATCGACCGTATCGTTGCTAACAAGAACCGCGAAGCCAATCTCACATTGCTGACCGACCTCTGCGACACGATGGTCGACGGCTCGCTGTGCGCGATGGGCGGCATGACGCCATTCCCGGTACGCAGCGCGCTCAAACATTTTTCGGAAGACTTCACCGCTGCCAGTTCTCCGCAGAGCAACGGCACGGGAGGAAACGCATGACTGTTATTCGCGAAGCAGACCTCGGCACACCCGCAAGTACTGCTACAGAAACTGTCACGGTCGAAATCGACGGCAAAGCATTGACCGTGCCTGTCGGAACCTCCGTCATGCGGGCAGCCCGTGGTGCCGGTGTGGATATCCCCAAACTTTGCGCCACAGACAGCCTCAAAGCGTTCGGCTCCTGCCGTCTGTGTGTTGTCGAGATCGAGGGCCGCAAAGGCTGTCCCGCCTCCTGCACGACGCCCGTCGCCGAGGGCATGCAGATACGCACACAAAGTGACGGTATCGCGAAGCTGCGACGCAATGTCATGGAACTGTACATTTCAGACCACCCGCTGGATTGCCTGACCTGCTCCGCCAACGGCGATTGCGAATTGCAGGACATGGCCGGCGCCGTCGGACTGCGGGACGTGCGCTACGGTATGGATGGCGCCAATCATCTCGATGCCAAAGTTGACGACAGCAACCCGTATTTTTCGTTCGACCCGTCGAAGTGCATCGTTTGCTCGCGCTGTGTGCGCGCTTGCGACGAGGTGCAGGGCACGTTCGCCCTGACCATCGAAGGGCGCGGTTTCGAGGCGAAAGTCGCGGCAAGCAGCGGCGAGAGTTTCCTGGACTCCGAATGCGTTTCCTGCGGCGCTTGCGTGCAGGCCTGCCCGACGGCGACCTTGATGGAGAAATCCATCATTGAGCACGGCCAGCCCGAGCACAGCGTGCTGACGACCTGCGCGTACTGCGGCGTCGGCTGCTCGTTCAAGGCCGACATGCAGGGCGATCGCGTCGTGCGCATGACGCCGTACAAGGATGGCCAGGCGAATCACGGACACAGCTGCGTCAAAGGCCGTTTTGCCTGGGGCTATGCCTCGCACCGCGAACGCGTGCTGGAACCCATGATTCGCGAATCCATCGACGAACCGTGGCGCAAGGTGAGCTGGGACGAAGCAATTGGCTACGCGGCTACACGGTTGCGTGGCATACAGGAGAAATACGGCCGCAAGTCCGTGGGCGGAATTACTTCGTCGCGTTGCACGAACGAGGAGGTGTTCGTCGTGCAGAAACTTGTGCGGGCCGCCTTTGGCAACAACAACGTCGACACCTGTGCGCGGGTTTGCCATTCGCCCACGGGCTATGGCCTGAACCAGACGCTGGGCACCTCCGCCGGTACGCAACCGTTTGACAGCGTGATGGACGCCGATGTCATCGTCATTATCGGCGCCAACCCGACGGTTGCTCACCCGGTATTTGCATCGCAGATGAAACGCCGGCTGCGAGAAGGCGCGAAACTCATCATCATCGATCCACGCCGCATAGACCTCGTGCGCTCGCCGCACGTGCAGGCGGACTACCATCTGCCATTGCTGCCAGGCACGAACGTTCCGGTCATCAACGCGCTGGCGCACGTGATTGTCAGTGAAGGTCTGGTGGACCAGGACTACGTTGCGCAGCGTTGCGATCCGGATTCCTTCGCTGCCTGGAAAGCCTGTGTGCTGAAAGAAGAAAATTCGCCGGAAGCGGTCGCGAAAATATCCGGCGTAGCGGCGGACGATATTCGCAGCGCGGCGCGGCTGTACGCAACGGCCGGTCGCGGCGCGATCTATTACGGCCTCGGTGTTACCGAGCACAGCCAGGGCTCGACGATGGTCATGGGCATGGCCAACCTCGCCATGGCGACCGGCAACATTGGTTTTTCCGGTTGTGGCGTAAACCCTCTGCGTGGCCAGAACAACGTGCAGGGCTCCTGCGATATGGGCTCGTTTCCTCACGAGCTGGCCGGCTACCGGCCGGTCTCGGATGACGCAGTACGGGGCTCATTTGAGAAACGCTGGGGCGTCGAGCTCGACCCGGTACCGGGCTACCGCATACCCAACATGTTTGATGCGGCGATTGCCGGCGAGTACAAGGGCATGTACATCCAGGGTGAGGACATTGCGCAATCCGACCCCAATACACAACACGTCGAAGCCGCGCTGCTGGCAATGGATTGCGTTGTGGTTCAGGACCTGTTCCTGAATGAAACCGCAAAGTTCGCGCACGTGTTTCTGCCGGGCACCTCGTTTCTGGAGAAGGATGGCACCTTCATCAACGCCGAACGTCGCATCAATCGCGTACGCCCGGTAATGAAACCGCAGCAAGGCAAAGCCGAATGGCTCATCACCCAGGAACTGTCACAGGCCCTTGGTTACGACATGCACTATGCCTCGGAAGCCGAAATCATGGACGAGATCGCGGCACTGACCCCAACGTTCCAGGGCGTGTCGTTCGACTTCCTTGATCGCTACGGCAGCGTGCAATGGCCGTGCAACGAGAAAGCACCGCTGGGTACGCCGATCATGCACATTGATCAGTTCGTGCGCGGCAAGGGCCTGTTTATCGAAACAGACTATGTGCCAACCGAAGAACGCAGCAACCGCAAGTTCCCGCTACTGCTGACTACGGGCCGCATCCTGTCGCAATACAATGTTGGCGCACAGACACGCCGCACCGAGAATATTGTTTGGTATCACGAAGATCTGCTGGAGATACATCCGCACGATGCGGAGACCCGCGGCATACAGGACGGGGATCAGGTCAGTCTGCGCAGCCGGAAAGGCGAGATCACCTTGCGCGCAACGATTACCGAGCGTGTTCAACCCGGCGTCGTTTACACCACCTTCCACAACCCGGAAACCGGCGCCAACGTCGTCACGACCGAGTACAGCGACTGGGCTACCAGCTGCCCTGAGTACAAAGTAACCGCTGTGCAAGTCGCACCGGCTGCCCGCCGCTCGGAATGGCAGCACAAGTTCGCAAAACGCGCGGCGAAACAGGAAGTGACCGAGACCTGAAATATCTGCGCGTATCGACGCCTTGCTAGCGCAACGCGGGCAGCCTGTCTCCGTCCGCCTCATTGCGAACAAACCGGCCAATAGGGTTGAGGCTTGGTACGTTGTCACAGATCACTTTGATGATGGTCACGATCGGTACCGCCATCAATGCACCAGCAACACCCCACAACCAGCCCCAGATAATTACCGACAGGAAAATGAACACGGGACTCAACGCCATTCGGCGCCCCAGTATCGCCGGTGTCACCAGTTGCCCTTCAAGGATGGTCAGCACCAGTAGTGCAGAGGGAACCATCGCCGCCTCTGCCAGTGTGTCGAAAGTGGTTAGCCCAACAATCGTCAGTACACTCGCGGAGGCCACGGCCCCGAGGTAGGGAGCGAAATTGAACAGGGCGGTCATCAATCCCCACAGGAAGGGGTTTGGCACGTCCAGCAAATACATCGCGCCACTCAAGGCCAGGCCAAGTGACAAATTGATCGCTGTCACGGTTAGCAGGTAGCGGGACAGTTCGGAACGCACCTGCCGTGCGATGGTGACGATACGCCGGCACTCTTGCCAGCTCCGGCCACACAGCGTGATGCGGCGTAACAAGGTGTCTCCGGAGGCAAGCAGGAAGAAAGTCAGGAAGACGACGATACCAACGAAGGTCAGAACTGATGGCAGACTGCCGACTATGTTCTCGAACATGCCGGGACCGCGAACGACCACTGACTGCGCTTTAGCTGGCGCGTCGGACTGGCCCAGCTCGGTAACCTCTGCGGCAATTTCCTGGATGTCGGCCAGTTTTTGGTTTGCCGAGAAGCTGTAGGTCTTCAGGTCGCGTATAGAGCGCGGCGCTTCTTGCAACCACTGTTCAGCCGGTTCGGCGAGTGCTCCGAAGATCAATACAACAAGCGCCAGAAGGCCTGTAACCAGTGTCGCGGCTGTGAATGCGGCGGGTACGTGAAGTCTCTGAAAGGCGCGCACAACCGGTGACAACAGAAAATTCAGCAAGATCGCGAAAGCGATCGGGACCAAAAGCTCCGCGGCCTGATAAAGCGTTGCGAGAACGGCCAGAGGTGCCACCGTCAGCATCGCATACGACGAAGGTCGCCTCCGTTTCTCTGTCGCCAGCGGTGTCAGCGTGTTCATCACGAGCAACTACGGCGTAACACCAGTAACCGGGCTGGTAAACAGCCGCGATACCAGGAATGCGGCATTCGCCGTACTCGCCACTTTGCGTCGAACCTTGGATCTGCCAGAAGCGTGGCCCGGATGATTCTTGCCGCTGCCCCAGAGAACACCGGCAGCGAAGAACAGTGCCAGAGAACCAGGGCTACCGAGATGCTCCCGTTTCCAGTTGTCGAGAGCACGACGATGACCTTCAAGCTCATTCGACTTCTCGATCGATAGTGCCCGCAACCGACGGACTGCAGCTTTCTGTTGGCTTAACGTCACGACGACATTCCTTTTGCCTGCAGTTGTTCTCGGGTTGCTACGAACTCCAGGTGTTTGCTCAGGGCGAGTACTTTGCGAACAAGCAGGCCAGCAATGAGCAAGTGGCCAACGGCGAGCAGGCCGAGCATAGCCCAGAGCGGAGCGCCCGCCGCCAG
This sequence comes from Woeseia oceani, assembly GCF_001677435.1. Taxonomy (GTDB): domain Bacteria; phylum Pseudomonadota; class Gammaproteobacteria; order Steroidobacterales; family Woeseiaceae; genus Woeseia; species Woeseia oceani. The sequence continues at coordinate 3,835,952 of NZ_CP016268.1, forward strand.
CAGGGCGAATACCCCGCCGGCCACTATCAGGCCCCAGGCGGTCAGCAGCAGGACCGCGGCGATCGTCCCGAGAAAAGCCATCAATGCCACGCTCGTGGCAGCCAGCCTCGCTTCTGCCAGAGCGAGCTCGGAAATTAGCCTGATACGCGCGCGGTGCGCGCCGAACCATCCGGCGACATGAGTCGCGACCGATTCGGCATCCCCGGCCGGTTCCGATGGATTAGCAAGGTCGGCGGCCTCGTTGTTAGCAGCGCTGTGCATGCAGATCTATCGGCGCAACAACGCAGACGCGATTACACCGGCAGCGAATGCCATACCTGCCGCGGCAAGTGGCTGCTCTCTGACGAACTCCTGCGTTTGCGACAGCACGTTCCCGGCCTTTTTGCTTGCCAACTCCTGAGTCGCTTCAGCCTTGTCTCCGACAGCGTGCGCACGCGCGCGGACTTCCTTTTCAGCCTTTTCTGCTTTTGCAGCGGCTGCGTCGATAAAGTTGTGCGCTGTTTCTGCGGCGTGTTGTGTTGTGGAGTGACTGGTTGCTTTGTTTGCTTTGGCGTTCATGTGCAATCTCCTCTCTACTGCAAATGTGGTGTGTCTTGCTGTTAGTAGGGAAGATGCAGAAACCATGCCAGCGCAAATCGGCGCCGGCAACGGAGTCTCTGTTGCCTAAATGCAGTCGTTGACTGGTATCGCGGCCTGCGGGCAGGGCTGCGTGCGTCATGATGGTTTTGTAAAAATTGCGACGGAACGCAATTTTTTCCGTTGCAGCCCGGGTGGCTAGCTTGTCGCGTCCTCACCGTATTCGTTAAGGCGGTTATACAGCGTCTTCAAACTCACCCCGAGGCTTTCTGCGGCGGCCTTCTTGTTGCCGCCGTATTGTTTTAACGTCGCAAGAATCAGATCCTTCTCAACGTCGGCAATCGAACGGCCGACGCTTAGGCCTTCGACCTCCACGTGCAGGTCGTCAAAGGTTTCGAGCGCCTCAACGACATCGCCTTCCGCCATGATGTAAGCACGATGTACGGTGTGCTTCAGCTCACGAACATTACCTGGCCACTGATGACTGGAAAATTGTTGCAACGCGCCCTCGGAGAACACTTTCTCGGTATTGTTGTCACGGTTCAGCGAATTCAAAAAGTGCTGCGCCAGCAGTTCGACATCCCCTTGCCGCTGCCTTAGTGGCGGCAGAACAAGGGGGAAAACCTGCAACCGGAAATACAGGTCTTCACGCAGTAAACCTTCGCGTACTGCTTCCGCAGGGTCGCGATTGGTGGCAGCAATCAACCTCGCATCCGTTGGTATCTCGGTTTCCCCGCCAACCCGCAGGAAGCGCCCGGTTTCCAGCACGCGGAGCAGGTGCGTTTGCAGCTCCATCGGCATCTCGGTGATTTCGTCGAGAAATAAGGTGCCACCATGTGCCCGCTCGAAGAAACCTGCGTGGCGTTTCGCCGCACCGGTAAAACTGCCCTTCTCATGACCGAACAGCTGACTGGAAATCAATTCTTTCGACAGGCCACCACAGTTCACAGGCACGAAGGGACCGCAGCGGTCACTCAATCGATGGACAGCCTCGGCGGCAAGTTCTTTACCTGTGCCGCTCTCCCCTTGAATGAACACCGTACTGGACGTTGGCGCAACCTGACGTAACTTCGTGACGACCGCCTGCATGACATCGCTATCACCAATCATCAGACCGGTCTTAACGACATCTTCGGCAGATTCCGGTCCCGAATCCACGGCGACCGCATTGATCATGCCGAGCATCTCCCGCGGCTCGATCGGCTTCTTCATGTAGCTGACACCGTCACCCGCCATCCCGCCGATCAGTGACTTGACCCCGGTATGACCCGTAATGACGATGATTTTCGCAGGCCGCTTTGTCTCGAATGCATCAAACAGCTCAAGCCCGCTCCCGTCCGGCAGCATCAGATCAAGCAACAATACGTCTGGTGTTCGCTCATTCAGCAGTTCGCGCGCGGCCGTGATCGTGTTTGCTGTAGCGACTTTATGGTCATGCAGGCGCAAGAATTCGGCCATGCCACTGGTGAATCCGGCTTCGTCATCAACAATTTGTATGTAAGCCATAGTTTCTTGCTCAAATATTGGCGATCAGGTCATTGATGATGAACATGCTTACCGCTGATCCGGCGGGAGTCAATATACGCAAGACGTGCGCGCGGCAAAATTTACGCGTTTTCTCGTTTTCGTAGTAGTTCTTACACAGAAGCCAGCGAAACAGGTACTCCCAACCGAAAGAATCACGTGCTAACCACGGCTGGCACGATCATTGCTTATTACTAACAGTAAGCGCAGCCGGTATTGGTTCGCGACGGAACGATTCGAATTCCATGGGTAAACTGGAGGATTAAGCAATGAAAACATCACTGACAATGGCTGCACTGCTCTTGGCCGGTATTCTGGCTGCTGGTTGCGACAATGACGGCCCGATGGAGAATGCAGGCGAAGCAATTGATGACGCAGCAACAGATGTAGCGAATGCCACGGAAGACGCATGTGAAGACATCAAGGAAGGTGCCGGCGCCGCAGACACAAACTGCTAAGCGCAATTGGCGACCATGTCGTCAGCGCTCCACGAATCTGCTGGATTCGTGGAGCGCTTTTTTATGAGCGCTTATTTGGCAAGGGAAAACCCGGCCCACCTGCGACCGCCGGCTTAGCTCGGGTCTCTGGCTGCGGCCTGCTCCGGGTTGGCGTTGCTCCTGGCAATATTCAGCGCAGCATTGACTCTCTGATACTGATTGGCTACCTCGCCGGCATCGTGCTCGCTGCTCAACATAGCTTCCTCGGTTGCCGTTTGCAGCTCGAGAAGATCCTGGATCCAGTCCTCAAGCACGGCGCATCGCTGATCCGGACTCAATGCCTGATCAGCGAGGACGTCATTCGGGTCGCCCTCCAGTCGGCCGCCGTACGGCAGCTGTGATTGCTCGCTCATCGCTGTCTCCTCATACAATTTGCGTGTGACCGTCGCCTTTCGGGCCAGCTATCGCCCAAACCACGAAACCCAGTACCGGCAACAGCAGTATGAGTACGGTCCACATCACCTTAGAACCGGATGTCGCACTGCTGCCCAGCGTTTTGATGATTGCCCATACATCCAGTATCAGAATCAGCAATCCGAAAAAGCCTACTTCTATTCCCATGACCTTGATCTCCTGTTTTTTTTGAACAACTCGCGAGCTGCTGCGGGCGTGTAATAGAAGCAAGGACGGGTCTACGTGACCCGCCCTGCTTCCGCTTGACTAGATAGGCGGTCGCCCGCGTAGAGCGCCAAAAATTGCGCTGACGATCAGTAGAACCAGAAAAATGAAGAACAGAATCTTCGCTATTCCTGCTGCGGCGCCTGCAATCCCGCCGAAGCCCAGTACTGCTGCGAGTATCGCCAGCACCAGAAACGCCAGTGACCATGAAAGCATTGTCGTGTACTCCTGTTAGTTCATTGCCAGGTTTTCCCGGCGTACAAAATAATGTTGCCAACAATGAATATGCAGGATGCGTACCAACAAAGTATCCGCACTGAAATACCGACTGTGGCTGCAAATCTCTTTACAGCGCACGGGAATAGTGGAATCCACGTTTGAAAATATTGCCGAGCCGGGAAAAATTTACGACGAATGCCGCACTACAAACACGAGGCAGTCCGGGCAAGACGCTGTTCAAGCGGTATTCGGCGGTTGGCACACATGTTGCTTCTTAGCTAAGCAAGACACGCCGCAAACCGGAACAACGGAACAGGCGTGTTCATCAAGCTTTCGAACTTTAAGCTGCGGGAAGCAGCCAGGCGACCGGTGAATTTTTCCGGTCAAGAATTTAAAGGAGGATTGCCGACATGAACGAAGACACCATCAAAGGAAACTGGAACGAACTCAAGGGCAAGGTCAAAGAGCAGTGGGGCCGATTGACTGATGACGAGATCGAGCAGATCGACGGCAAATCAGATCAACTGGTTGGCGCGATCCAGAAGCACTATGGTCGTTCAGTAGATGAAGCCAAGCGCGAGATTGATGAATGGCGGTCGGGCGTGAAGCACTAGATTTCAACAGCTCGAGAACGATCGGGCCGGCAGCATCGCTGTCGGCCCTTTTTTGCTAGCTTAGTGAATGGCTTCGATAGCTTTCGCCAGATCCCCGAGCGACAAAGGCTTTCTGAGATAACGGAAAACGTCTATGCCATCGGTCTCCGCGTAGAGTTCGTCCAGCGGGTAGGCGGTCATGAATATGACGGGTATCCCGAACTGCTCCTGAATTCGCCGCGCAACCGCAACTCCGGTTTCGCCGGCACCCAGCTGCCAGTCGCAAATCAGCAGGTTGGGGGCTTGTCGCTGAACCTCTGCGTACGCCACCTTCGCGTTCGGTGCCGTCACTACGTCGTAGCCACAGAATTCCAGGTACAAACCTGTTGCCTCACGGGCGCCAGGGTCATCTTCGACAATCAGAATGCGTTCGATTTTTTCGGCGACACTTGACATCACGGGTATCGATGATAGTGACCTGATTCCGATTCGACAAGGACAGACGTCGCAAAGTTGATCGGCTAGACTCCACAAATGACTGAATTTAGCCAGCCAAAGAACCACTGGTTTGCCAGGGAAATCCCGGCGATTACCGCCGCGATTTGCCTTGCGTCTGCCTGCGTAGTATTGGCAGGTTTGCTGTATGACTTTCCGTCATCGATATTCCCCGAAGGCAATCGGGTATCGATGAAAGCGAATACAGCAGTCGGCTTTATATTGGGCTCTCTGGCTGTCCTGGTCGCCAGCCGGCGGGCCTCTTTCCTGCAATCGATAGCACGCTGGGGAATCACGTCGCTCATGGCTGTTGTCGCGTTGTTTACCCTCCTCGAGTACTTGCTGCCACTGCGTATAAGTATTGATCAACTGCTGGTGCGAGCGGACAACGACGCCTTGCTGACCTCTTCGCCTGGCCGAATGGCGCCGACGACCGCTATCGGCTTTCTGGTCTTTGCCGTCGCCATCATGATCGATCACTGGGACGGTCTGGCAGCCCGAGTCGCTCGCCGCACGCTCCTGTCCATGCTCATCCTGATGGCAATCGGTGCCATTCTTGGCTACGCGTACGGTGCTCCTTCGCTCTACATGGGCATCGATGGTGTGACCGCCATGGCGCTGTCCACGGCCATTTTGTTCGTCGTACTCGCCATTGGTGGCATCTGGCTACGACCAACGTACGGACTCCCGGCAATATTGATGGAGCAGTCTCTGCTGGGGGCGAACGTTCGCGCGCTGGTACCCATGGTTGTTGCAGCGCCGTTACTGGTCGGAGCGGCTGTCGCGGCCGGGTACGGCCGATTCTACGAAGGTGAGTTCGCGATTGCGCTGACTTCGCTGGGCTCGGTCATGGCAGCAACTCTGATTGCCATCGTTTCCATCGTTATCTTGCGCAAATCAGAAGCCGCGATGCTGATTAAGGACCGTGCACTGGCGGCAACTGCCAACGGCATTGTCATCACCGATCATCAGGCTTTGAACGAACCGATTGTCTACATCAATCCGGCGTTCACGCGCATAACCGGTTACGAGGAAGAAGACCTGTCCGGTCTGAACTGCCGGTTTCTGAACCCCGACCTTGCGGGAAGCAAAGAGGTCAGAGCGGAATTGCGGCATTGCCTGAGCACCGGCACGGCCACCACGGTTGAACTGCCGAATCGCCGCAAGGACGGCGAGTTGTTCTGGAACCGGCTGAGTATTTCGCCGATTCACGGGCGTGATGGCACGGTCACACACTACGTTGGCGTGATCGATGATGTAACTCAACGACGGAAGCAACAAGAACAGCTTCACAATGCTTTGCAAGAAACCCGCAAAGCGAACTCAATACGCAATACGTTTGTACGCCTCGTAAGCCATGAACTTCGGACCCCCCTCAATTCCGCACTGACATGGCTTCGGCTGCTGGAAGTTGACGACCGTGAACAGACCCGGCAGAAAGGCATGCAGGTGATCGCGGAAAGCATTGAATCGCAATCACGCCTGATTGACGACCTCGTTGACGTGACACGCTATTCGGGTGCCGGCATCCGTGTCGAGAAAGCTCAGGTTGACGTCAAAGACCTGACCGAGAAAGCGGTCGAAGAATTGCGGCCGACGATTGAGGACAATCAGACGCTGGAGCTCACCATTGTTGACGGCGATTACAGCGCGAATATCGATGGGGGCCGCTATCAGCAGATAGTGCGCAATCTGTTGAGCAACGCGCACAAATACACCCCGGCCGCCGGGCGAATTTCCGTACACCTTATGGTTGATTCGCAGGCCATGACTTTGCGCGTCAGTGATACAGGCAAGGGATTGACGGCCGACGAGATTGAGAACGTCTTTGAGCCTTTCTGGCGTGCCGAATCCCATCAACCCGGCCTCGGTGTCGGGTTGTCTATCGTCTATTCACTGGTTGCGGCGCACGGCGGCACGATTGATGTCGTCAGCGAAGGTCCGGACCAGGGCAGCTCCTTTATCATCCGCTTGCCTCGCCAGGCGTCTGATGCGACGGACGGGGACGGCGCGAGCGCTGCTACAACCAATACTCCACCACCCAACTGAAAACCTCTTTCAGCCGGTCAAGTGCCGGCCGCTGCTTCCATTGCTCCAGCGTCACTTCACGGGTATCACTCAGGTCGAGCTCAAACTGTGCTTCCATCTGCTTGCCAAAATGGGGACCCAGGACAATGGCGTTCACTTCGTCGTTGTGCAGAAAACTTCGGTAGTCGAGATTACTGGAACCCACCGTCGACCAGACTCCATCGATAACGGCCGTTTTGGCATGCAGAAAAGTACCTGTCGTTTCGTAGATACGAATGCCGCGCTCCAGCAGCTTGCCGTAACGGGAGCGGGATGCGTGCAGAATGGCGGCTGAGTCGGATATGCCCGGGACGATCAGCCGCACATCCACGCCACGTGCGGCCGCATCGCCCAACAAGGTCGTGAAAGTCTCATCGGGTGCGAAGTAGGCCTGCGTTATCCATATCCGGCTTTCGGTCCGTTGCATGGCCTCGAGGTAGGCCCTGTAGATGGGCGACTCCTGGCCGTCACCGCCTTCAGAGTGCAACACCGCCACTACGTCGTCGCAGGATCCGTCGGTTTTGCATTCGGCGAACTGCCCCGCCGCCGGCGTCAGCTCTTCACCTTCCCAGTTGTCCGCGAACGCCGCCTGAAATGCAGCAACGGCTGGACCACGGACAGCCAGATGGGTATCGCGCCACCCTGACAACAGCGGGTCTTTGCGTTTGCGTAAACGGTCATTGGACGCACTCGAGTAGGTATTGGACACATTGATGCCGCCGGTAAAAGCGACAGCATCGTCGACGATCAACAGCTTGCGGTGGGTGCGATTGTTAGCCTTGAGCGGATTGCCACCGGACAACGGATTGATCCCGTTGAACTCCTGAACCTGTATGCCCGCGTTGGTGAGCAGATCGAAGAACTCCTCGTCGCTGATCCAGCTTCCAATGCTGTCGTAGATAAGCCGCACAGTGACGCCTGCGCGGCTGCGCTCTATGAGTGCATCGGCAAAACGTTGCCCGACTTCGTCGTCGGCGAAGATATAGGTTTCGATGTTGATCGATTCACGGGCTGCCGCGATCGCCTCCAGCATCGCCGCGTAAGTTCTTGGGCCATCGACCAGCAAAGTGGCTTTGTTCCCTTTATACAGTGGCGTTTCGCTAAGTGAGGTCAGCATTGAAATGCTTTCCGCCGCCGCTGTCGGATCAGGCGAATCTTTGACAATCGTCTGAACAACTTTTTCCGCCTGATCCGTACTCATGACACCCTCCTCATTGACGATAGTCGGTGTTGCGGTCGTTGATACCGGAATGCGTGCAACTGAACATGCCAGCAGCGATGCTGAAAAAGCCGCGAGCAATGCGACGTTGCGTGTTTCCGGCATGAGCCAGCGTGCTTGCTTGTACATCGCAATATATCCCCGGCAGGCGGAAAGCGAACCTGTCCAAATATCCTCCTGAAGAAAATTGCAGTATTCGTGCCAGTGTCCGGCACGCGTAAGCCCCCCCAATTCATTGGAGCTTGCGCCACGCCGCCATGAGGTCCGGGTCAAAATTACAGAAGCGTGTAAATTTTTCGGCTTGCTGGCCAGGCAGAGGCAATGCCATCGACTTGATTGATTAATCGGTATTAAACAGATTTCGAAGTTGCCATTCAGTCGCGTTTATTGCACGATCGTTCAGCCAAATTTGGCAGCAGATCAGGAGTCGCACGTGGCTGTTAAGCAGGAGAAGAACGTCGCCGGTATTCCGTCCGAGGAGCTCGAGGACTGGGGCCCGGTGGGGCTGCCACTGTCCGGGACGGTCTCGCAGCTGCGCGGGCGCGTCATCAACGAGCATGCGGATGGCTCGGAGGCAGGAATCTGGGAATCCACGCCGGGAACCTGGACCCGTCAGGTGATGGATGCAGAAATCGCCACGTTTCTCAGTGGCCGCGCGCTGTTCCACCCGGCGGTGGGCGAGACGATCGACATCAACGCTGGCGACACAGTGTATTTTGATGAGAACAGCAAAGGCACGTGGGAGATACTGGAAACCACGCGCAAAACCTACCTGACCTTTAAACGCGAGTGACGACGGTCGGGTAAAGAAAGCTCAATCGGCACCCGCCGTTGCTCCCTGCAGAATCTCGATATCACTCAGCAGGTGGTTCACGGACGTCGTGCTCAAGCCGTTGTAGACACCCCGGATATGCCGGTTCTGATCGATCAGCAGCAAGTTTTCGGTGTGCAGAAAGTCGCTTAACTTGTCGGGGTTACCCAGGTCTTCATTGGCAAAGTACGCGTCTTTCGCAAGCTCGTAAATCGCCTTTTTATCACCGGTAAGCAGATGCCATTTGCCACTGATAACGCCGTAATCGCGTGCGTAGGCCTGCAGAATTTCCCGGGTATCGGTGGTAGGTCGGATGGAGTGCGACAGTATGTAAACGCTGTCGTATCTGCAAATGCTTCCTGCACCTTGACGAGTCGTGACCTGACCGTGGGACAAATGCCGGGGCACGTCGTAAAGAAAAAATTGGCGACGTAGATCTTGTTCTCCACGTCACGATCGCTGATCGCCTGGCCATCCTGATTGGTGAAGCTGAACTCAGGTATACGATGAAAGTCCTGCAGGTCAGGGCTGTCCTTTTCAATCCAGTGTGGAGTGAAATCGGCGGTATTGTAGTAAGGCAGCTCTTCGGCAGTCGCCGCGTTGGCTAGCATCACACTCAGGGCACCGACCACGCAAGCGAATAACACCTTCGTGAAACGGATATACCAACGGTGGCGGCTAATTGAGGACAAAGGCTTCGTCGTCCAGCTCAATGCAGAGATTGGCGTTGCGCAGCCCGTACGTTCTTCCATTTCTGTACTCGAAATTACTGAATAGTTTGCCATTGGTTCGCCATCCCTGTTGCAGACCGACGGGTTCGCCAGCGTCATAGTTGTATCGTTTGAATTTTTGGCCGCCCCGGTACCACGACCAAGCGACACCGTTCGGTTTGTCGTCCAGGTACTCGGTTCGCGTACGAATGTTGCCGTTACTCCACCAGCTGGTTGTTGGGCCTTCACGTCGACCCTCGCGGTAGCTCGACTCGAAGGCCGGCTGGCCGTTCTCGTGCCACATCCTCAAGTAGCCGTGGCGGCGACCGTCAGCGTATTGTTCCGCGCGCGCCAGCCCACCGTTTGCGAAATAGCTGCGCGCCTCTCCGCTGAAAGGCCGGTTGCCGTACTCCCGTTTACCGGTGCGGTTGTTAATCGTCAGTTGCGAAATATCGACGACCTCAGCAGCCGGTGAGATCGCGAAGACGCTGTACCGCTCAGGCGTCAGCAGCAACAGCAAACACGCCATCGCCAAAGCAAAACCTGCTGTGATACCGGCTCTTTTCATCGTCATCAGTTTCCCGTTAATTGCTGATCGAGCTGGGCGTGCCCTGATAGTCTTCCGGGAACAGCAAGTAGTAAGCGCCGAGGTAGAACTCGTTCATGATGTGATAGTGATACTCCGCCTCACCTTGGGAATGCTGCGTGACACTGGTGTGACCACCGGAAGCATCAAGATCTGTCGGATAAGTACCCGGTGTTGAATAACATTGCCTGCCGTACAGGAAGAAGCCGTCGGCAATCACACCGACCAAGGCCTCGTCGTCGTTACTGATTGCCTTGGGTTCGAGGTGATAGTGGTAGGTCTGTGGCCCGGTATGAGCGCCGTTGCTGTCGAAGCCCTGAATGACACCGATCTCGAGATTAACGTTCGGACCTTCCTGATCATTGAAGATGGGCGCTCCGCTAACCGCAATGCCAACAGGCCCAAGACTTGTCGCCGAAGAGCTCGCTGCACGCGTGGGGCTGGCGGGCGCCCTCAAAGTGAACAGATTGTTGTAGTCCTCGATATAACCCGGCGACATGTGTGACACGGTCGTGACGTTCGGATCCGGCGCCACGTACAGGCCGCTGGCATTGTTCGGGTTCCAGTACGGCGAAGTGTGGTCCGGACGGCCGGTCGCTTCAATAACGACCGTGTCGCCATCAAGTGCGACAGTGACATTGGCGCCGAACCACTGGTAGGCATTGTGCAGCGTTGCCGTCACCTCTCCGCTAACGGTGCCATCGCTGTCAGCCTCCGCCTCGCTACTCACCGAACTGCCGGACCCGCAAGCACTCAACGCAATGGCACAGAATGCGCTCAAAGCTATCAGTGCGAACGGCTCAGCGTACGCCGGCATCTTATTCCTGCAGGTGTAAGTTTGATTCATAAGCAATGGTCCTTGTGATCTGCGCTGGTGGTCCGGGTCTTTGCCGCACCCAGGCGTGCTATTGGCTACGCGGACTCAATCCCGGTGGACCACCTGCCGGGCGGCAAGCCAATGGCCTGTCGTCCGGTGCATCACAGCTGCCTTCCAGAATTTCGCCTTCCCTGTCTGCAAAACTGCAGGGGTCGCCCTGCACGGCAGTTGCACAAGCTTCCACGGCTACTTTTGGCGGGCCGCGCCGATCGCGCTCTGAATCACCATTCTCGGCGTGCGCGAAACTCGTCATCAGCAACGAGGCTAGAATCAGGGCAGTACGTTGTTTCATTTCAGGCTCCCGGGGTTTCCGTATTGATGAGCCTGCAGTGTGGATGGCAACAGCGCAGAGAGTGCGGAGGAATTGTGCAGATCCGGCGGAGATTGCTGCTCTATTCGAGTTTGTAGCCGACCCCGTAGATCGAACGAATGATGTCCTCGGAACCGGCCGCACGATGCACCTTCTGACGAAGATTCTTGATGTGCGAGTCGATTGTGCGATCGCTGACAATACGCCCGTCATCGTAGATGTTGTTCATGAGCTGATCGCGGGAGAAAACCCGGCCTGGCTGACTGGCCAGCAAGGCCAGCAGGCGAAACTCAACGGGTGTCAGGTCTACAACCTGGCCATTTACCGTTGCACAGAATTTTTCCACATCAATATGCAATCGCTCCGTAGCTACTGTTTGCGTCGGCAAAGCCTGTGCCCGACGCAACAACGCTTTTACCCGGGCAATAACCTCGCGTGGACTGAACGGTTTGCAGACGTAATCATCAGCACCCAGCTCCAGACCCAACAAGCGGTCGATCTCGTCGATGCGGGCGGTAATCATGATGACCGGTACTTGCGTAAACTCACGCAGTTCACGGCAAACCGCCAGACCGTCTTTGCCGGGTAGCATCAGGTCAAGAAGAATGATGTCCGGACTGTGATTACGCACCCAGTCGGCAACGGTATCGCCGCGATCGAGGCAATGAACCTGGTAGTTCGCTTGCTGCAAATAGTCACGCAACAGGGCGGCGATCTTTGGCTCGTCCTCGACGACCAGGACAGTAGTGGCGACGCTCATGAGACGATCCTGTTAACGACGGGCAATTGCATACGCACGGTCAGCCCGCCCTGTGTGGAATGCAGCGCAGTAATCGTTCCGCCGTGCGCTTCGACAATGGCCTTGCAGATTGACAGGCCCAGTCCGGAGCCACCGGTCGCCCGACTGCGCGACGAATCCACGCGAAACAGGCGATCAAACAATCGTGGCAATGCGGAATCCGGTACGCCGGGTGCTGAATCGGCAAACTCGATGCTGACGAACTGCTGGTCCAGACGGCACGTTACGGTCAGCGTACCCGGCGTGTCGGTGTAGCGCAGCGTGTTCTCGATCAGGTTGGAAAACAATTGCTCAAGCTTCAGCACATCGGCGGATACGGTAACGCTCTTCGCGGGCAGGTTTTGCTTCAACTGGATACCGTTATTGAGCAATCGCGATCTCGCCCTGTCGAGCATGCCATGGAGCACAGCGACCACGTCCACGATTTCGCGCTGATCGTCCAGACCTTGCTCATCCAAAACCGACAAGTGGTGCAGCTCACCCACGAGCCCGACCAAGCGATTTACTTCGGCTTTCAGTGATTGTTGACTCGCGGCATCAAAGGTGCGCACGCCGTCTTCAATTGCGCTTAATTCACCGTGTAACACGGACAATGGTGTACGTAGTTCGTGCGCAATATCGGCCACCCATTGCTGCCGGCTCGTGCGGTCGCGCTCCAGATATTCAGCGAGCTGATTGAAGTCGCGCGCCAAATCGCCGAGTTCATCGTTCCGTTGTGCGGCGATTCGTGTTTCATATTTGCCGGCTGCAACAGCGTGGGTCCCTTTAGCGAGCGCACGAACGGGCCGCGTAAGCTGCTGCGCGAGCAACGCTGCCATTATTGCAGCCGCGACCAGACCTGCTCCGGCAATAATCAGAATCGAACGCCCCTGCTTCCGGGCGAAGCGCTCGTCGAGGTCGTCCATAAGATTCATCCCGGGCGCCAGAACGATATACCCGACTGCTACGCCATCGATCGTAACAGCGGTTGAAGTGGTTTCACCCACGCCCGGTGGTTCACCAACGATGGGCACTCCATCGCTATCGGTAAGCGCAATGCGCCGCCCCAGCTCAAGCGGATCACGTGGCGGCGGCCCTGGTCTACCCGGTCCTGCTCCCGGTCGGGCACCAGGCCCCGGTTCCCGGGCGTGTTCTCTGCCTGCTGACCGACCGGAGTTCATGCGGAATAAATCGTTCCAGCGTCGCTGGTTGCCTGCCAGTGATGCCAGGCTGCCCTCGTTGCGATAAAGCTCCTCAAGCGCGGCCGCCACGTTGCCGATTGTCGCAGCTTCCTGTTCACCGACGTATTCGAGAAAACCTTGCTCGAACGTCCAACGGGTGGCAACGGCGCTCGACCCAAGGATCACAAAGGTGACCAGGGTGAGGGCCAGGAAGATTCGCGTGGCGATAGTGATGCGCATGCGTCAAGAGTAACAAGCCGAACGGGAAAGCGGAGAGACTGCACAATTTCTTCACAGTCCTGGCCGCATTCGCGGATGACAAAGCGGCAGGGCCTGCAGCGCTGAAACCGTACAAAGCCCCTTGCCAAGCCAGCCGGACAGGCCCGCACGAAACGAACAATTGCCGTGAATCGAGTACGGACCCGCAATTCATGGCTGGCGCAAGCGATGGCAAAAACGCCGTTGGATACATTTTTGACCCACATGTGGTTCTACTTTGCCGCAATGCGCTTTGCTAGTTTCAGCACACGGCATTTCCGACCAAAGGACGTCGCGCAACTGGCGCCGGTGCCGAGGCGAGCGCACGTCGAGCCAACAACCCGGGAGAGAGCGATGACGAAAACAGAAAAGACCGCAGCGACGACCGAACACACTGTTTGCGCAAGGAGCAAACGCGTCACTGGGCTCGCACGTCTCTCCGTTGCGAGCGTCTTGTGCTTTTCGGCTGTTCCCGATGCGATCGCCGCGTGGTCTTACTACACGGTGGACGGTGATGATTATCGCGCCGAAGTCACCTCGGGTGTTGCTGCCATCGAGAAGGACGCCGGTGCCGGCTACGCAGACTGGATTACTCTCGGCCCGGTAAGCAAACCACCGCTCATGCCCTATGCCGGAGACCCGGAAGCCATTACTGGAATGGTCAGCAAATGGGGCTGGCTGCTGATCAGTGACCGTTACACGGTTTACAAGGCCTCGCATACGTCCAATACCGGCAGTTGGGATATCGGCCGCCGCGTGTGGAACCTGGGAGACGACGGCAAGGTCATTGATTCGATGGTGAAGAACGGCAGCGATCAGGTCATCGTCAACTGGGTGGATGCCGATGACGATACGGTGACTGGCGCAATCACGCTGGCTTTGTCGGACATCAAATGGCCAACCTGCGATGGAACGGTTCCTGATTACTACGTCGACAACAACCTGGTTTCAGGCACCAGCTTCTACTACCGGCCTGGTGGACTGGACCCCGACCTGAATACCGCCATCGAGCTGATTCCAGGCACTTTGCCAATCATAATCAGCGTCCCGCACGGGGGCGCGCAGGAACCGTCGGAAATCCCGATATACGACTACGGCCTGACGACCGATGCGCAGAGCCTGACCGCTTCGCTGTTGCTCGCGGATGAAATTTATCAGATTACCGGTGAGCGACCGCATGTAGTGATCAACAACGTGCGTCGAAACCGGCTGAATTTGAATCGCGCGGCGGCGAGCGATAACCCCGATGCAGATGCACAAACTTTATGGACCGGCTACCACCTGTTTGCGGAGGAGGCACGCAATTATGTGACTGATGTCTGCGGCAAGGGCTTGTTCATCGATATGCACACGAACGGCGCTGCCCACGACAAGAACATGCTGGCCGTCGGCTTCGGTCGTTCGGATATAGAAGACCTGTTTGATGGCAGTTACGATCGCTCGCTCTTTACAGCGAAAGCCACGATCCGCAATGTGCTGAATCAGACCCTGATGGCGGTGGATAACATCAATATAGGCCCGACGCTGAGTTTCGGTGATCTCGCGAACCGAACCTCAACACACACCATTCCAACGTCTACACTGGACCCGATGCCAGCGGGCACCTTCTTTAACGGCGGCTTCAATATTCGCGAGCACGGCTCATTGAACGGCGGCTCGGTGGATGCCATACAGGTCGAGAACCACTGGCGTTACATCAACAACGGCGTCCAAAAGCGAGAAGACTATATCGAGGATGACCTGGCACCCGCTGTAGTGCGCTGGTTAGAGCACTACTACGGGTTCAAGTTGCGCTAGGCCCTGAACGAGCCGGCGCGAAATCCTGGTTACCTCTCAGTTGCCGTCCTGAAACAGGCTGACGAAGCGGCGAATGCGGGCCGCATTGGCACCGACGTCACTGCGGCCAACCCGCGACTTCGAACGGATATCCAGACGACTGCCATTGCCCCGGGCTTCGATGCGAATCACAACATCGTCCTTGAAGCCGAACCAGAACGTAGTGGCCGTAGCTTCAATACGGCCCTCGTTCGCCACCGCTGCGACGACTTCGAGACCCATGTCTTCGACCGCTTTCCGCGCTCGCTGAAAGGTTTCGGCAGGTGAGGCATCCAGCTCAAGCGTCTGAATATCCGGATAGCTCTCGCGTTGTTGCGTCGCAATCTCCTCGCCCATGTATTCAGGCGGATTGCGGGCATCAGCGCGCAACGGGATGATCGCAACGAACGGCGGCGGATTTACCGTGTCAGTCGTGATGTCATGTATGGCCGGCACCGATCTGGCGGTACGGTACTGGCTGTACGGCACCCAGGCCACGGCCAGACCAATCAACAAGGCGATGGCCAGAGGCTTGCTGCCGCCCGCGCGCGTCTTCGGAATCAGCAGAAAGAGTAACGACAGAACTGCGACAGCAAGGCCCGCGTACAGCGCAATGCGTAACAACAGAAAACCTGTGCCGAATGACCACAGTCCGAAACGGGCACCGGGGCCGGCTACGAGCAGCAGTATTGCCGCGAGGATCGCAATGAACAAAGCTGTTTTTGAGAGTTTCATGTTTGCACCGTAGGCCTTTGTACTCTGCGCAGCATATTCTTTTGTTGTTTGAAGTTCGAATTTCTCTGTGCTGCACGGCTGTCAGGCTTCACGGTGACGATGCGGTCTCAGACTGCAAAGTGATGCTCTCTATTGTCAGGTCGAACCCGGAGGCCGTGTCGTCACCATCGGCAGAAACCCATAGACCCAGCGCGACTACCGGCTTGGCGAACGTTTTTGACAGCAGGAACGGGCCGGGGTCTTCAAGTAACACAAGCCGCTCTTCGTAGAGCAACTCACTCAAAGGGTGCGCGCGCTGGCTGCCAAGCAACGCCGTTTGCTGTGTCGTGGACAGAAAATTTATGCGCTCCACACCGCCGGTCTTTGGCGCAAGCTCAAAAAGCTGCTTGATCCAGTCGGCCGCGACACGGCGCTGAAACCAGTTCAGGCGACGGTCACCCGCTTCAACAATACCGAGCTTAAGCACAAAATCGTCAGCGCCCTTTTCACCCTGCACAGCGCCGACCGGGATGCGCAGCTCGCCGCTCCAGCTTGCGGCGACGCGGATACCTGTCAGGCTTATGGGCTCGGCAAAATGGTATATCAGCGGACTTGCCGAGCTTCTAACCCGGATATGCAGCTTGCCGTCGACAACACTTACGTTGTTTGCCGTGATCTTGTTGAAAGACAACACCGTCCAAGGCTCAAGGTCGTCCACTGGCACCGTCTGCGCGGTAATCATGGATGACCATGACAACAAGCCGATCAGGATCGTTCTTCGCATTGTATTTCCCCATTTGAAATGCAGTGCCGAACTGGACCGGGTCAGGTCAGTAAACATCACAGTGTTCGCGGATAACGGTGGGTATTGGTTGCCTTCTGTAACATATGCGCGCCTGATCCGGTCTATCGATGTCGAAGCACATCACAATGATTAATACACCGTTTTGAGGAAATTACCTGCGATGCATTGCCGCCGTACGCCCGACCTGCCCTTCGCGAGAACAGTCTTGACGCTGTGTTCGCTGTTCCTGTCGTCACTCGCCGCCGCATCGAATGTGGATGTCGCTGTCCTGAGCGGCGATGGCAGTCCGGCAACCGGGGCCAGCGTGATCCTGAAAAATTCGCTGACGGGTTACGAAACTTCGAGCATCAGCAATTCGAGCGGACGTGCACGATTTTCAGCCGTGCCAGCCGGTCCTGGCTACTCGGTGTTGGTCGATGATACAGAGCTGGCCACTGACATACGCTTGCGCAGCAATGAATCGCGGGCGGTAACGGTCCGTATGATCGAGAACATCACGGTCACCGGACGCGCCGGAAGTATCACGATCAACTCGCTTGATGCGGAAGTCAGCGCAAGTCTCAATCGCCGCGAGCTTGAAGCGTTGCCGGTCGAGGCACGTGATCTGTCGCGCGCGCTCATTCGCCTGCCCAACGTGGTCCCCGCAACCGGTTTCTTCCCGGAATCACCGTCGGTATCCATTAATGGCGCCAATGGCTTGTTCACCCAGTACCTGATCGACGGGATGGACAATAACGAGAATTTTCTGGGCGGCCCGAAGTTTCCCATTTCAACCGGTGCTGCCTCGGACGTTACCGTGCTGGCGTCATCGTATTCGGTGGAATACGGGCGTACCGGCAATGGCGTGATCAACGTCACTTCGCGCTCCGGCAGCAACGAGTGGTACAGCGAATTGTTCTATCTGGTACGGCCGGGTGCCTCGGTTGATGCATCATCGCCGTACGCAGGCCGCGACCTGTCAGGCAATGCCGTACGTGACGGCTTCCGCCGGGACCAGTACGGTTTCGCCCTTGGCGGACCCATCGCTGAAGACCGCACATTTTTCTTCGCGAATGTCGAATACACCCTTGATGACAAGGACAACGCGCTCGTTTCACCCGCTCTCGGCATCGCCGATACGGTCCGCGGTCAGAATGACTCCCTGCTTGCATCGCTGAAGATCGATCACCG
Source organism: Woeseia oceani (assembly GCF_001677435.1). Taxonomy (GTDB): domain Bacteria; phylum Pseudomonadota; class Gammaproteobacteria; order Steroidobacterales; family Woeseiaceae; genus Woeseia; species Woeseia oceani. The sequence goes on from NZ_CP016268.1 coordinate 3,853,775, forward strand.
ACTCAATGACAACTGGCAACTGTCGTTCCGCGCGAATCTGGGCGATATCGGGATAGAGCGCCAGGGTGGCGGTCTCGACGGCGGCGTGACCTTTCCATCGGCAGGCTCGGTGCAACAGCGCGAGTCTTTGCTCACAGCCGTTTCGGCCATCTACGACACCGGCAACTTCACGTCTGAAACACGCTTGTTGTACAGCGCGTTTGACTGGGGTTACGCCACGCCATACGCCAGCAGTGCACCGCAGGTCACCGTGGAATCACCGGACGGCCTGACAGCCGCTGTTCTCGGGCACCCCGGTTTCGCATTCGATGAAAGCGAAGATTCACTGCAATTGCGCCAGAACTTCACGTGGTACAGGGACGCACATGCGTTCAAGTTCGGCGTTGACGTGCTGCGCTCGGACTTCAGTCTCGGAGGCGGCGGCAATCCGCAAGGCAATTACCGGGTACGTTTGACGAGCGCAGAACTGGCAGAAGTGCAGTCACTGAACCGTGGCGCTGCACTGAACGTTGACGACATCCCGGCAAGCGCCGAGGTGATTGACTATGCGGTCGAACTGCGCCCTGCGCGTTATGGCGATGTGCAGAATCAGGTATCACTCTATTTCGAGGACCAGATCAGCTTGTCACAGGACCTGACTTTGACCGCCGGCGTTCGCTGGGACTATGACAGCGTAACCAAAGCCGGCTCGGGTTCCGCTGATCAAAACAATTTTGCGCCGCGCCTCGCGCTGAACTACCGGGCCAGCGAGCGCTTGTCGTTTCGCGGTGGCGCGGGCCTGTTCTATGAACGTATTCCTTACACGATTCTGTCGGATGCGCTGCAACAGAACACCAGCTCGGCAGCGTTCCGCGAGCAATTGAACGCACTGGTCGCAGCAGGACGGTTGCCAGCAGACACGGACCCGCTGGCGATCACCTTTGACGGTAATCTCAGCGTCAATCCTGCCTGCCCGGGTGGCTACTTGCAGTGTCCGACACCCGCTGATTCCGCGGACTTGCGCGACACGGCCATCTCCAACGAGCGGCGCATATTCAGTCCCGACGGCCTAGACAGCCCCTACACGGTTCAGCTTTCTGCCGGTGTGCAATGGCAGTTTAATGATCGCTGGCTTGGCTACGCCGACCTGCTCTACTACCGCGGACACAATCAGCTGCGCTTGCGTGACCTGAATGCGGCGACGCCGTTCTCGCCAAACCTCGCAAACCTGACCGATGCCAACATCGCAACGCTGCGCGCTTTGCCGAGCGATGCTGAGCGGCGCGTCCTGGCAGAATCGCTGGGCCTGATTCGCAGCCAGGCGGCCGCCGATGCAACACGTCCCGTGGCGCCAGTCGCCGGTGGCGCCCGGCAGATAGTCGTTAGCGAAACCGCGGGTGCATCACGCTACAAAGCACTGAACCTGACCCTGGAGAGACCGGGCGATGGTGACCTGTGGGGTTTCCTGATGACCTATACTTTGTCCGAACTCACCAACAACACGGACGACATCAATTTCCGCTCTGCCAACTCCAACAGCTTCGATGACGAATGGGGACCGTCGGTCAATGACCGACGCCACGTGATCTCCTCGGTCGTCTACTGGTATCCGCTCGACTCGGTTACCATTTCCGTCGCCGGCCAGTTCGAGTCCGGGCAGCCGATCAACCTCATACCCGATACCGGCATCTACGGAACCACGGACCTGAATGGCGACGGCGCGTCGTTCACCGACGCCTACCTCGGCAACTCAGACCGCGCACCCGGCGTTTCCCGCAATGCAGACCGTCTGCCGTGGTCAGCCACCGTGGACCTCGGCCTGCGCTACGCGCCTCAACTCGGTGACGGTCGACTGGAGTTGTCCGCTGACGTGTTCAATCTGCTGAATCGCGAAAACCTGTCCGGATTCGCGAACTCCGCGACGCAGTCGAACCAGATACAGGTTTACGGGCAACCGTTTGTGCAACGCAACGCCGGCGCGCCGCGACAGTTCCAGTTCGGCGTGCGCTACCTGTTCTGATGCATAGCGGCTGTCGCGCATCGGGCCTGGTTGCGCTGTTGCTCGCGGTTCTCTGGGTGCCGGTATCTTACGCCGAAGACTGGGATGCCGTCGTTGCAGAAGCAGCGGGACAAACCGTCTATTTCAATGCCTGGGGCGGCGATCTCGCGATCAACCGCTACATCGAATGGACCGCAGAGCAGGTACGCGCAAAGTATGCCGTCGAGCTGCGGCACGTGCGTGTGACCGATATCGCCGAATCGGTCACACGGATCATGGCCGAACGCAGTGCTGGTCGGAATGACGGCGGCTCCGTCGACTTGCTGTGGATCAACGGCGAGAATTTCGCAGCGCTGAAACGTGCGGGTCTGCTGTACGGCCCGTGGGCCACACAAGTGCCGAGTGCTGCTGTTATCAACTGGCAGAACAATCCCACCACGCTGACCGATGGCTCGCTGGCAACGGACGGTTTCGAATTGCCGTGGGGCACGGCCGCGCTCACCTTTTTCTTCGACAGAGAACGCGTCAACGCGTTACCGAGAACACCGGCGGCATTGCTGGCCTGGATAGAAAGGCACCCGGGGCGCTTTAGCTATCCGCAACCTCCGTCATTCATCGGCAGCGCGTTTCTGAAGCAGATGTTGCTGGCGCTGAGCGACAACCCCGACCGTTTTAGCGCCCCGGTTGGTAATGATTTTGACGAGCAAACAGCGCCGCTCTGGCAATGGCTAGACCGGGCCCACGCCAGCATGTGGCGCAGCGGTCGACTGTTCCCGCAAAGCGGCCCGGCACAGCGCGACCTGCTCGCGGTCGGCGAGCTGGACTGGATGCTGTCATACAACCCGGCCGAAGCCAGTCGCGCAATACGCCAGGGCGAGCTGCACGCAGGCATTGGTGCGCTGTACCTTGATGCAGGTGCATTGGCCAATAGTCATTTCCTCGCGATCCCCTACAACTCCGGTGCGACCGCTGGCGCGCGCGTCGTCGCCAACTTCCTGGCATCAGCGGCTGCGCAGGCTCGCAAGGCCGATGAGCGCCATTGGGGCGACCCGACAATACTGAACCTGAATGCACTGCCCGCGGCTGAGCGGGCATTCTTCGAACGGCTGGAAACTGGCCCGGCAACGCCGCCAGCGGCCGGTCGTTACCTGCTCGAACCGCACCCCGAATGGGCAACACGCATCGAGCAAGCCTGGCTCGAACGCTACGTGCGCTGAACGATGAAGCGTTCGTTCATTACCCACCCTGCTGTAGCGCTGCTACTCGCGATATCTCTCATTCCCACCTCGGCGGGCCTGGCTGCCGCACTGTGGTTTGGGCTGGATACCGCAGCGCTCGCGCGCGTATTCGCCACACCGGGTGTTGGCTTGTCGATCGCGTCAGCCGTCTGGACAGGGTCTGTTGCAACGGCCATCGCGCTGTTGCTGGCGCACGTTGCCGTTGCGCTGGCAGCAAGCGGTAACTGGCGACACCGCCTGACGACGCTGGTGCTGCCGCTGCTCGCCATGCCACACCTTGCCATTGGAATTGGCCTCGCCCTGGTACTGGCGCCGTCCGGCGTACTGCTGCGTTTGTTCTCGCCATGGGCGACTGGTTTCGAACTGCCGCCGGACTGGTTGATCGTTAATGACCCGGCCGGAATTTCATTGATCATTGGCCTCGTGCTCAAGGAAACCTGCTTTCTGGTAATGGCACTTGCCGCCGCACTTGGTCAGGTCCCGTCGGCACGCCTGCAAGCACAGGCAGTGACACTCGGCTACGGACCACTGAAGAGCTGGTTTACGACCGTCGCGCCCGCGTTGCAGCAGCAGATCCGCTTGCCGCTGGCGGCAGTGCTCGTGTTTGGCATCAGCAACGTCGAGATGGCGATCCCGGTAGGCCCGGCCTTACCGCCGACATTCCCGGTCTTGTTGTGGCGCTGGTTTACCGACCCGGAGCCGGCGATACACGCGCAAGCCTATGCCGGCACGCTGGTATTGCTGGCCGTCAGCATTGCTGTCATCTTTGCCGCCCATCTGCTGGGACGCCTGGTCAGGCGCGGGCTGATTCGCTCGGCAAGCAATGGCCTGCGCCGGACTGACGAAAACCGTGTACGGCAGAGCTTCGGCACCATTCTGACCATCGGCTGGACACTCGGTTGCCTCGCTATCATTGCGATCGGCCTGCGTGCCGTATCCGGACCCTGGCGTTTTCCGACGCTGATGCCCGCAAATATCTCTCTCACCACGCTGCAGGACCTGTTTGGCCTGACAACCGGCGTTGGTGTGACAACCCTCGCACTGGCGGCCGCAACGGCGATCGCAGGCATCGCGCTGGTGTTGCCTGCAGCCGAACGCTGCCGCCAGTCTTCCACGGGACGCCGCCGGCTGGGCGCGCTGTTGTTTCTGCCTTTGCTATTGCCACAAATGACGTTCCTGTTCGGTGTACAGGCACTGCTGGTGCGACTCAATATCGATGGCACCTTCATCGCGGTGCTGTGGAGTCACCTGGTTTTCGCGTTGCCGTACTTATGGGGAATACTCGCGCCGGCCCGCGCTGCGATTGACCCTCGCTACGAACAGGTAGCGGCAACACTCGGCGTGTCCGCAACCCGCAGCTGGCTGATCGTCACGGCACCACTACTCACGCGCTCCGCACTGATCGCACTGGCACTCGCGTTCTCGGTCAGTGTTGCACTGTATTTGCCAACGCTGTTCGCCGGCGCGGGTCGTGTCGCAACCGCCGCAACAGAGGCGGCCGCCGCCGCTGGTTCCGGAAACCTGCGGCTGGCAGCAGCGCATGCGATACTGCTCGCCGTGATTCCGCTCACTGCATTTGCCTGCGCCTACCTCGGTGCCGCCCTGCTGTTCCGGCAACGACGCGGCGTGCCGCGATGAATACGCTCACACTTGATGAGATACGGTTACGCATCGACGGGCAGGAACTGTTCCCGCCGCTGAGTGTGCGCATCGAGCCAGGTACAGTTACCTCGGTTGTCGGAGCCAGTGGCTCGGGCAAATCGAGTTTGTTGAAGTTCCTCTGCGGCATTCTCCCCCCGGAAATCGAAGGCAGCGGCGCCGTTCGTCTTAACGACAACGAGATTTCAACGCTGCCGCCGCAAGCTCGCCGACTGGGCCTGCTGTTTCAGGATCCTTTGTTATTTCCGCACCTCGACGTTGCCGGTAATGTGTTGTTTGGCTTGAGAACACGCGGCACTCGCCGCGAACGGCAACAACAGGTAAGCGAAGCGCTGACCTCGGTCGGGCTTGCCGGGCTGGGTACACGTGATCCAGCAACGCTGTCCGGCGGCCAGCAGGCACGCGTGGCCTTGCTGCGTGTACTGCTGGCCGAGCCACGAGCCTTGTTGCTGGACGAGCCTTTTCGGTCCCTCGATGAAGATCACCGCGTGAAGGTACGTGAACTGGTCTTTACCGAGGCACGACGACGCGGCTTGCCCACATTACTCGTAACACATGATGAGAGCGACGTTGTTGCAGCGGCCGGCCCCGTCATAAGACTGCAGGATAGTCGGCATGCTTGATACGACTATGCGGCCATTGATCAACCAGCCGCTGAACGCGGTGGGTCGGGTGCTCGCGCGGCGTGGCGTGAGTGCCAACAGCGTCACTATCGCCGGAATGCTCGTCGGCCTGCTGGCAGCTGCTGCGATTGCACTCGGTTTGTTCAAGCTCGGTTTGGTATGCATTGTCTGCAACCGCGTCCTTGACGGCCTTGACGGAGCGGTTGCTCGCGCAAGCCAAACTACCGACAGCGGCGGCTATCTCGACATCGTGGTTGATTACGTTTTCTACGGCAGCGTACCGCTGGCCTTTGCGATTGCCGACACCGCAAACAATGCCGTTCCGGCCGCGGCCTTGCTCGCATCCTTTTGCCTGACCGCAACGAGCTTTCTCGCCTTCGCTGCGATTGCCGCCAAGCGCGGTATCGAAACCGTCGCGCACGGCAGGAAGTCGTTTTTTTATTCCACCGGCATTGTGGAAGGTACCGAAACAATCGTGTGCTTTCTCATAATGGCCGCCGTGCCGTGCTGGTTTGCGCCGCTGGCCTGGGGATTCAGTGCACTGTGCGTCTTAACCGCCGTTCAGAGGACCGCACTAGCCTTCAAACTGTTTGGAGAAGACACGAAAGACAACTGATATGCCGGCCTCAGAATGAGGAGAGTAATATTTGCGCGGCTGCCCCGGTCCATTGAAGCACGCCAAACGAACACCACGTAACGGAGCACCTTGTGTCACGAAATCTCGGCAGAATCATTCTTGTAGTCGTCATCGCGGCCTTCGTCGGTGCTTACTTTGCTTTCGATCTGCAGCAATACCTTTCGCTCGCGGAGCTGAAACAGCAACGCGACGCGCTTGCTGAGTTCGCCGGAGCACGGCCGGTACTTTCCATCGGCGGCTTTTTTCTCGTCTATGTTCTTGTTGCCGCACTATCCTTACCGGGCGCTGCCATTCTAACCATTGCGGGCGGCGCGGTTTTCGGGTTGGGCACCGGTACGCTCATCGTTTCATTCGCCAGCAGCATTGGCGCGACGCTGGCCTTCTTTGTCGCGCGCTTTCTGCTTCAGGACACGGTACGCAAGAAGTTCAAGGAACGCCTGAAGCGCATCGATGAAGGCATCGAGAAGGACGGCGGCTTCTATTTGTTCTCGTTACGCCTCGTACCGGTGTTTCCCTTTTTCGTTATTAACCTGGTCGCCGGCCTGACCGCATTAAAACCATGGACGTTCTATTGGGTCAGTCAGCTTGGAATGTTGCCCGGCACGCTGGTATTCGTGAATGCAGGAACGCAGCTCGGGCATATATCTTCGCCGGGCGACATCTTGTCGCCCTCGTTACTCGGAGCATTTGTCTTGCTGGCTCTGCTGCCGTTTATCGGCCGCGGCGTTCTGGCCTGGGTAAAGGAGAGTCGGGTGCGGAGAAAATTCAATCGCCCAAAGAGTTTCGACTACAACCTGATTGTCATTGGTGGCGGTTCCGCTGGCCTGGTGACGTCGTATATCGGCGCCGCGATCAATGCCAAGGTCGCATTGATCGAACGCGACAAGATGGGCGGCGAATGCCTCAATACTGGCTGCGTACCCAGCAAGGCATTATTAAAGAGCGCCGGCTTGCTGGTAGCGGCACGTGACAGCAAGAAGCTCGGCATCAACAAGATGGAAGCTGAATTCGACTTCGCGGCCGTTATGCAACGAGTACACGATGTAATTGCCGAAATCGCGCCACACGATTCTGTGGAACGCTACACCAAGCTTGGCGTGGACTGTATTGCGGGTGAGGCAAAAGTGGTATCGCCGTGGGAAGTGGAAGTCGGCGATCGCCGGCTGACGGCCCGCTCCATTGTGGTTGCGACCGGCTCGCGACCGGTCGTGCCGCCAATTGACGGTTTCGACAAGATTAACTTTGTAACCAGTGACACACTCTGGGATGTGCGGAAACAGCCGCGGAAGATGGTAGTTCTGGGTGGCGGCCCTATCGGCTGCGAACTGACGCAGGCGTTTCAACGACTGGGGACCGAAGTAACTCTGGTTGAGATGGCACCGCAGCTGCTTGGTCGCGAGGATGGCGACGCGGCCAGTGCCGTGCTGGAATCGTTGCGCGATCATGACGGAGTGAACGTGGCCTTGTCGACGAAAGCGATACGGGCCGAAGGCGAAGGTGCAGGTGGCACCCTCGTGTGTGAACAGAATGGCAAGGAAGTGCGCTTCGATTTTGACTTGTTGCTGCTGGCACTCGGCAGGAAGGCAAATTCCAATACCGCCGGGATAGCCGACATCGGTGTGGAGATAGCGAAGAACGGCACAGTTGCGACCGACCCATTCCTGCGCACCAACTACCCCAGTATTTCTGTTTGTGGGGACGTTGCCGGGCCCTACCAGTTCACCCACGTGGCTGCTCACCAAGCCTGGTTTGCGGCCGTGAACTCACTGATCCGTCCGCTCTGGTCCTTCCGTGCGGACTACAGCGTCATTCCGTGGTCAACATTCACCAGTCCGGAAGTGGCCCGGGTCGGCCTGAACGAAACACAAGCCCGCGAACAGGGTGTAGCCGTTGAAGTGACCCGTTACGGCATCGATGATCTTGATCGTGCGATCACGGAGAGTGAGGCGCACGGTTTCGTAAAAGTACTGACAGCGCCGGGCAGCGACAAGATACTGGGCGCGACCATTGTCGGAGCGCATGCGGGGGAGCTTATCGCGGAGTTCGTACTGGCAATGAAACACGGACTTGGGCTCAATAAAATTTTGGGCACGATTCATATCTATCCAACGATGATGGAAGCCAACAAGTACGTTGCCGGTGAATGGAAGCGCGCCAACAAACCGGAGAAGCTGCTTGGGTACGTCGGACGTTATTTCGCATGGCGACGTGGACGCGCGAGTAACAATGAGGTCGTCGGCCGGTGAGCGACTGGCTGCTGGGCAATGAACCGCAAGTCCGGCTGGCCGTGTTTCTTTCGGTATTCGCGCTGCTGCTGGCAGCACAACAATGGGCACCGCGCCGGGACATGGCGTTGGGCTGGCGCCGTTTGCTTAGCAATGTTTCGTTGGTCGTGATTGGTACCTTGTTGTTGCGAATCGCATTTCCCGTTGTTGCGTTCGGTCTGGCGATACGTTTGGAGGCTGACGGCGGCGGAATGGCGGCGCTAATGCCGGACTGGCTTGCGATTGTCGGCGGCGTTGTCCTGCTTGATTGCGCCATCTACTGGCAGCACCGTTTGTTGCATAAGATTCCGCTGTTATGGCGCTTGCATCGGGTGCACCACGCGGACGTTGGCTTCGACGTCACCACGGCAGTGCGCTTCCACCCGATTGAGTTTGCCTTGTCTATGGCGATCAAGCTTGGCTTGATTGCATTGTTCGGCGTGCCGGCACTCGCCGTGCTTATTTTTGAGATACTCCTTAACGCGGGCGCCCTGTTCACACACGCCAATATCCGGCTGCCTGCCACATTCGAAAGACGGCTGCGCTGGTTTCTGGTTACGCCGGAGATGCATCGCGTTCACCATTCGGTGCATAAGGACGAAACCAACAGTAATTTCAGTTTTCACCTGTCGTTGTGGGACCGGCTGTTTGGCAGCTATCGTGATCAACCGCGCGATGGTCACACCACTATGCAGATCGGTCTGCACGAATTTCGCGATTCTCGCGAGCAGACGGTCTGGGCGTTGCTCGTCAATCCGTTTCGCAAGCATTGACGGCACAGGCCGAAACGCACCGCAACTGAGATCGCTTGCCGTTGGCGCCCCGATAACACATACGGGCAAGAATGCCGCCCCGCCATTCCCGGGCCGGACAAGCCACTGCGACTCCGCGGACCACACCCGCTCATCTGAGCCGCTCACTCCGGTCGCCTGAACTCTCTCATCTGAAAGGTTTGACTTGGCCGCTAATACAAATGAGAATCGTTCGCAATTAATAATGAATAGCGTGGATAACCTTGCTCATGAAGCTCCGACCCATAATCTTCTGGTCACATCTCGCGGTCGGCGTCACTGCCGGTCTCGTCATTCTGATGATGTCCGTCACTGGCGTGCTGCTGACCTACGAACGGCAATTCCTCGAATGGGCGGATCAACAGCACGTGACCTCGCCGGCCGCCGGAGCGCCGGCATTAACTGCCGATGAGTTGCTGAACATCGGTCGGGTCGCCGAACCCGATGCGAGCAGCTTTGAACTGAAATTCGTCAACAAACCCGGCTCACCGGTTACGCTTACTGCCGACCGGGAGCGGATTCTGCTCATCGACCCGTACAGCGGCGATGTGCTTCGTGACGGCCGCGGTGCTACAGCCGAATTCTTTCGCGTCGTTACGCGTGTGCACCGATGGTTTGCCGCGTCCGACGAGAACTTCGATCTTGCGAGAGCGACGACGGCCTACAGCAATCTGCTGTTTGTATTCCTGATCCTGTCCGGCGTATACCTGTGGCTGCCGCCAATCTGGCGCTGGTCAGCACTGAAAGTCCGCCTGTTCTTTAACCCCAGAGCAAAGAACGCGAAGGCGCGTGACTATAACTGGCACCACGTATTCAGCGTGTGGGCGCTGGTACCGCTGTTTCTGATCGCGACATCGGGTTCGGTCTTTTACTTTTCGTGGGCCAGTTCGGCAATTTACGCGGCATTTGGCGAAGAGCCACCCGTTCGGGGCCGGCGGGGTGAAGCGGATGCTGCGCCTGCCGGGCGAGCGGATACCATGCCGCGGCAAGCACTGCTAATTGCCGCACAACAACACGCGCTTGCCCACGAGGCCGCAGACTGGCACTCGATAAAGCTGCGGACGAACGCCGTGCCAGCAGCGTCGACAACATTTGTCATTGATCGCAGCATTGGTCGGCGCCCTGATCTTGCTTACGAGCTAACCCTGGACAGTGGCGATGCGTCGGTAGTCGAGGTCAAACGCAACGACGACAAAACGCCAGGAGCCAGGGCAAGAACCTTCGTGCGCTTCTTGCACACAGGTGAAGTGTTCGGCTTTCTTGGCCAAACGCTCGCTGGTCTTGCCTCGTTGGCAGGGTGTCTGCTCGCTTACACCGGAATTGCACTGGCCTGGCGACGGCTGGTCTCGCCGCTATTCAGGAAGACCGCCTGATTCCCAACTCTGGTCGAGAAGCTCGTCGGCCAATGCATGAATAGCGGCAAAGTCTGCAACGGCAACAACAGCGCGTAGCAAAGATATAGCGTAGGCTGCGGCAACGATTCGAAGAAGGTTGTCCGATGATTCCCCGAGTATTGCTAGGTACCGCATTAATTCCTGACACTGACAAGGAGTTGCAGCTGTATCAGTCCGGCGACCTGTTCTCTATCAAGATTCCCGGCCGGGGCGATCTGATGAACAGCCGCGTGCACGGCTCGGAAAAGGCGCTGGCCGATCTTGCCATCGAACAACTGGGTGCCAATGAGAATCCGCGGCTGCTGATTGGTGGCCTCGGTATGGGATTCACGCTGGCCGCATCCCTGCGGGCCGTCGGCGCGGCAGCGGAAGTTGTCGTCGCCGAACTGGTGCCGGAAGTGGTGACCTGGAACGAAACGCTGATGGGTGCGCCAGCCGGACACCCGTTGGCGGACCCCCGCAGTCGGGTCTACGTCGGTGACGTCGCCGACCTGATTCGACAGGAGCCGGCGGGGTTTGATGCCATCCTGATGGACGTGGACAACGGACCCGAAGCACTCGTGCGGCGCGAGAATGATTGGCTCTACAGCCCCGCCGGTCTGCGCTCGACCCGCAGTGCCCTGCGCCCGAATGGCGTACTGGCCGTCTGGTCATCAAGTCCCGACCGGGTCTTCAGCAAACGCTTGCAGCAGGAAAATTTCAACGTCCGCGAGCATGTCGTCAGGCCGCACCGGGCCGGCAAAGGGCCACGGCATCATATTTGGGTCGCAAGCTGAGCAGCTCCGGCCCGGACCATCTATACAAAGGCTTTGCCGACTGATTAAATCGGCGCGTTCACCCTGGGGTAGCGCCCGTCTATGTCTCTGTTTTCCGAGTTCAGCAAGAGGAATGTGTTCCGGGCAGGCGCCGCTTACCTGGTCACCGCCTGGCTGCTTACGCAGGTCGCGGAAACGCTGTTCCCCCTGTTCGGCTTCGGCGATACGCCCGCACGTATCGTCGTCATTGTGCTCGCGATCGGCTTTATACCTGCACTGATTCTGGCCTGGGCCTTTCGCCTGACACCGGAGGGCTTGCGTAAAGAATCGGACTTGGACGTCGCGCTTTCGCCCAAGGCCAGCCGGCGTCTCGACCGCATCATTATGATCGTGCTAACGATAGCCCTGTCAGTCATGGCACTGGACCGCTTTGTGCTTTCGCCAATGCGCGAAACGGCCCAGCGCGCCTTGATTGCAGATCAGTTATCGGAAGCGCGGCAACAAGCCAGGAACGAAGCGATGCAGACATCGATAGGCGACAAGTCCATCGTTGTTTTGCCCTTCATCAATATGAGCGACGATGCGCGGAACGAATTTTTCTCCGACGGTATCTCGGAAGAACTGCTGAACCTGCTGGCGAAAATTCCGAAGTTGCGTGTGATATCGCGGACATCGGCATTTTCTTACAAAGGCAAGGACGTAACGATAGCTCAGGTCGCTGCGGATCTGAACGTCAGCCACGTTCTTGAAGGTTCTGTACGTAAAGCGGGCGACCGGGTACGTATCACCGCGCAATTGATTGATGCACGCACTGATACGCACGTCTGGTCGGAAACATTTGATCGCCAGCTGGGCGATATTTTCGCCATTCAGGAAGAGATCGCTTCTTCGGTTTCCGAGCGCCTGACGCTGAGCTTGCTCGCAGACACGCCACGGCCCCGGAGCACCAACCCGCAAGCCTACGCGCTGTACCTGCAGGCGCGGTTTCTGGGGAATCAGGGCAGTACGGATGGCTACGCACAGGCAGTCACGCTATTGGAACAGGTACTGACACTGGACCCCGCGTACGCGAATGCCTGGGATGCACTTGCGGGTAACTATCTCAATCAGGCGAGCAAAGGCTTGCGGCCATGGAACGAAGGCTTCGAGCTGGCACGCAATGCGGCAGAGCGCGCGCTAGCCATCGACCCGTTGTACGCACCCGCCTATGCCCGCCTCGGCTGGGTCGCCCTGTTGCGCGACAGCAATCTCGCCGTGGCAGCACAACACTATCAACGCGCACTGGAACTGGGACCAACCAACGTGCGCACGATCGGTGACGCGGCCTCCGTACTCAAGAGCCTCGGACGCTTGGACGAATGCATCGCGCTTGATGAGTTTGTGGTGGCGCGCGATCCGGTGAATGCCATCGGCTACTTCAATTTGGGTGGCAGCTATTTGCACGCCGGACGGTATGACCAAGCGATCGCAACCTTGCGCACAGCATTGCAACTCAGCCCGAACCGCATCGGCGGTTATTACCAACTGGGTATTGCCCAGCTGCTCGCTGGCGACGCGGCGGAATCGATGGCAGCCATGCAACGCGAGCCGCTTGCGGTTCTGCAACTGCTTGGCAAGGTGCTGGCAAGCCACGCACTCGGTGAGTTTGATGTCGCGAATCAATTGCAGGCAGAACTGATCGAACAGCATGAGCAGGAAGCAGCGTACAACATCGCGTACGTGATGGCTTACCGCGGTCAAGTCGATTCAGCGTTCGAATTTCTGCAGCAGGCAGTGAGCAACGAAGACCCCGGACTCGCGGACGTCGTTACCGAACCGCTGTTTGCGAATCTGCACAGGGACCCACGCTGGTTGCCGTTCCTGCAGTCCATGGGCAAGGCACCTGCGCAGTTGAGCGCTATTGATTTTAGGATTCCGTTGCCGCTCAAATCAGAGTAGCCAACACTAGGTCTCGGTCCGAAAAAAGCAAACCGTGGCGGCAACGCCACGTTGATGAACAGTGGCACATCGATGATTAGTGACCCACATCGCGCTCACCAACCGTAATAAGCCCGCTCTCGTAGGCAAACACCACGGCTTGAGCGCGGTCGCGAAGTCCAAGCTTTCCAAGAACACTGGATACATGAGTTTTTACGGTTGCCGAACCGATAGTCAACTTCTGGGAAATTTCCGTGTTGTTGTAGCCGCGGGCCATCGCAATGAGCACCTCACGTTCGCGTTCGGTCAGCCGCTGCAATCGGGATGCGACTTGGGTGTCCACTTCCAGCTGTTCCGTGAAGCGGGCCACAAGCCGCTGCGTGATTGACGGTGCGAGCAAGGCCCCGCCGTCGGCAACAGTGCGAACTGCGAGTACTAACTGTTCCGGCGGGATGTCTTTTAGCACGAATCCGCTCGCGCCGGCACGTAACGCTTTATAGACGTACTCATCGGGATCAAACGTTGTCAGGATCACTACACGAACAGGCCAGTCCGCTGCAGCCAGAATACGCGACGTCGCCTCAAGCCCATCCATCTCCGGCATTCGGATGTCCATAAGAATGACGTCCGGGCGATACTGCTCAGCGGCTACGATAGCCTCAAGCCCGGTGCCCGCTTCGGCGACGACATCTATGTCTTGCTGGTGCCCCAACACGAGCGCGAACCCACCGCGCACCAGCGCCTGATCGTCAACAACGGCTACACGAATACTCACATCAATCGCTCCTTGATCGGTAAATGCGCAAGGACGGCGAAGCTTTCCGCCGGCTGCGGGCCAGCCGTCAGCGTGCCGCCCAGCAAGTTTGCACGCTCAGTCATTCCGGCAATTCCATGGCCAGATTCGGGCAACACTGCAGAGTTGCAGCCGTCGTTCCACACGTGAATATCGACACCAACATCTGACACTCTTACCCTGACCCTAGCTCGAGCCTTGATACCTGCGTGTTTAAGGACGTTGGTCAATGACTCCTGCACTATACGGTAGGCCGACATCCCGACGCGCAACGGCAGCCCGTATACTTCGCCCTCGATATCCAGTTCGATAGACAAACCGGCTGCGCGGGATCTCTCTATGAGTGTTGTGAGGTCACTCAGATCGGGTTGCGGTCCCAGTTCGCTCGCACCGGATGCCGGCCTCAGCACCCCGAGCAGGTGTCGCAGTTCGTCCAGCGCCTGATGACCTGCCTGTTCGATCGCCTCAATTGCCTTTAAGGACGCAGATGGGTTGCTCGTCGCAACCGTTTTCGCCGCCCCTGCCTGAACCGTCATTAAGCTCACCTGGTGAGCAACAACGTCGTGCAGCTCACGGGCGATACGCGTTCGCTCCTGCTCGACGGCCCGCTGCGAATCAGCTTCTTTCTCACGCTCAAGTTGTGCTGCACGTTGGCGCAGCAGTGCAACGTATTCGCTACGGGCACGTACACGTTTGCCTGCATACCAGGTCAGAAAAGTTATCAAGGCCGAAGTAACGAATTCGGATGGCACCAGCGCGTCAACCGTTGGTGGACGCAGTGGCCATGAGTTCGCAAGAGTATCGACAGCTGCCAGGACTATCGCCATCGCGACGCCAAAGTAGCTCAGCTGCCGGTTGCTCGCATACCGACCTACGCTATACAACGAGACCATGATGGCAATCAGAGGGCCGTCAAAATAGCCGAAACTCATCGACAACGCCGAACAAACGAGGACGACGGTATGCGCTGTCAAAGGCAAAGAACGCCGCCACAACAACGCGATACTCCCCACGAAAAAAAGCAGCCAAGCTGACAGCGGCATCGTACTCAAAGAACCGCTGGCGCCGTTCTGGCCGGAGTGGAAGAGCCGCGCCAGTACGGTCGCCAGCAGAATGAGCAGGGCGAGCGCGGAATCTGCGACTCGCGGGCTACGCATCCAGTAGTCCGTCCATGGCTGGATCCCGCTTAGTTGATTTGGTGGCGATGAATGGTTTGCAGCAAACATCGCAGCAATATAGGGCATCCGGCGGCGGTTCGACACCCATCTATTGGTCGAAACCAGCCTCATCCTCTGGGGGGAGATATACCCGGCAACGGTGCTTAGTAACCAACCCTCCGATGGAGATTCCAATCGACCCCGCGGTTGATGGCTGTCAGGCAACGACGACCTAGAGTATGGCTCAGCACTACACAGAGTCCTGCCACATCGCTTGGCTCTGACTATATTCAACATCTATTGATAGGAAGAGAGGAATGAAAACAGTCGCTAATGCAATGGTGACTATTGCGGTGTTGGCCGCCAGCGGATGCGCCAGTACCGCGTACGAACCAATTGTCGATGGCCATCGAAATGAGAGCTATTCAACCGATCTGCGAGCTTGCCAAGAACTCGCTAACGAGCACCGAAATGTAGGCAAGGATGCAAGAGAAGGTGCCCTGCTCGGAGCTGGGTTGGGTGCACTGATCGGGCTTGCCGATGGCAGCTCGGATGATGTAAAGGATGCCATCGCCGGTGCGGTCATCGGTGCAGCTGTCATTGGCGGTGAAGCCATCTCCGAAGCTTATGACAAAAACCAATCAATTGTCGTCTCGTGCATGCAGGGTCGCGGTCATCGGGTTGTCGGGTGAGAAATCGCACAATGAAAACTGTCATGCTGAGAAGCGTAAACGTCTGTTTCATAGTATTGCTGGTCGCAACCCTTGTTGCCTCCGGAAACGACGGCGGTGGCAGCCCACGCGTCGCCACCGCGACGCAGGCGCGCCTGCAAGGAAACTGGGAACAACAAGGTTACGGCAGGTTGTTGACTGTTTCCGGAGGTCCAGTAGCAGCCTATGAATATACGGCGGAAACCTGTGTACAGCATGAAACTACGTCTCTGGGAGAGTACGTTGTCACGCTGGATCGGATAAGTGTTGAGAACACGACATTCGTACTGTGCAATGCCAAATTCGGGTTCGAAGAGCGTTTTACAAGAGCCGAACATCTGCCGTTGGTGTGCAATGCACCCATCAAGGCGGCGGCCACGGACATGTTTAATCATGTCTGGCATACGTTCACTCAGTTTTGCGCGTTCTTTGATCAACGCGACGTCGATTGGCTTGCACAGCTGCATGCCGTACGTGACTTGATTCATGATGATATGCCGGTCAATGAATTTCTGGATGCAATACTCCTGTTTTTTGATTCTGTTGACGATATACATGTATCAGGATCGCCAGACGGCGATAATCGATACTCACCTGGACCAACGAAAGGACTCCTTGGTCGACCTGCTAGCGGATCTTGATGCACAAACTGAAATGGAGGGCTTTGGCAGCTATGCCCTGCGTGAGTTGTCGTTCTTGGAGGTGAGTACGTGACCACGGGCGGCTTGACAAACGATGTCGTCCGCCGGGAAGAATCGCTAATGGTATTGGGTACTTATCCATCAGCGCGATGATTCTCCGGTTTGATCAGCCCATTGCAACACAGCTTTAGACATTGGCGCCAGAATGATCCCAGACCCACCTTAACCGCCGATCGCAACGTCGCGGATCAAGCAATCTGTGGGTCACGGATTTAAATCGCAGGGATAGTTGTGCGGATAGCTACAATCGGCAGCGGTGCAGTAATCAAGCTGTGTCGCTCTCCGCAAGTCCCAGGTCCACGATACTCTGTTCCCGCATGACGAACTTCTGAACTTTACCGGTTATGGTCATAGGGAAAGTGTCAACGAAACGTATGTATCGAGGAACTTTGAAGTGAGCGATCTGGCCCTTGCAGAACTCACGAATCTCACCTTCAGTGGCGGTTTCACCGGCTCGCAGTATGATCCATGCGCATAACTCTTCACCGAAACGCTGGTCGGGGACACCGATAATCTGGACATCCTGAACCTTGGGGTGGCGATAGAGAAACTCCTCCACTTCACGTGGATAGATATTCTCGCCGCCACGGATGACCATGTCCTTCTTGCGACCGACTATGTTGACGTAGCCTTCTGCGTCCATCGTTGCCAGGTCACCGGTATGCATCCAGCCGTCGCTATCTATTGCTTCTCCGGTTCTCTCTTCATCATCCCAGTAGCCTTTCATGACGGAGTAGCCGCGCGTACACAACTCACCGGTTGCACCATGTTCGACGGGACTACCGGACTCATCAAGAACCTGAACCTCCAGGTGCGGTTGGACACGGCCGACCGTAGACACTCGCCGATCCAGAGGATCATCAACCGCGCTTTGCGTTGAGACCGGTGAAGTTTCGGTCATTCCGTACGCGATTGTGATTTCGGTCATGTGCATCTGCGACTGAACCCGTTTCATCACCTCAACCGGACAAGGTGACCCAGCCATGATTCCGGTGCGCAAGGTGCTTAAATCAAACTCTGCGAATCGGGGATGATCCAGTTCGGCGATAAACATCGTAGGCACACCGTACAGTGCCGTACAACGCTCGCGCTGCACCGTTTCCAATACAGTCAACGGGTCAAAGGACTCGGCTGGATAAACCATAGTCGCACCGTGAGTCAGGCAACCCAGATTGCCCATCACCATGCCGAAACAATGATATAGCGGGACCGGAATGCACAGACAGTCTTTTTCTGTCAGGCGAATCGCTTCTGCCACAAAGAAGCCATTGTTGAGAATATTGCTGTGGGTGAGCGTGGCACCCTTGGGGTGGCCGGTAGTACCGGACGTGAACTGGATATTGATTGCGTCCGTTGGCGTCAATGAAGAACCGATGCTGGCCAGTTGGTCGCGACTTTCCTGACGGGCGAAGCCTGGTAACTCATCAAAGTTGAGCATACCTGCGGTGGCTTGTTCGCCGAGACGAATCAGCCAGCGCAAGTGCGGCAAATTTTCTGCCTGCAACTCGCCGGGCGCTGCCGTGTCAACTTCCGGCACGAGTTGTTTGATGATGGCGAGGTAATCGCTGGATTTCAGGGCCGGCGCCAGCACGAGGGCCTTGCACTGCACTTTGTTCAGTGCGTATTCCAGTTCTGACAAGCGGTAGGCCGGATTGATGTTGACCAGGACCAGCCCGGCCCGCGCGGTAGCGAATTGCGTCAGCGCCCATTCCGCGCAGTTCGGAGCCCATATGCCTACCCGGTCACCGGGCTCGAGACCCAGCGCCAGCAAACCTGCTGCAACGTCGTCACTGCGTCGTAACAGTTCACCCCATGACCAGCGAACTCCCTGATGCGCGACGATCAGTGCGTCACGATCAACGTATCGATACGCGGCATCGGCCAATGCCTCACCGATAGTTTGTGTCAGCAGTGGCGGCGAATTGACACCGCGCGCACGTGAGAGTCGTGGGTCGATTTCGAGCACCGGCGTAGCTCCTGCCTCATCTGAGACGATCATATACGAACTTTTCGTCCATATTTAATTTTTTACTAAACGTGCGGCAGCAATGCAAGAACCATGCGGTTCGTGCGGAGGGAAAAACCGGCGGGGCTCATCGAGCCCCGCCTTAGCGCTCAGAAGCTCGCGATGACTCCAATACTCATGGTTCGTTCGGCGCCGTACAGACGCTGACCGAAGGGAATATCGGAACCGCCGGCACGGTTGATGCCGACGAGATGATCCTGATAGGTCTCGTCAAACAGATTGTCGAGACGGGCTTCAAAGCGCAAAGCCTCGCTCGGCTCCCAGAAAAACGCGAGATTGACGACTTCGTAACCGGCTGTGGCCTGCTCGCTGTTGTACTGTGAAACCCGGTCCTGCTTGGCGTAAATGACAACCTCCGGTTTTATCCGCCAGGCATCGGCCGCATAACTCAGCCCGATACTGCCATTCAGCGGCGCGAGTCGGTACAGATTGTCATCGAGGTCGGTTCGCTCACCGCGCACGTAACTGACGATACCGTCCAACGACCATCGTTCGGCCAGCGAGTATTGCCAGGCCATGTCACCGCCCCACAACTTCGCCTCCACGTTGGCATACATCAGCGGTGCGCTACCGCTCATCATCGTAGAAACCATGTTTGCCAACATGTTCGTCGACGGCACACCCTGAATGTAGTTGTTCACGTCACGGTAGAACAGCTGCGGGGAGACGCTGAAGCGCCCGGCATCGTGGCTGAACCCGACCACAACCTCGTTGGCGCGTTCAGGCACCAGGTTCATATCGCCGATATAGTTTCGCCCATCCGCGAGTCCTCCTGTGGCTTCCAAAGGAAGCCACAGGTACAGCTCCTGATAGGACGGCGCACGCGTCTTGGAACCAAGCTCAAAAGTCCACTCGGTACGCTCCGAACGACGGTACCGATACTTGAATACCGCATCCATGCGACCGTAGTCCTGCGACCTGTCCGAGGTATTGAACCTGTCAGCAAGTGTCATGAGATTGGTCAGCATGGGCTCCGGCATACCCATCGCATCAACCGTTCCGGCATTGGTCGAAATCGATTTATAACTAAGGCCCAACTCCAGTTGCGAGTTGTCACGTTGAGCGTTTACTTCGAGGTAGGCGCCAAGCACATCCCGCTCAACGTCATTGAAATTGCTTACGCGAAACATCGCCATGTTCGGATTGGTAATGGTAGCTCCGTGCTCAGCGAGTACGCCATCGAGTCCGACCCGAAGATCAAAGAGATCCAGGTCGTACAGCAATGCGATGCCGAATTGCGTGCCCTTACCTTCGGCGAGGTTTTGCCGCTGCTGCATGGCCGGCGGTGCCTGGCGCAGGCCAAAATTGTCCATCAGATGTTCGACATCGTTGTACGCATAACGTGCCTCCATCGACAGGGTCTCTGTCAGCGACCGTGACCATTGCAGCCCAACGAGGTCCGTCTTGATATAACGAATGTCCATTGGTAGTGCCGGGGTACCGGCGTCTTCGGTATCCAGCCGACCGGCGTACAGCAGAACCTCAGAAGCTGACGACGAATAGCCGTAGCTGAGATCGTAGCGTTCCCGATGCAGCTCGCTCGGGCGAATCTCACCCTCGGGTGTATCAATGGAACTGCCGTTGTCGAGCTCAGCCAGCATCGAAACGCGGTGACTCGCGTTCGCGAAAGTCAGCCGCCCAACCGACGTGCTTACATCGCCGTTGCTGGAATAGCGGGTACCCAGAGTTCCAGTGATACCAAATTCGTCACCGCCAAAGTCGCCACGCGCCAATCGGGTACCGATATAGCCGCCGATCGACTCGGGTGCTCGCGACACGCTTGCAATCCCGCGATCAACGACCAGCTCTTCGGTCAACATAGGTGACAAATAGGACAACGGTGTGTCCATCGCATTTGGTCCGCCACTGACGATACCGGTTTCGTCGATATCGACGGCGATCCGGTCGCCATACATACCCCGGTATTGGGCGATGCCGGTGATCAAGCCGTTGGAGTTCAGATTAGCGCCGGGAATGTCCTTGAGGACTCGTGCGGTATCTACCAGCATCTCCCGGTCGACCTCCACGCGAGTGGCTGTAGTGGTAACGGATCGGCCCAGCACCACGATCTCTTCGGGTGCAGCAGCGTCGTTGTTTGAGGTGCTCTGTGCGGCAGTTAACGCCGGCAAGAACACGCATGCAGCAGCGGCTGCAAGGTGCAGTGTATTCAATGTCTTGCTCCTGAAACGGAATCGCATCGCCGCGAATTCGTCGCAGCGACCAAGTGTTCTGAAGGTGATTCGTATCAGGCAGGAGGTGCGCGGCTTCGGTACTGTGCTTGATGAGACAAACGCAGCGATACATTGCTCGGCAATATGTACTGCAGCGGCGCGGGAACAACCGCGCTGTCTCCGATCGGGTCAATCGCCGCCGCGGAAGCCAGTAAATGGCCAAACGGGCACTCGTGCTCATCGTGGTCGTTATGACTTT
The DNA here is from genome assembly GCF_001677435.1 of Woeseia oceani. Classification (GTDB taxonomy): domain Bacteria; phylum Pseudomonadota; class Gammaproteobacteria; order Steroidobacterales; family Woeseiaceae; genus Woeseia; species Woeseia oceani. Next base: position 3,874,848 of record NZ_CP016268.1, read on the forward strand.
GCTGATCAAGGAGCTGCAGATGCCCCGCGTGCGCCGCGTGGCTGGAAGCGTCCTCCGCGGTACCGCTCAGCGCCGTTAAAAACCCAGCGGGTACGTGCTCTGGACAAAGCTCGAACCAGGGGCCACTGCCGCTGGTTGACGGCATATAACCAGTTGGGATCGTGGCACGCAACAGGACCGCTGCGCACAACAGTAGTGTTAAAAGCAGCCGAATTGCAGATGAACGGGCCATGAGAGCCGGTCATTATAGTGCAAGCGAGACGAAAACACTTCTTCGGCAGCCTGGTAAGACTCATTTTGCGCAGGACTGCTGCGCCGCAGGTTCTGAAGTACGTCATCGAAGTGCTGCATAGTTTCCTGTGGTCGGGTACTGATCGACTGGAGACATTGGTTGCTCCTGGATCAACTTGGACTCCGACTTAAGTCGGCACCCAAAACTGCCATTGACGAACTCCCGGCGCATAAACGCCCAGAGCGCTTCGGGACAAGCGGTACACGGTATTCGTTGAGCGGCATAGTGTGCATGTTCCCACACATTTTCGAATAGCAACGACGTTACCGACAGAGCGGCAACGTCCTTGCTCGCTACAGCGTGCGCATAACTTGCGCCAGGCGCCGCACGCCTTCTTCAAGGCGCTCGGGACTGTTAAGCGTAAAGTTCACGCGAATCGCGCGCCGGTATTCAAGCTCCGGATCGAAAACGCTGCTCGGTGAGACGGTGACGCCGGCCTGCAACGCAACCTCAGACAGCCTGTCTGTATCAAGTTCCGGATTGCGGCTGACCGCCCACACGAACATGCCGCCCACCGGCACCTCCCATTCAAACCATTCGGAGAGATGTTCGGCCATGGCCGCACATAGCGCATCGCGTCTTTCGCGGTAAAGTGCGAGGATCGCCGGTCGCGAGCGTTCGATAATGCCATCTTGCATGGTTGCCAGCGCAATGTGCTGGGTAACACCGCTGGTGCACAAGTCGCTGCCCTGCTTTGCAATCGTCATTGCTTCGATCACATCGGGCGCCGCGATCACCCAGCCAACGCGTAATCCGGGAGCAATCTCTTTAGAGAGCGTGCCGAGATAAATCACAGGCCCGTCGTAGACACCGTTTGCGGGGTCCGTTGCGGCAAGGTCGAGCAGGCGCGGCAACGGCTTATCGTCGTAATACAGGGAACCGTAGGGGTCATCTTCGACCAGCCAGGTCCCGGTTTGCTGCGCCGCGGCAACCAGCGCCTTGCGCATCTCCAGGCTCACCAGCTTGCCGCTCGGGTTCGAGAAATTGGGAACGGTGTAAGCAAACTGAGCACCGGCCAGCCCGGCGACCGGGTCGAAAGCCTCGGCATTGAACATCAGCCTTCGGTATTCGGGTTCCCGCGGCCGCCAGGCGTCGATGGCGCCCAAATACGTTGGGAACTGTCCAGCCACCAGGTCACCACGTTCCAGAAAGATCTTGCCGACCAGATCCAGCCCCTGCATTCCTGAAGTAGTTACCAGCACATTCGCGCGCGACAGCCGAAGCGATGGCGTGCTGAAGCGCCGGGCCAGCTCGTCGCGGAAAGCAGGCAGCCCATCGATGGGCCCGTAGCCGAGCGTTTCGGCCGGAAACTCTGTCACCACGCGCTTCGCAATTTCGGCCACTTCGCCGGCCGGGAAGGTCTCTGCAGCAGGCAAGCCGCCCGCCATATTGATGAGCCCCGGGATGGAAGCTGCTGCGAGGAAACCCCGGGTGATTTCGTTGGTGGTCTCGAGCCAGTGTGCAAACTCGGGTCGCGCGCCGTCAGAATTGCGCTTTGGCGCACTGGCGGCTTTTCTGAGTATTGGTTTTTCCATGGTATTGCTGGTTATCCGTGCGGGCCTTTAGTAGCTGACAGAAGCCTGATATCACAACGCCCTTGAGTTAGCCAACGACGGTGCTTGATTGCCGCTCTTCACACGCAAGGAAATACGTCTCCGCCAAAGCACCGCTATCAACGCTTCAGTTGGGTCCTGCGCTTTTCTCCACCGCCTCAAGCACGTCGGCCGGTGGTTCCTTCGTTAACGGCGCACCGGTAACGACGCGGTCGCGTCCGGCCAACAGGCCGGCAACGCCCTGCACCAGTGTCGCGAACAGCAACAAGCCCATCGCGGCGTGCCAGCCGCCCGTCAGATCGTACAGTGCGCCGACGAGGACCGGGCCCAGTGTTGCCAGCAGATAGCCGCCAGTCTGCGCCATGCTTGAGAGTTGTGCAGCTTGTTGCCCATCGCGGCTGCGTAACACGATCAGAACCATCGACACACTGAATGCAGATCCGATCCCAATCCCGATCAAGGAAGACCACAGCAACGTTGCCGTGGCCGGCGCGAGCAACAGCCCGGCAACCCCCGCCGATGTCAGCAGGGATACTCCCAAAGCCAACAATCGCTGATCGCGCAAGCGCATCGCCAGAACCGGCATGAACAAGGCGGTGGGAATACCCAACAGCGTCAAAACCGACAGATGGCCGCCAGCAGCGGCACGACTCAAACCGGCATCGACCAGAACAGTGGGCAGCCATGCCGTCATCGAATAAAAACCAACGGACTGAAGCCCCATGAACACTGTGACTTGCCATGCAAGCGGATTCCGCCACAGACTGCCGTAGGGTGTGACCGGTACTTGTTGGCCCTTGCCACGCCGAAGGTGTACTGACCAGGCAACTGCAGCCAGCAATGCCGGCAAAGCCCACACCGTGGCCGGCACGCGCCAGCTGGCCGTTACCTCTGTCATTGGCACAGCGGCCACAGCCGCAAGCGTCGCGCCGCCGCTCATGGCAACCAGGTAGAGCCCGGTCATCAGACCAGTTCTCTCCGGGAAATGACGTTTGACGAAAGCCGGTAGCAATACGTTGGCGACCGCGATACCGCAACCGAGCGCAACGGTCCCCAGCATCAACGCAGGCATGGCGGGCAGAACGCGCAGTACGGTACCGATACTGATCAGCAGCGCACAGGCGAGCAACACCGGCTCGGAGTGGAATCGCAGACTCAAGCGCGGCGCAACCGGCGCCAGCAAGGCGAAACAGAGCACAGGTACGGCGATCAGCAACGACGCGCTGGACGCGGACAGCCCGTACTCCGCCTGAATATCGCTGACCAGCGGTGCAATCACGACCAGCACCGAACGCATGCAGAATGCGAGCAATAACAACGCCAGTGCGAGCCAGACGGATCGCGCCGGGTTTGAAGCGGGAACTTGCATGTAACTACTATCCGGAAAAGTGCGCCTCAGCTTTCGGCCAATGCGCTATCCACAGTGCTTGGGGAACACTGTTGTGAGCGCGACAGTTTAGTTGGTTTTGCTGCTGAAAATCGACTTTTGCGCAGCAGATAGCTCTGATATCCGGTGAAACAGACCCGAAGCATCGGGGCCATCGAGGTTTTCGCCACTGCTTTTTTGCAGCCTGAAGGCCTTTCTCTTTGGCCACGTTATTGTGGCGGCACTCAATCGACAAATCGAATGGCCCAAAGAACGCAGCGGTTGCTAGACTGACGGTCCCAATAATAACAATCGGGGAACACTCATGATTCGGATCATCAAGTCTGTGCTTGCCGCATTTGTTGCACTGTTCTGCCTGATGTACGCCCTGCAGAATATCGTGAACCTGAACGCCGCTTACGGCTTCGTCGCCGCGGTACTCACGATGAGTGATCACGCTGTTTACCCGTCGCACTTCGGACCGGCGATAACCTCGCCTGCTCTGATATGGGTTGCGTTGATCGTAATCATTGCTCTCGAAGTTCTTGCCGGACTTCTGGCTGCCAAAGGAGCAGTGGACCTGTGGCGAGCCCGTCGCGGTGACGCAGCGACATTCAATGGTGCGAAAACTTTCGCAATAGCCGGCTGTGGCGTCGCGCTGATCATCTGGTTCGGGCTATTCAGTACCTTTGGGGGCGCCTACTTTCAAATGTGGCAAACCCAACTCGGCACGGCATCGCTGGCGGGTGCATTTCAGTATTCGGTATTGAACGGTCTTGTATTACTGATTATTCAATCGGCCGACGAATAGTTTCACTTGCGTAAAAGGTGTCAGGTCTATTTTCTGCAATTTAACCTGGCACCTTTTACTGTCGTGCGACTCTTGCGCAAGCCGGGCTTTTCCCGAGAAGAAAGCCTCCCCGACCGGCGAGTCCGCTGACGGAGATTGTGCGCCACAAGTCTGTCGAAGCGTTCAAGCCTTGACGACAGCGGCTTTCGGGGGGTCAAATCGGGACTACAATCTGACCCGTTACTGGTGCCGCTATCGGCCGGGTGTGCCACTCATGTCACTCACACCGCACGCCATCGCTGCCATCTTGCTGACCATTTCTGCGCTGATCATTATTTCGCGCGCAAGGTTTGCGATCGAATACTCTTGCGCCGCAATACTGATTGTACTGGTGGCATTGTTTGAGTTGTTTCCGGTAACAGGCCCGCAAGCGCTGCGCGGCTCGCATTTCCTCGCCGGCTTCGGCAATGAGGCATTGATCAGTATCTGCCTGCTGCTGATGCTGGCTAAAGGCATTGATGCCAGCGGTGCATTGCGACCAATCGGCCGATTGCTGAGGCGACTCTGGCAACGCAATCAGTCAATTGCACTATTGGCCACGTTGGTAACGGCCGCATTTGTCAGCAGCTTTACCAACAACACACCCATCGTCGTCATGCTGTTACCAATCCTGGTAGGTGTAGCTCATAGTGTCGATGTAGCGCCATCGAGAATACTTATGCCAGCAGGGTTTGCGACCATCATTGGTGGCATGAGCACTACTATCGGTACGTCTACAAATCTGCTGGTAGTGTCCGTTGCCGCAGATCTTGGCATGCCAAGAATGCAGGTATTTGACTTCGTGGTACCAGCGTTTCTGACGGCCTGCATTGGCATTTTGTACTTGTGGCTGATGCTTCCCAAACTACTGCCCGATCGTGCCACGGCGCTGGCTAGTACCGATGCCCGGATATTTGAATCGGTGCTGACGCTCGATAACAGCAGCCCCATGATCGGCGCTAAGCTCTCACAGGTCATGCGTACGTTGGGCGAGGGTATTCGCATAACCCGCATTCGGCGCGGCACTGACCTCGAAATCGTGCGCTTGCCAACGCTGATTCTGCAAGCTGGCGACCAACTCAGTATCCGCGGCACGCCGGAAGAAATTCAAACAGCCAGTAACGCACTGGGTAGTGTGCTTTCACCAGGTGAGCTCTCGCGCACCAACGACGAACGAATTGTTGAGATTGTAGTGACGCGTAATTCGCCATTACACCAGAAACGCCTGTCGCAACTGCCAGCCGATACATTGCGTGGCCTGTCACCTATTGGCTGGCACCGGCCCGGACAGCGAACGATTACCCAAATGGAAAAGGCGGCCGACCCTTTGCTGCGCACTGGCGACGTGCTTCTGCTGCAAGGGCAGCGTGAGGACATTCAAAAGCTGGCCGAGACCTCAAACTTCCTGCTGCTGGCGCGAACAATTCCGGTACCGCGAAAGGCCAAAGTACCGGTGGCGCTATCGATCATGGCCGGTGTGGTAATAGTGGCCGCGCTCGGCATTCTACCGATCAGCGCGAGTGCACTGTGCGGCGTGGGCCTTATGTTGATTTCCCGGTGCCTCACCTGGAACGAAGCCTGGCGTGCAGTCGACACCCGGCTAACTCTGGTGATCGTCACCAGCCTGGCGCTCGGTACGATGCTGGTCGGCACGGGCGCCGCGGCGTTTATTGCACACAACTTCGTCGTGCTCGTGGCGGGCGTGCCGGCACCGTACGTACTGAGCGCTTTGCTGCTCATTACGGCATTACTCACCGAAGTGGTGACCAACAATGCCATTGCCGTCATAGCAACACCGATTGCTATGAGCGTCGCGCACGAACTCGGTTTGCCGCCAACACCATTCGTGCTTGCGGTCCTGTTCGGCGCGAACATGAGTTACCTGACCCCCATCGGCTATCAGACGAACCTGCTGGTGATGAGTGCCGGCGGGTATCGTTTCGCTGATTTTTTCCGCGGCGGGCTGCCACTGCAGATTCTGCTATGGCTCGCACTGTCGTTCATACTTACGATCTATTATCTGTAGCGAGAAATAGGTGTCAGCATTTTTATCGGAAAAAGGACCTGCCCCCTTTTGCGGACACTCTTTTGGTTTCCACCAGGAACCTGAGGAAAAGCAGTAACGACTGGTTGCGGAACAACCTTCACGTTTCCACTGTGCCGAAGCCTTTGGGTTTGAGCGCCAACACCGAACAGGTCGCCTGGCGCAATACCGATTCAGCCGTATTACCAATGAAAAAGCCGGGTATCCCGGTTCTACCCACTGTACCCATTACGAGCAGATCGATGTGCTCGTCGTTCGCGACCATCGGTAGAACAATTTTCGGATCACCTTTGTGGAGGTGCACCTTGGCTTTGTTTACATCCAGATTATTTTCGGCAAGCACATCATCGAACCACTTTCGGTGTCGTTGCTCCAAAGCTGTAAGCAGACTGTCGATGGTTTGTTGCGACACAGATTGGCCACGCACGATGTTTTCCCATTGCAGATCCCATACGTGAGAAATATGCAGTTCGGCATTGGTGAGCCCGGCAACGTATTTCCCCCATTGCAAGACGGTATCCGCAAGCGCTGATTTCTGCGTATCTGAGGGCACCAGATCAACAGCTACCATGATCCGTTTGATCTCCGGGGATTGCGTTGGTTTGAATACCCAGACCGGAACCGGACACAAACGGAAGAGTTGCATATCCGTACTGCCGAACAGAAATTCGAGCTTTCTACCCTCGCTCTCTGCTGGCTTTATGACGAGGTCGCAATCAGTTTCGGTCACCTCACGAATGATCTCTCGGCCCGGCTTGCCATCGCGTTGCTTTATCGTCGCCTCGACCCCTTCTTTCACCAACGCTTCCGCAATTTTCTGGAACTCCCGCAATTGCGCGGCGGCTGCCCAGGTGTGGAGATTAGACAGCGCAACTCGGGTGTCCGGATCATCGGGGGGCGGATCGAGCACACCCAGTAACGTAACCTTTGCACCAGAACCCCGTGTTACCGCCAGTATCTGAGCAACTAATGCCAGGGGGTCGTAACTTCCCTGCGGGACTACAATAATGTTCTTAACGGATTTCATTTCAGCTACTCTGGAGAAATGGCCTCAGGTGAGATGGTCCGGGTACATTTTAGACGAGTTAACGGGGTTAATTTTGAGACACCTTTGCCAACAGTACCCACTACTCGAAATGATCGCTCGGCCCCTCCGGTTTATGCGTATGCTGGGCCTTTGACTTACGAGCTGCCAATGACCAACTTACAGTCGACAATTAAAGTACAGCTGGATCAGGAATCACAAATAGGTCATCGCGTAACACTGGTCGAGCGGTTGCAGCGAATCAGTGGTGTTACTGAGGCTCGTTTCGATTCCGGCAATCACCGCCAGCTTACGATTACGTTCCGCGAAGGGTCACTAAGTCCGCCCACATTGCTTGATTTTCTGGCTACCCACAATGCGCCTGGGACTTTGTCTTTGTAATCAAGGGGCCATACTGTGAACAGCAAGGCAGGGCCTGCTGTTTCGCATGACGGTACAAACGGTATCCAAAATTGGCGCCGGGCGCCGGCACCTGGCGATATCTAGTTTAGCGGCGTGATGCAGCTTTCCAGGTAACCTTCAACGTTAGCTTCCGGTACGCGTCCATAGACCGTTTCGAAATCCCGGTCCGCTTCAATATCGGCAATCATGCCCGATACAACCGTCGCAGGTTCCTGCTTGACGATGTTGGTCGCTATGCACTTGCAGGCCTGTGTCGGACCCTCTTTGGAAAAGGCGAACGCCATAGTGAGAATACTGGATTCGCACACGGATGCGATTTGCCGAATCTTGCCGTCCTCCAAACCCTTTGCGGCGCCCAGCAAGATCCTTGCAGCGATTTCAACGTTGCTCATAGCGTTGCTGCTGGAGCTGCTACTGGTGCGGGTCTCGCTCGCGGATGGCGTTATCGACGACGCCGGCCACGGCATCAGCAGGTCCGAACCTCGTGCATTCAGGTTGTAGGTGGGCCAGTTGCCGTTCGGAATGACGCCGAATGACATTTTGAACTCGGCGAAGCCCTCCTCGCAGGGCGGCTTGTAACGTTGACTGATCGCACCGTGAGTGTCGTCATCCGAAAGCCGGTCGTTGGTTGGCACGCAAAGCAATGCCGGGGCCCACTCCGTACTACCGACCGAGGTTGCATCTTCCAGCACGTAGACCGGGTTACCGCGTACTCCTTTATTGTTGACCTGCAAAAAGCCAAGCGCGATGGTTTCGTAGCCTGACAGGGCAACGTCTTCGCAATCGCCAGGCTCGACCGTATGCCAGGCAGATATTTTGGCCGTGTAACCACCGAAGAACGAATCGTTGGTGCCGAAGGCGACGTAGTGCAGGTCGATATCGCCTTTGTTGCAAACGTCCACCGAGTTGCCATGATCAAATGCCTGCGCATACCCGGGGATGGGGGCTACGGTCGCAAGCAATACCAGACTTATTATTCGTGCAACGCTATTCCGCATGCCGCATTTCCTTGTCCGTGGTTGATTCGTTCAATTGGTTGTCAATGTCCGGGCGCTCCTGAAGCCGCCGCTTTTTCTTGGCCGCGTTCTTGATTTCAGCGTTGTAGCTACGGTGATCCATGGATCTGTGGCCCAGTTTTCCACCGCTGCCAGCTTCGGTCGGTCCTTTGTGTTTACTCATTATTTTCCACCCGGCAAGCGTAGCGAGTATTGCTGAGTGAATGTGAAAGCTACCTGAACGGCGGCGCGAAACCGACACCGAACGCCAATTATTCCGGTCATCAGGCCGAATTCCACTCGACAACCGCAGTCACAGGGCGCAGCGACGCGAATCGAACGAAAGAAATTGCGTCGATATCATTGGACGGCAGCATCAGAACTTTTACCAGGCTATTCACCTCGTGCAAGCACGGCGCGAAAATGTTCTATCAGACTACACACTTCCTGTTTCATTAGTTTGTCGTTGAGCATCTCACTGCTGACCACCTCAATCGAGTCGTCCAGCTGTTCAAGATCGATCAATACTTTGTCGAGCAAACCGGCCAGTTCACGACGCCCCTGTTCATCGGCCTGCTTCAGTACATTGTCGGCGTGGAAGCTAAACGCCTCGATACGACAGCATTCCGGCACACAGTGCTGCAAGCCGCGCAAGAATGGTCTCAGTGGCCGCAATATCCCATCAATGTTCTCGGATTTGCGTCCCTTGAAGTCCACGTTTCGGGTGATCCACTCGGTCTTTGCGATCGGAATACCAATAACAGAGTGCTGGGCGGACCACGAAAGCTGTTTGACGGTCGGGTTGGAGCGGATTTTCGACTTCAGCGCCTCAAACCACTCGTCCATTGTCGCGCTGGTCCACAGACTGCGTTCGGTGATGACGAAACCGTCACAGGAATTACCGACCAGTGAATCTGAAAGCGTTTTGTATTCCAGCTCCGATATCTGAAACGGCTCCCAGCTGTAAGATTTGCCTGCCTGGCCACTACTGAAAAGCTCGTTCATCAGATGACGGGGTGGGATCACCCCGAACTGGCCGATGGCAGCACTCAATGGAGTGATAGTCGACGATGCAACGAATTCATTCAGTGGTTCAGTCGTGACTGTGACGTTGGGTGTCTCCAACTCACCGTCGTAGCTATACCAGCTGGAACGAGTAACCGTTACTGATCGCATCAAGTTTCTCCGTCTACGTATTGCACTGCCCGAGCCTGCCCGGGTTCCGCCCGCTCAATCGCCAATTATTCATATTGGCTGCCATTCATTGCAGCCTGCCACTAGCCTTCCAGCTCAAACACGCTGATTTGATCAGACCGACAGGAAACCAGCAGCTTGCTGGAGTCCGGCGAAAAGCGGATCAGCCCCGAATCATCGACATCCTGTTCGATACCGTCCACTACTACTGTATCCGTCAGACAACCCCGGACCAGATCCGTGATATGAACCTCACCAGAGCGCGCACAAAGACTGGCCAGGTAGAGCGAATCCGGAGAAACAGCAATTTGATCGACGCCGCACTCCTGTGACTGCAGTGAACCGCCGTCGTGAGATTCGGTACAGAATAATTCGCGTCCGTTCGTAGCGTCCAGGCAGCGGACAAACGGTTCACGCAGAGTGTTGCGTTCGGTCACGACCAGAATACGGCTGCCATCGGGAGTCACTGTGGGCAGAAGCGCGGCACGGTTGTCAGTTTCCAGCGCGAAGAGAGGTTCGCCATTCTCGAAATCCCAGACCAGGCCATTGCAGTTATCGTTCGCCACACCCCAGCTCTCTTGCTTACTGGCCGTCAGCAAGCGCGGCGACTTTCCCGGCAGGAATACGGCCTCACTTATCGCGTCCTGGTGTCCGCCAGGCGTCTGCGTCGCAGAGTATTCGAGACGAGATACCCGGCGTTGATCGGCAACATCCCACACCGAGACTTCGTTTGCGCGATGCGGTACTTCAACGTTGTGCTCGCGCCACCCTTTCCACGATGCCGCATGCTGCAGGTCCGGTGACAAACAGAGTTGCGCATGGCCTTGGGGCAGGAAATCCAGCGGGTAGAGGTAACCCTTCTGGAAATCGTACAGATGGCCGAGGCCTGACGGCTCGAGACGAGCAAGATCCGTACCTGACGCGACGGTGTTATTGTGACTCTTGAGCAACACCCCTGACGCGTCCACGAACCAGCAAGGTCCGTAGTTCACGGTCAGCAATGCATGACTGCGGAGATCGAAAACGCGGCTGAATACGCCCGGATGATCAATAGCCGGCAGCATTGCCAGGTAGTAACGGCCGCAAGCGGACAATATGCTCCGGCCCCGTGCCTCCTCCCACCGCCACTCCGGCGAAACATAAGCGCTGCTCTCGGGCGTTCTCCACGGATTGAGGTGGGCTTCTTCGAAACCGCGGTAAATGTCCCGGCGTCGTGCAATCAGATCGTCATGTACTGTCCACACCGATGTTGAGTCCGCGCTGAAGCCGGCAGATTTCACGGGACTCACAAGGCGGTGGTTAAGAACTTGGGTCGACGTCATTTTTATTATTGGTCGGAAGCGTGCGAAACGTTCAACGATGGGCGCGGCCATCAGAAGGGACTCTAGTCTATCTTCCACCACCAGAGTAGTTCAGTGACAACATTATTCGCCGCAGGATGACACGCATCGCAGGCGAGAACCGTGCGGACGACGGCTGGCAAAATCATCTGCACGGCATTGCCGCATCATTTCGACAGTTGGCAACTGCCGAAACGATACCGCAGCCCTGCGAGAGCGGGAATCACCGCGTACGGCGACTGTCCAGAGAAAGCACATCGTCATCCTTGAACGATTGCAGTACCAGCGCCGCAGCCAGAACAATCAATGACGGATAGAACAGGACATTGGTGCCCTCCAGAAACCAGCCCCATGGATCGATGATCGATTTCCAGACGCCCAGCGCGGTAGCGGCAGCAATGAGCGTCTGCGCTGGATAGGCGACCCGCCGGAACAAGCCCACGATCAACAGCACACCCAGCAATACCTGCAGACCTCCGAACACGGTCTGTATTGTCGCGTTTGCCCCAAGCCCCATATAGAAAGCTTCGGACACGCGTACGCCATGCTCAACGTTGACCAGCTTGTCGATTCCCCAGAGGACCTGTAGCCAGCCCATAGAAACGCGTAAAAAAAGTACGGCAAATGTCTTCATGAATCCTCCAGTGGATTGCTTGGGTTGTAGCGCGCCACCCGCACATGCTGTCGTTCGTTGACGTGTATGGGCAGCGTGCCTGCTTCCAGATTGGGCAGAATGAAAAAGACCGGTTACCCGAGCAGATTATTACGCGAACCGGTGTCGCACTGGATTTTCGGCATTCGGGTACAGGCAAAACAACGGTGAATCAACGGCTCTGCGACCGCGACACACTGAAGGTGCCGGGTTAGTGCCGCGGCCAATGACCGGATGAGTTCAGTGCTGGGTCAACGGTACCGGGTCACTCACCCAGCCCGCAGGCCGGCTGTTGGTCGACATTTCGACTTCGAATGCGTCGATTTTTCGCTGGAGCTCCGCCGCAATCTGACCGAACTCATCAAGCACGTTGTGCTGTTCCCCGATGTCACTATCCAGATTGTACAGCGCCGTCGGTTCTCCGTCGGACGTGTGCAGTTTCCATCGTCCGGATCGAACGGCGGCGATGGTGTTCTCGACGAAATAGTAAAAGTCGTCGTGCGGGCTTTTTGCCGCCTGCGTCAGAACGGGCCAGACATTCTTGCCATCGATAACTCGGTCATCTGGCAACTGCGCGGATGCCAGCTTGGTCAGCGTAGGCAACAAGTCCATTGTCGACATCAATTCACTGTTTGTCTGGCCGACCGGGAGCGTTCCCGGCCAGCGAACAATCGCAGGCTCCCGCACACCGCCCTCAAATGCACTGCCTTTGCGGCCACGTAGCGGCGCTGCACTGCCAACCACGGGTCCATTGTCGGAAGTAAAAATAACCAGCGTTTGCTCATCCAGTCCGAGTGACTTCAGTGTTTTCAGTACTTCGCCAACCGACCAATCCAGCTCAGCAATTGCCTGTGGATACAATGCACGACGGCCCTGATAATTGATCGTGCCACGCTCTTCCCTCAAGGCAGCACGTGCCTCGTCCGACGCGTTATCGAGAAACGCTGGCGCAACATGAATTGGCTCATGAGGAGCCGGATGCGCCAAGTACAAAAAGAACGGCTCCGATTGGTGTTCCGAAATGAACTGTATCGCCCGCTCGGTCATTCTTGCGGTCAGTTGATCAGCATCCGGGTCCGTCTCTATGACTGTTTCGCCTTCGATTAAAGGCAAAGGCGGAAAGTTGAACCGCTCCTGTAAGGGATGAAACGGATGAATATCGTGGCTGTAGGGAATCCCGAAAAACTCATCAAACCCGTGCCTCGTGGGAAGAAATACGCGCTGATCACCCAAATGCCATTTGCCAACCATGCCCGTCGCGTACCCGGCTTCCTGCAACACTTCGGCAATGGTCACCTCATCGGGGTTCAGACCTTTCGGGTCTTCCGCCAGCAACACCATGAAATCCGAACCGTAAGCCATGTCGATTCGTCGTGGATAGCTGCCGGTCATCAATGCCGCTCTCGACGGTGAGCACAATGGTGCCGCCGAGTAAAAGTTGGTCAGTTGCAGTCCTTCTGCCGCCATTTGGTCAAGATTCGGAGTTTGCAATTGCTCTCCGCCAAAGACACCAACATCGGCGTAGCCCTGATCATCCGTGAAAATTATGATGAAGTTCGGTTTGGACTCATTGCTCTGCGCAATGCTCACACTGGAGAGCAGTGCGAGCAGGAATATTCGAGCCCACGCACCAGGGCGGGTGCGCCCCACAATTGAGTTATATATAAAAAAGTTATTCATATATGATCAGCTCAATGCAAAACTACGCACCACCCTGCAAGCTGTCAAGCCATAAACGGTACCAATGCGGTTTGCGTCTGGCGCAACAATTCAGCTGATTTTTTCTGCCACGGTGACAGAGACGCGTCCGCTGTACCCGGGCCAACAATCGGCGCGCATCATGAGTAGGCAAACAGGGTAGAAACACAGCCTCGCCGGTTTGCGTACGCGGCTTGCTGTATCAGGAAGGAATGCACCGCCGGCCCTGAACGGCCGACGGTACTAACTGACTCTCGGGTATTCGGCGGAAGCAGCCCGCGAACCACTCCGGGTCGCACTCCATCAGCTCTGCGACCGGCTGCCGTGCATCGTCACTCGCCGATACGCCCTCTTTCGTTTTTCTTGGCTTTCTTGGCGGCCTTTTTCTCTTTTGCCGTCATGGCCGGCTGTTTCCTCGTTTCTTTGTTGCTTCTTTGTTCTTTGCCCATGGACTTGTCCTCGTTGTGAGCAGAACACTGCATTCACGCCCCTATGAACGGACGCTGGTCGTTAGATTACAGGAGAAAGCAAAGTTTTATCGTAGATGCTGTGTGACACATCTGGTTCAGGCACGCTTGTGAAACAGAACCCAGCGCTACAGACTACCCGTCCGGGCGCTGTATCATGCAGCGCCCGGACGGGTAGTCTGCAGGTACCGCAAGAAGAGTCGGCAGCGCAAAGAACGGTATATTGAGCAACAACTCGCAACGCCAATAGCACGAAAGGACCGGGAACAGGTCAGAATACAGATTGTGCGAGGCTGTTTATCGGCCGCGCGGTACGTCATCGTACAATAGCTTTGGGGGGGATACCTTGAGTTGGCCACTGCCAGGCAAACGCGTGTGCGTGTGCATGGAAAGCCCGGGTCAGGGAAATTTAAGATGCATCGAAGCGTACATTCCGCGATTTCATTTCTTTTGGCGTCAGGGGCCAGTGGTGTCCTGTTTGCTGATCAGGCCGTGAACGATCAGATGGTCACTTCGGCGACTCCGCGCGCCGCTACTGTTTCAATGCCGTTTGTCGAAGAATCCGCTGCAAATATTGTTATCGACGGTCATCTCGATGAAGCAGCGTGGTCCATCCCGCCTGCCAACCCGCCGTTGCGCGTCACCGAACCGGATACGCTTGCCCTTTCCGAATGGTCAACTGACTTCCGCGTTTTCTACACGTTGCGTGGCGTCTACGTGTCTTTCGACATGGTGCAGCCAGCGAAAACGCTCGTCGAACGTATTACTGCCCGCGACAATGTCAGCGAGGTTCGCGATCGGGTCACGGTCAATTTTGATATGTCGGGCAGCGGACTATACGGCTACTGGATGAGTATCGCTCTGGGCGACAACCTCATGGACGGCACGCTTCTTCCCGAACGCCAGTACAGCCGCGAATGGGATGGAGCATGGTACGGCGCCAGCCAGCGTACGGATAAAGGCTGGAGCGCCGAGGCATTCATTCCATGGTCGCAAATGAGCATGCCTGCGACGGCCGGCGAACGGAAAATTGGTGTGCAAATATCTCGCAGGGTCGGCTCACGGAACGAAACCTGGGCGTGGCCCGCGTTGCCGGATTCACGCGCAAGCTTCATTAGCGAATTTCCAAAGTTCACGCTGCAAGGTGTTAATCCCCGTAGCCAGTGGAGCCTGTTTCCGTATGCGTCGGCTACCTATGATCGCGTCGATCACGAGGCCCGCTTCAAAGCCGGCGTAGATCTGTTCTGGAGGCCATCGACAGACTTGCAGCTGACCGCAACGCTTAACCCCGACTTCGGTTCAGTCGAGTCTGATGAAGTAACTGTTAATTTGACGGCGGATGAAACATTCTTTCCGGAGAAACGGTTGTTCTTCCTTGAAGGCCAGAACATCTTCAACACAACATCGCGCGCAACTTCCAGCTCGCAGCGTTTCACGGTGGTGAACACACGGCGTATTGGCGGCCGGCCACGCAGGCCGGCGCTGCCACCCGGTACCCGACTGCCATTGCGTCAGGCGGTGCAACCCAACGAATTGCTGGGCGCGGCCAAGGTAACCGGTCAGCGGGGGCCGCTGCGCTTTGGTCTGCTTGGCGCGTTCGAAGACGAGAACTCTTTCAATGTCGATGGCACTGAGTACCTGCAGGACGGGCGTAGCTTTGGAGCATTCCGGGTTCTGTACGAAAACAGCGAGGGTGATACCTACCGCGGGCTGGGAATGATTTCGACAATTGTCGCGCACCCGGATGTTGCTGCCGTCGTCCATGCGGCGGACTTCAAATACCTTGGCCGCGACGGCCGGTGGGGCGTTGACGGTCAGGTTCTGACCTCCGATCGTGACGAGAGCGGGCGCGGCTATGGTGCCTACGCCGACATTAGCTATAACCCGCGACAGGGCCTGACCCACAAACTGGAACTAACCGCGCTCGACGACACATTGAATGTAAACGACCTTGGCTTCCAACGACGTAACGATGTTCGTGAAGCATGGTATAGCCTGGAGTGGGTCAAATCAGGTCTTAAACGCATTCGCGATTTCACGATTTCGCCGTTCATCCGCTATGAAGTCAATGGCGATGGTTATCGAACCAACAACGCACTCGCATCGAGCTTCAATTTCAAATTGAACAATCTGGATGAAGTCGAGGTTTCCGGCGCTTACTTTCCACAGCGTTACGATGACCGCAACAGCTTCGGCAATGGTGTATTCGATGTCGCTACCCGCAGAAGCCTCAGCTTCCTGTACCGAACCAACACAGCAAAGCGAGTGAGCGTGTACGGCAAGGTTAATGTGCAGGAAGAATTTGTTGGCGACACTACCTACGAGGCTCAAGCCGGCGTAGTCTGGCAGCCGCACAGCAATTTCAGGGTTGACCTGAAAACCACCTGGTTTGATCGCAATGGCTGGCTGTTGCACCAGGAGGGCAGAAACTTCACGGCCTTCGACGCTCGTCAGTGGCAGCCGTCACTGAGCGCCGACTACTTTCCGACAGCGCGCCAGCACCTGAGCGTCGGACTGCAATGGGTCGGTATTCGTGCCCAGGAAAGCGAGTTCTATGAACTCGCAACAGACAGCACCGCGCTAACTGCCGTCCCGAAACCGCCGGGACCCGCAGACGATTTCAGTCTGTCCCAACTCAGCTTTCAACTGCGCTATCGCTGGCAGATAGCGCCGCTGTCAGACCTTTACATCGTGTACACGAAAGGCGACTCGCGGCGCCGCGACTATCTGCCTTATTCCGATCTGTTCCGTGACTCCTGGAGCGATCCGCTGGAAGATCAGCTGGTGATCAAACTGCGTTACCGGCTGGGTTCATAGGTCAGCCGGACGACGAGGGCCGGGGCACTAGATGCCAAACGGTGACACGCCGAACCATACCCGGTGCAGCCAGGTCACCATCAACACGTACCCAGCGATGCCAATCACAATCAAGAGAGCATCGTTCATGGCGGTCGGCGGCGCACCAGGGACGGGCCGCGCCACACGGTGCTTCATTGAGATGCGGTCCACGATGGCCCAGACAAGGATCGAGCCGAACAGCACGACATCGGCCAGCATTCCATTGACCAGCAAATGCGCTACGGCCCATAGCTTGACAGCAATCAGCTGTGGGTGACGCGTTGCCGTCTTGATGCGGCCGGGAAAGTACGGCGCAAAGAACAAAATAAACACGGGCAGCAGCAGCAATGCCGCCACATGCCGCAATCCTGCAGGGGGCAGGTAAAGAACGACGGGCTCCATTCGCGCAGCAGCATAACCGCGTACGATCAGGTACAGGCCGACGATAGCCACCAAACTGTAGAACGCTTTCCAGGCAAGTTCGCTGCGCGCGGCCAAACGGTCACGCAGACCGCTGGCAACGATCGACACCGAGTGAATACCGAGAAACAGCAACAGGCCGAGCAAGAGCGTGGTCATGACGATCATCCGATAGCGAATAAAGGTTCAGTCTACCGGTTTCCGAGTAGCGATTCGGCATGAAACGGTATCAGATCCATCTTTTCAAATTGACCTGACACCTCATGCCTCCGGGTTTGGTGCCGCTCTAACGCCAGCTCTTTGCGGCCGGCCGGGCACATACGCGCGATAAACAAACCACGCGAAGGCAAATACGCCAACACTGAACACAATGTCCCCCGGCACCCGTGCCCAGACCAGCGCCTCCATTATCGGGCTGTGAATCAACTCGGCAGAGCGGGCGAAATAGTAGCCTTTGTCGATGCTGATGTAAGTCTGGATCACGCCCTGTGGCAACAGCGACAGGAACGTCATCATCGCCAGGCCAATATTCAGTGACCAGAATGCTGTCTTGATCAGCTTCTCATTCCACAGGGCCGTATTAGTGAGACCACGCAAACAGTAGAGGGTCAGTCCGAGTCCAAGCATGCCGTAGACACCAAACAGCGCGGCGTGACCGTGATTGGCAGTCAGGTTGAGCCCTTGCATGTAGTACAACGCGATTGGCGGATTGATAAGGAAGCCGAACAGGCCCGCGCCAACTAAATTCCAGAACAGGACAGCGGCGAAGAACATGAATGGCCAGTGGTAGTTACGTTCCCAGACCGCCTCGTGTTCGACTTTGTATCGGGTATAGGCTTCAAAGCCGACCACCAGCAACGGAACGACTTCAAGCGCGGAGATCATTGCACCAACCGCAATCACCGACGTTGGCGTGCCACTGAAGTACAAGTGATGGAACGTCCCGAGGACGCCACCGAACAGAAAGATGATCGTCGCAAACAACACCATCACGGTTGCCGTGGATGTACGCAGGATACCCATGCGCACGAACAGCAGCGAGATGATCGCCGTGGCAAATACTTCGAAGATTCCCTCAACCCACAGGTGGACTACCCACCAGCGCCAGTACTCCATGATCGCGATATGGGTGTTCTGCCCCCACATCAGACCCGCCGCATACAGCAGGCCTATGGCGATTGCCGATACGAGCACGAGATAGATCAGCGACTTGCCACCTTTTTTCTTCAGTACCGGCAACATCCCCCGAACCACCAGGGCAACCCAGAGAAACAAACCAATGGTCAGGTAAATCTGCCAGAAGCGGCCAAGGTCAACGTATTCATAACCCTGATGTCCAAACCAGAAGTTCAACGTCAGATCGTTGAAGAAGCGGTGCACCGCTGCCCATTGGCCCGCAAACGAACCGATAACGATGATCAGCAGGCTGATAAAGAGAAAGTTCACTCCGAAGCGCTGAAACTTGGGGTCGCGGCCACTAATCATGGGCGCGACGTACAAACCCGTTGCCAGCCAGGCCGTCGCGATCCAGAGCACTGCGAGCTGAGTGTGCCAGGTACGCGTTACGGAGTACGGCAGGTATTCCGCAAATGGCAGTCCATAAAGCCCCTGCCCTTCGACTGCATAGTGCGCGGTAATGATGCCGAGCATAATCTGACATAGGAACATTGCGCAGACGACCCAGAAATATTTTGACGTCGCCCGCATTGAAGGAGTGATAACCGTGCTGTCCAGGATGTCGGACTGCGCAATACCGTCCTCCGGTATTATTTCCTGCCGCCAGATATCAAATTGCTTGGCGTAATAGGCGATGAGTGCACCTGCAGCGGCAAGCAGCAGGATGATGGATGCAAGACTCCACATCAAAATGTCGGTGGTCGGCTTGTTGCCAACCAGCGGTTCATGCGGCCAATTGCTGGTGTAGGTGAAGTCTTCGCCGGGACGGTTGGTTGTCGCGCCCCATGCCGTCCAGAAATAGAAGGCCGACAGTTGCTTCGCTTCCGAGTCGGTCAACAACCCATGAATGGGAAACGCGTAATCGCGGCGCAGCGCCAGCGACTCAGCGTCGCTTCCCTGGTAGAGCCTGGAAAAATGTGCCTCAACCTGTCGAATGGCCCGAGCGCGCTTATCGCTGACTGTGATGACCCCGGTTGCGGGGTCGTATGTGTTCTCACGCATCTCCTCTTGCAAAGCCGCTTTGTGCAATGCCAGATCTTCCGCCGGCGAAAGCCCTGCAAAAGGAGTTTGCTGCAGCAGCGTTAGCAGCGCTTGTGCTTCACGGTGCAGCCAGTCTGCACTCCAGTCGGGCGCAACGTAGCTGCCATGCCCCCAGATTGAACCCTGCTCCATGCCGCCAATGGATTGCCAGACATTCTGTCCGGTTTCGATATCGTCACGGGTATACAGGACTTCGCCGGACGTTGATTTAACGACGTTCGGGATGGGCGGTGCTTTCTGGTATATCTCCGCTCCAAGCAAGAGCAGAATGCCGAACATGACCACCATGCCGATGGTCAGGATGATCCATAGTCGCTTGATGCTGAACGTTTGCTTATAGCTTTCCATGATATCGCCCTTCTATGCGCAATGGTTGGTCCATAGCACCACGAACAACGCTGCAAAATGTGAGCGGTTCACGCGGCGGCGGAGACTGCGGATTGTTTGTGGCAGTGGGTAACGGCTGTCTGCTGGGGTCCTTTTTCTTATTTGGCAGGTCAATCGTTGCTACAGCGGTGGAGATACACGAACCTCATACTGGATTCTTGCGTCAGCTTAGGCGGCAAACCTGAACCGAGGAAGCCGTGGAAACTACCTAGTGTCCTGCCGGAGATCGGCGAGGGGAAAGGTGGCTGGAACAAACCGGAGTCCATGATCGACACACCTTTCCTGACTACTGTCTGGCGAAAAACGACGAACGCGTATACAGGGATTTCGACGGCGAGCCGGCAGTAGCCGTTTCCCGGGTCCGGCCAGCGCTGCTACCGTATAATGCCGCATTCCCGAACACCGGAGCAACCATGTTTCAGAATCCTGGCATACCGCTGGAAGAGTTGCCCGGTACCGATGCGGTTGAATGGCAAGCGCTCCATCCCCGCTATGCGTTGGTCATACACGTGGCTTCGGCAGCCATTCTCGTGACAATAGCGATCGCCATGGCGGTATTAAGTCTGGCGCTGCACGTTCCCTGGGTACCGGTCGGGATTCTGTACCTCGCCCTCTTCATTGCCGCTGTTTTCTCGATGACCTGGCCGGGCATCGCGGTGAAACGTTGCGGCTACGTACTGCGCGACAAGGACATCCTGTTTCGCAAGGGCGTAATCTGGCATTCAGTTACGGCGATACCGTTCAACAGGGTTCAACACGTTGAAACCAGCAGCACACCGCTTGAACGACGTTTCGGCCTTGCCACCTTGCAGTTGTTCACAGCGGGCGGCTCGGGTGGTGATTTAAAGATTGGCGGTCTCTGCAAAGACGTCGCCGAAAAGCTGCGGGCTTTTATCCTCAAGAAGGCAGGCAGCGCTATTGAGCACAACTGATTCAGGCAGGTGGCGGCGCACATCGCCTTTCGCAATTCTGTTTTTCTTCGGCAGGATTTTTCGCCTCATCGCAAAAAATGCCTGGCAATCACTGGCTCCCTTGGTAGCCCTGCTCGTCGCCTACGAGGGGAACATTGTTAACAAGTTGATCTTCGCCAGCATCGGTTTCAGTGTATTTATTTCCGCCGCGGCATTGCTCAGTTACTGGTTCTTTCGCTTCCGGATCAGCGCCGATTCCGTTCTGATCCGTCACGGTGTTTTCAAGAAGAAACAACTGGACATCAAGTTCGACCGCCTGCAAGGGATAAACACAGAGCAGGGCCTGATCTACCGCCTCCTCGGGCTGGTCACTGTCAATTTCGACACAGCCGGATCAACTGGCAATGAAGGTAATTTGCCCGCTGTAACGCAGCGCTTTGCCGACTCCTTGCGGGCCCGCCTGGAAGCTCCGTCACCAGCTCACATTACGAATGGCGAAGGCGAAGATAAGCAAAGCGAAACCAGAACCGACGAACTCGTGAGATTTGACTGGCGAGACATGCTTCGTATTGGCCTGGCCGATCGTCGTGCTTTGATTGTGTTTGCGGTCATCGGACCGTTCATAGAACGCATCGACGACCATATTGAGCGCTATTTGGCAACGCTTGTTGATATCGCTGCGGTCAACGGGGTTGAACTCGATGGCATCAGCGGAATTTCCATTGCTGTAGCGGTTTTCTTCACCGTCGTTTTCTTATTCATTGTGGTATCCATCGCAGCCGCGTTTCTGCGCTACAACAATTTTCGACTTTTGCTGCAGGGAAAAACGTTACGCTCGCATGCCGGCTTGTTGACCGCGTATGAGCACTCGATGGATCTGGGCAAGATTCAAACGCTGCGCCTCCAACAGGGCGTTGCGCTGCGGCTGATGAAACGCTTTCAGTTGACTGCACATCAGGCGATCAGCGCGCGCAAGGGGCGACGGAAGGCTTTCGAGGTACCGGTCATTACCGCGGAAATCGGCGACGCACTGCATAGCCGATTCCTGGCACCGGACGGAGGCCGTTTATCGCTGAATCCAGCCAGTAGCGGATTCGTCGCAATATCTCCCTATAGCGTCCGCTCCAAAATACTGTTCGCTGGTTTGCTGCCAGCATTGTTGGCTACCGTCGTATTGATGAAGCCACTTGGCTCTCTGGCGTTGTTTTTCCTGTTGTGGCTGCCGATCGTTGCCGCCGCGGCTTACCAAAACTGGAAACGCGCCGGCTACGTTCATGACGATGAGGAGATTATTCGGCGCTCCGGGTTGCTGGGTTACAGAACGGTAAGCCTGCTCTTTCGCAAGGTGCAACGCGTCACGGTAAGCCAGTCCCGGTATCAGCGGCGAAAGCAATTGGCCACTTTGCAGATGTATTTGGCATCGGGCAGCGTGAAAGTGCCGTATATCAAGCACGAAAAGGCGAAGCAATTACGCGACTACATACTCTACAAAGTAGAAACGAGCAGAAAGGCCTGGCATTAGCCCTTGGGCGCAACTCTGCTTTGTACCTCGCCTGTATTTACATACGTGCGTGCACTGCTTCGCGCTGGCGATGCGGCCGCACCGGATCCCGTTCAAACGACTCTGGGCTGATCAACTAACGGCCGCGTACATCTTTTCGGTTTAGAACAATACCCGGTAACGCCCCTGTCGGTCTGCCTTGATCAAAAGTGAATTTGCCATTGACGATCACGTTTTCGATGCCGCGGCTTGCGCCAGTCGGATTCTCAACGGTGGCGGTATCTGCGATCTGCTCGTAGTCAAAAATCACGATATCGGCTTTCTGCCCCGCCCGGATATAGCCTCTATCGGGAAGGCCGATGATCTGTGCTGGCAATGATGTCGACGCACGAATGGCAAACGGCAAGCTGATAACACCTTCGTCGCGCGCGAAGTGCCCGATCTTGCGAGGAAACGCACCGAAATAGCGGGGATGCTGACCAGGCCGTGGCGTCAAGGATATTCCAGCATCGGTCGACGTCGCCGTGTACTCCTGCTGCATGTAGTTCACCACATCGAATTCATCGCCTGCGAGGGGACGGAAGAGAACGCCAGACGGTGCGATGGTGTCCGCCGCAAGCGCGAAGTCGATCAGCTGCTGTACAACCGAGTTCTCGTTGGTTGCAGCAACCGCGGCCAGCGTCTTGCCCACCAATGACGGGTCTTCTGCGGCCACAATGATGTGCCGACGCGCACCGCCCTGCATCGCCATTGTGTATTCCGTATCGGCAATGATCCTTTGTCTGGTTGCGGGGTCTGCCAGGTTCTTTTGCAGGTTCGCTTTCGCTGCCGCAGGATCAATATCGAGACGATGTCCGACCAGACTCATCGGATTTGTGCCCGGTGGCGCATAGGCCCAGTCGGGCAAAACGTCGTTCGGGCCGCCACCAAACGTATTGTAGGGGTACTGGTCGAGAAACACCTGGACTCCTTCGGCCCGGGCGCGATCTATCATATTGATGTCGACTGCCGAGTGTCCCCAGGTGTCTTCCCCCTTGGCCTTGATGTGCGTGCCGACCACCCGTATGCCGGACTCGCGTCCGATGCGAATAGTCTCCATCATGCCGTCGGTGCCGGTTAAAGACTTGCCTTGGGCCATTGCCGGCAAGTCACTTTCATTCATGCTGGGGAGTTGCCATAGCGGAATCGGCGACTGGCTCCGCTGATGCGAGAAATAAAATCCGTCGTAGGGTGCGACAACTTTTGCCAGCGCTATCAACTCCTCTGTGTTGCTGAACAGCCCCGGCGAGTATTCCGGCCCGGCTCCGATTCCCCACGCGCCGTCGTTCATACCGGCCTGCACCAGTCGCTCCATCTGAGCCACTTCCTGTGGTGTCGCAACCCGCCGGAAATCGTCCTTCATCACGATCGAACGCACCGTGCCATGACCAACCATAGGGACGAAGTTCATCGGAATTCCGGGATCCCGCAATGTGGCAATTTCCTCGGAGATAGGCCAGCCGCTACGACCGTCGGCACCACCGACGACTGTCGTAATGCCCTGCGCGACCAGGTTGGGCGCACGCCGAAGATTGATGTCATCCGCCTTCAAACCCCGGTCGGAGTGCGAATGGATGTCGATGAAGCCGGGAACAACGTACTTGCCACGAGCTTCGATGGTGCGCTTTGCGTCGGTACCTCGCAACCGGCCGACAGCCACGATCTCATCGCCCCGTATGCCAACATCAGCGCGAACTTTAGGGTTACCACCACCGTCGACTACCCAGCCATCGAGTATCAGGATGTCGAGCGATACTGATTGCGCCAATGTGGTCGACGACGACGCCAGAATGGCCGTACCGGCAATAGCTCTGGCAATTCTAGCAGTTGTATTGAGAAACCTGCTCATCGGAGCTCTC
Organism: Woeseia oceani; assembly: GCF_001677435.1. Lineage (GTDB taxonomy): Bacteria > Pseudomonadota > Gammaproteobacteria > Steroidobacterales > Woeseiaceae > Woeseia > Woeseia oceani. The sequence goes on from NZ_CP016268.1 coordinate 3,898,897, forward strand.
CTTGCATACTGGACTGTTCAACCTTACTTCGCGCCAACTAATCAGCATACGAGGCCAATGAAGTTTTGGGGCTCAAGACCGCACTGGAAATTGCCGGCTGTGCTGGAACAGCACAGCCGGCCGTTCTTACCACCTGAACCGAACGCCCAACTTGAACGCACGACCGCGGGTGTCGTAAAGGGCTTCATTGGTGTATGGCTCGACCTGACTACTGTCGGATGGACCATTGACAACGATTGGCGGATCCCGGTCGAACAGATTCGTTACCTTGAAGAACAACTGGGTTTCAGTATCCCCGCTCATCAGCGTGTGTGACATATAGAGGTCTGTATAGAACGCACCATCAATCTGATTGTTGTTTACAGTACGATTCACGGATGTCGACACGGGACAACCCGTCAGACATTCGATATTGGAGTTATTGTAGACACCATCGCTGACACCTCGTCCGGTCAGGCCAACAGTAAACTGATCCGTGTTGTACGTAGCAGATATACGGTACAACCAATCGGGCGGACCGCTGCCAGCGTTCTCGCCGGCATCATCGGTCGCCGGGTTGATGCCGTCGTCGGTCTTGTATTCGAGATAATGTGTCGCCAGTGCCGACAGCGTTACGTCACCAGGCAGCCCTGTCATTGGGAACAAGTAGCTCATCTCCAGATCGATGCCCTCAGCGGTTTCTGTAACGAAGTTGAACGGTCCGTTACGCAACTCGGTAATAACTGTCGACCCGGTGTTGCCCACGCCAAAGTCAATTGCCTGACAGTAAACGTCGTCACCCTCGAAACAGCGATCAACAATCTGTTGCGCACCCAACTCACCGATCGCGTCATTGATGTCAATCTGGTAGTAATCCACTGACAAGCCCAGCCCTTCAACAAATGATGGGCGCCAGACCAGCCCAAGGCCCAGACTGTCGGCTTCTTCAGGCTGCAGGTTCGGGTTACCGGTTACATTCTCAGTAAACTGGACGTTGGTGGGATTGCCGGGGTCCGCCGGGTTAGGTACCTGCAGTGTATTGGTACGCCGACGGCCCGCCTCAAAGAGTTCCGAAAGGCCGGGCGCTCGAATATCGCGTGACTTGGTGAGGCGCAGACGCACATCATCGGTCACTGACCAGTTGAGCCCCACCTTCCACGTTGTCACTGAACCCGATGTACTGTAATCCGTAGCTCGCACGGCAGTGCTGAGTTCGAGATTGGCAGGCAGCGGTACCAGCGCTTCGACATACCCCTCAAACACATCATACTCACCAAAGGTTGGCAGGTAATTGCCGACCCGCCAACCGGACTGATACTGCTCCTCAACCGAACCCGAGATTTCTTCAGTTCGGTATTCAAGACCGAAGGCGAGTCCGATCGGGTCCACCCAACCTTTGACGTCAGTCGTGAAGTTGAGTGCCAGCACTTCCTGATCAAAGCGCTGCAAACGTGTCGGCCAGCCAGTCACGTAATCAACCGCCTCCGGCGTATTCACGCCGATACCCATTCGATTGAATGGAATGCAGCCGTTGCCAGGATCCGTAAGCGTCGATCGGCAAACGATTTCGCCGGTACCCGGATCGAGCACAGCATCCGTAGCCATGCCGAGGTTCGCCAGATTGGTCGCGAATACGCTTTCACGTGCTTCGGTAAAGCCTTTCTGATAGTACGTATCCCAACTCCAGTCTCGACCGAGAGCACTGAATGAACCGTTCAGGCCCACGACGTATCGGGTCACTTCACGTTCCATGTCATTGAAGCGATTTGGCAGATCACCGTTGCTGGTGCCAAGAGTAAACTCGGTAATGCCAAGATCGGTCATACGTTGCTGAACGGTTTCGGGGATAAACGCATTGTCGCCCTGAATCCGGACGTTGCCCTTATCGTAGAAAGAGCCACCCCAGCCGTAGGCATGACTTTTGTTGTACGAAGCTTCGGCGAAAGCCTCGATGCTGTCAGTGATGTTATAAGTGAGGTGTGCGAATACGCCGTCACGGTCATCCTCCGGAATCAGCGACACCGTATTGTTCGACTGACCTAACTGCCAATCTCCACCAATAGTCCATGGATCCCGGGTATTACCGTACGCGAACTGATTAACAGTACTGTTAACGCCGAAGTAGGTTCCACGCAGTGCGGTATTCGTGATTATCCCACCCGGCGTCATTACGCTTTGCCCGGCATTGCCAACAACCAGTCGCTCCGGCAGCCCATTGCCTGGCACATAGTCCGGATTGTTAACGAGGTACCAGCCGTCGTTATTCCAGTCGCGCGGCACACCGTAAATCCCTTCGCGGCGGGTTACTTCGCCGTTCAGAAGCAGATGGCCGCGGTCATTGGCGAACGATGCGCCATAACCAATGGTTGCACTCTGCGTTTCATCATCACCGCGTGAAGTCTCGCCTGCGTTGAAATCGACTTTCAGACCAGTGTAGTCGTGGTCCAGAATGAAATTCACAACGCCTGACACCGCATCCGAACCGTATGTCGCTGACGCACCACCAGTGACGACTTCAACACTTTTGACCAAAGCCTGTGGAAAGGTGTTGATATCGACTGTCCCGTTAGAGAGCGACCCAACCGACCGTCTCCCATCCAGCAACACCAAAGTACGCGTATTACCAAGTGCACGCAGATTAACGGAGTTGACGCCAGCAGTACCGCTACTCTGACTGCGGTTCGATGTTGACGGCATGCTGCTTCCGACAACGCCTGGAAGTTCGTTCACAAAGTCAGCGAGATTGGTCGGCGCTGCTGACTCGATGGTTTCCTGATTGATTACTGTTACCGGTGTTTGCGTTTCATAGCCGCTGCGCGCTACGCGCGAGCCTGTGACCATGATCTCTTCCATGCTGGCATCTGAATCTGAGCTGTCCGATGTCTCCTGCGCATGGACAGCGCCCATACCCGCAGTCAATACGAGCCCCAGCCAACTTATTGTATAGCCGCAGCATCTACGACTATTGGACCCTGAACAGGCGGCGCTCTTACGAATTCTCTTGTTAAACACTCCAGTCTCCCTGCGTTTTCTACTCCCCCACGATCTGCAACCGACCTTACTTGGCAAGAACGACAACCAACAATGAAAAGGTAGTGGGGGTGCATAACGTGACGTTATGCCGGTTTGGAGTAACGCAGCCAATATCTCTTGTCTTGATATATGGTTGAGATAACACATCAATTTGCAGCCCGCGTTGTATCTATGCGACAAGTACAACGCAATTTCTTTGCACGCAGTCCCACCATCGTCTCATGTCGTTGTTTTTCTACGGTCGGCGGGCACGGTCGCCGCAATAACGACAACTTGCGCGATCAAGTAACAGCTCGCTGCAAGGCACAAGAACCGCTTCGCTATTCAATAATGGAATAGTTTGCTTGCGGAATAGCATTGGCTTCGGCGTCAGGGAGAGCGATATGCTTGGTGGCTAACTGCGATTGCGCATGTGCCTATTCGTACGGAGTCCATGCGATAGCTTTTAAGAAGGAGCGGCGTATCTTTAGTCGTGAGAACAAGCGCTGCGTGAACGGCCTGTTTTATCAACTCTTGCATACTGCGCGAGATGCTTTACGTCTGCGCGCAACGTGCATCGACATGATCTTCACGCGCCGTACCCGGCAGTACAGGCTATTGTCCTGTCTTGTCAGCCTGCTACTCCCGAGCCTGGCCTGCGCGCAAGCCGGCAACGCATCCGTTCTGGAGCTGACGGTTGACCAACACCGTATCGCTGGCGAACTGTCTGTCGAACTCGACAATCTTAATAGCCCGCTGGAGCTTGATACCGATCTGGATGGCGAGGTTACCTGGGATGAGATACGAAACAGGCGCCCTGACATCGAGGATCACCTGCGCAATCATGTGTTCATTTTTGCCAACGGCAGCGAAGTCGATCTGCAATTCGACGAGCTGGCCTACGGTTCGTTCAACGGCATGCCTTCAATTCTCTCGCACTTTAGTGCAACGGCAGCACAGGATGTGCAGCACATCGGTATCAACAATACGCTAAGGGGCGACAGTTACCGTCTGCGACTTCGGTTCGCTGGTGCTGCGTCCCTGGACACCGTACTTCCGGCGGGCGGCGGCACTGCGTCTTTCAGCCGAGCCGAAGCAGAACGCAGTGAGCTTGGCAGATCCATCGTGAACGGAATGCTGCATATCTGGCAAGGCTACGATCACATTCTTTTTCTGCTAGTGCTCCTGATTCCTGCCGTGTTTCACCGAACCGACGCCGGCCGTGAGAGTGTGTCGAATTTCGGGCGTTTGCTAAAACAGGTCGTGATCGTCGTTTCCGCATTTACAATCACTCACTCGCTGACGCTGTCACTTGCAGCAATGAAGCTCGTCAGCTTGCCACCCCGGTTTGTTGAGATTGCAATAGCAGTATCTGTACTGCTTGCAGCTCTGCACAATTTCTTGCCAAGAACGACCGGGGTCCGCAATGCATGGCTCGCTAGCGGGTTCGGCTTGTTACATGGATTCGGTTTCGCCAATTTTCTGGGTGAGTCGATCGCTGGAGCGGCCCCGATAGTGCGCACATTGGTCGGATTCAATATCGGTGTGGAGCTGGGTCAGTTGGCTATTGTTGCTGTTTTCCTGCCGTTTGCTTTCTGGCTCCGCGACACCCGTTTTTATCGCTTTGGACTGCTATACGGTGGTTCCGGTGCTGTCTGCATCGTTTCGTTGTTCTGGATCTGGGGTCGTGCGTTTTGAGTGAGGTCGTGACCTGATGGGCTGGGGTCATCCATGGATACTCCTCGGCTTGATTCTGCCGCTTGCGGCAGCATTACGCATGCGACAAGCTCGCAGCCAACAGGCCACCGGTTATTGGCCTGGTCTACTGCACGTCACTATTGCCGGCCGAAGCGTACGTTACGCCCGACCGTCACGCGTACACTCAACGACGCTCGTTCTGGTGGCAGTCTCTCTTTCGATAGTGGCAGCGAGCCGCCCGCAGTGGGGCGCACACCCCGAACAATCCTTCAAACAGACCCGCGAAGTCTTGATCGCGCTGGACTTGTCACGGAGCATGCTCACCGAAGACGTTTCGCCGTCCCGGCTTGAGTTGTCCAAACGTATTACCGGACAGTTACTCGACAACCTGCGCGGTGAGAACGTCGGATTGATCGTTTTCTCTGGTACGGCATTCGTTCAGGTTCCTCTGAGCCCCGATTATCAGATCATTGAACAGTTCATACCCAGCCTCAATCCGGACTACATGCCGCAAGGCGGATCGAATTATGCGGGGATGCTCGATGCTGCAATTGACGGTTTCAGCGATGCCGCCGATCAGGACCGGTACCTGTTCGTACTGAGCGACGGCGAGAGCAGCACGACCGGATGGGAATCCCGTCTCCCTGATCTGGCAGAGCGTCGCATTCATGTGGTGGCTATTGGTATAGGTTCGGACGACGGTGGATTTATTCCTGACGAATGGGGCGGCTACCTGATCGATCTTGACGGTAACCCGGTCCACTCCCGGCTAATGCCGGACAACCTTCAGGAGCTGGCAAAGCGTACTCGTGGCCTCTATCGCAACGGGAATGCTCTGGGACAGGTCGAAGACCTGCAATTGCTGCTATCAGAAACAGTCATTGCCGGCAGCCCGGGAGGCACCGCCACCGGCCGGGGCATTGTGCTTGTTGAACGCTTCCAGTGGTTTCTTTTTCCTGCACTCTTGCTTGGTTTGCTTAGTTTGTGGAAACAATTCAGTTCACGTCCGACTTCGCGGCAGGTTCGCCCCAAGTTTGACAGCAAGACTCACCAACGCGGTACCTCACCACTGCGGAAGTATCAGTCCGAAGCAACGATAATGGTCGCGGTGTTGCTGCTCGCAACCGCGAACGAGCCGCAGGCCCATTTTGATTCAGAAGCTAACTTCGACGTTCGTGCCGTGTTCGACAGTAATCCGGTCGAACGGGTTCGGGTAATTGCCGAGCACCTTGCTGAGTTTGATTACGATGCATTCGATCTCCGGCTCCTGGTAGAAGAGTCAATTCGCTATGGTCAGGATACTCAGCGCACCGGCGAAACTATCGAGGCTGGTGCTATTCGCGATGCCATCGAAGCGACGGTAATTGGTGAAGGCATTGATACCGGCATAGCGGATTGGCCTTATTACCGATCGCAGCTGAACAGCATGCTGGCTGTTGTCGAAGAAGCGGCCGCGGAAGAAAGCGCGAAGAGGGACCGCGATGAGAACGTGGACGAGGAGGACGAGACACCGGTAGTCACCGGGCAGAGCAGCCAGCAAACTGCCGAAGATTCATTTGGCAGAGGCGCTGCGGCCAAGACCGACGCGGCTCTCGGAGACCTGTCAGCCGACAATGCGCCAACTGGAGAACGCGGAAAACGTCCCGCTCCGCAGAGTACCCGCACCGCAACTCTTAGAGAGTCCGCGAATGGGCGAAACGACAACGATCCCATTCTCGCCTTTTCGCGTAAGCGCCTCGAGGAAATTGCCCGCAAGGATTCGCCCGGTCGCGTGCACCAATTATTGACGGATGGAACCGTCCTTGAAAATCAGAATAAATTCGACTGGTAATGACTCTGCAACGCACCATACGGTACCGTTTTCCGGATTGCCTGACTCGCAGGAGAGTCAACTCAATGTGTCGACGACTCGGTGTAGTGCTGGCTGTGTTGGCAACACCAAATACCTGCGCAGCAGCCGCAGCACCGATGCTTCTTCCGGTCGGCACGAACGCAGTGCTGCCCTGGTCATTTCACCCGGCCTGGTTCGTGTTGTTGCCCTTGCTGTTGACAGGTGCTGTATGGGCTGGCTGCGCCTGGAAACGTGCACTCAGCGAAGACCCTGACCGCCTCCGTCGGGCTGGCCTCAGAGAACTGAAGCACTTACTGGCGAGAGTGCGGCGATGCCGGACAGGGCCAGCGCCCGTACATCTGCATGCCTGGTTGCGAGCGGCGGCCCGTACCTGGAACGTTGGTGACGCGGCTCCGACCTGCGACCAGCTTGCTGATGCTCTTCGAGCCTGCAATACGGAAACGGGCCTTGCGCAACAATGGTGTGACCTCTGGTGTACGACCGAGCGATCCGTCTTCGCTGCCGAACAGCGCACACCGTCGAACTGGATCGATCGCGCAACGCTGGCAGCTACCGCAGTCCGATTACCGCCACGGACTCATTGGTACCCGAACCGCATTAGTCACTGGCTGCCGGTTACCTTGGTTGTTGTGATTTTCATTGTCTCTGTGCCAGCGCTTTCGCTTGCCGGATCTGCAGAAGGGTCAACCGACAACAGCGAACCTACGAAAGCAACGCCTGCCGTCAACCAGGAAACCACAGCTTACGCCGCACAACAAGCGCTGACTTCGGCATGGAACGACTGGGCTGCCCATTACAATATCGCTATCGCTGCAATGCAGGCAGGTGATCCGGGCAATGCGCTCGGGCACGCAACGGCCGCATTTGTCCAGCAGCCAGGATCGCGCGTAGTTCGAAACAATCTGCGAAATATCTTGCTGCAAGTTGAAACAGCAGACCCGGTACTGCACCGCTTGCTGTCAGGGTCCAGTGTCCAGCGCTTGCCGGTGTTGGCATCGCCCGCGGTATGGCAACGTGTCGCATTGCTGGCCAGTCTCATGCTTGCGGCCGGACTCAGCCTTGTGGTCATTACATTGTACCGCCCGACCCGTAGACGCCAGATACTGCTGGCGGGTTGCGGCATCGGTATGACTGGAGTTGTAATTCTTGGCGTTGCAGTCATGAGCTGGAAAGCTTATGGCAGCCTGAATAAGCCGACTGCAGCTATCGCTGTTCAGTCTGTGAACCTCAGTCCTGCTCCAACTGACCTTGTTCCCGAGGAAGAAACAATCCCTGTTCAACCAGGTAACATCGTCATTCGAACAGGCCGTGATTTTCTTGGCTGGCAGCAAGTAGAGCACGGTCGAGATCAGGGTTGGGTTCGACACATTGCATTGCTACCGTTGTACGCCAGCGACGGCCCCTGATCGGACGAGCATGGGAACGCCGTGGCACACCAGACTGTGCACCACGGCAGTGCCCTCAGACTATGGGTAGGTAACGTCCTCTCCGAACGGGTAGAACTGATCTAGTTTGAGATGCTCGTACTCGAGTGCCTCAAGACGAATTGTTCCGAGGAACGGTTGGTCAGGCTCGACGAGAAGTATGGTTTTTGCGTAGCCATTGTCATCAAAGCCGCGGCGAAAATGCACTCGCGACTTGATCGCTATGACACTGAAGTCATCCGGGTTGAGGCCGATATCCAGGAACGATTCCGGATTCGTAACCTGATGGAGGTACGGACTGATCACGAGTACGTTGCCATCGCCGAATTTCACACTGACCCACAACTGCGCTCCTGCTGCTCCTGTTCGACCGTTACGCGACCCGATACCCCCGCTTACGGTATGCACCGTACCGACAACCCGAACAGGATCTCCCGCTGAGACATCCAGTTTGCCACCAACCATCATGTCGAACGGATCGCCGGGTTTCACGCCGCGTTTGCGCAACGTCTCTATGGTTTCCTCGTCGGCCACTGTACCGATGAGCGTGTTACTTAGCTTCTGCTTTATCACCTGGTCCAGCAGCCAGATCGCCGCACCCGAACGGTCGCTGTGATCAGCCAGGACGACCGGCACTGCACCCGCGGTGATCGCTTCTTTGGCCATGCCGATACCGTCTGCGATGCTGTGCACCTCTGTGCCGTAATAGAGCTCCTCGCGTAATCGCCAGGCAGTTTGCGCCATGTCATCGGCAATGTGATTGGCCAGCTCTGGATCACCGTTGGTCATTACCTGGAAGGTCATGCCTGCGTCCACAACGTCGGCAAAGGCGAAGCCGTAGTAGAAATTCACGTACACGTCGGTTTCGCGGGCTTCCCAGACCAGCGCCCGTTGTACCAGGTCCATCCACGGCGAATTTCCTGTCCATTGCAGTACTGACGGCGTAATGATCGGCGGTTTTCGCGTTGCGGTCGTTGGTACGTAGTCGCCACGGATGCTGCGGATTAAGGTGCGCGCGGCACGCTCGCCTTGCAGGTAGCCGTCATAATGCGGGTAGTATTTGATGGTAAAAGCTAGATTCGCATACCGCAGAAACTCTTCATCCTCATTACCATGAGGGTCAAACGTGCCGACGATAAACGCATCCGGGCCGATAGCTTCACGAATTCTGCGAGCGATGATTGACTCGGGCTTAGGTATGCCACGAACACCCATAGCCCCATGCAGCGACAAATAGGCACCATCGAATGGTGCCTGAGCCTTCAGGTCAGCAACCATTCTGTCCAGAAAATGCTCGAAAGCTTCTTTGGTAATCCAACCTGATCCGGATCCGCGCTTGGAGCCAAGTGGTGACTCAATACCAACGAGCTCAACGTTCGCGTGCTCTCTCGCCACTGTCACGAACCCGCCCATATAACCTCGAGGCGAGGAAGACAGTAGTGCCTCACCACGCGCAGGTGAGCCTTCATAAATGAAATCATCCGTTGTTGTGTCGTAGGGCAGGAACGTCACTGTTTCATGTGAGAAGCGCATACAGGCGATGCGTACCGGCCGGGTCGCCATACTTTTTCCTGACGAAGATAACTGTGCTCTGCCCGTCAGCGGCAGTGCAGCGGCTGCGGCACCCATCCCTATTAACGCTTTGCGTCTTGCTATCTTCATTGCTTACTCCTCATTTTATCTCGTGAATGCAGCAGGTCAGGCCCGCTCGCCGACTTGTGTGTGAATACCTGCGCCGTATGCGGCAGCCGCGAAAGTTGCCGTCCCGACTAGCGCGAACAGGACGAACAATTCGTGACTAACCAGCGGGGGGGCCGCATCGAAGGTGGTTTTCTCTGCCTGATCGATGCTTTCGAAGGCCTCCTTGATGGCGTTCTCATCGGTCGCGCGAAAGAACAGTCCGCCGGTCGACGAGGCAATATCGTCCAGTAACAATGTATCGATTCGGGATTCGCGCTGTTCTGTGCCTATGCGATTGCCGGCATAGTCGAATATTGGTGTCGTTACCATGCCTTCGGCACCGGCACCAATGGTATAGATCGCGACCGAGTCCGCGGCGGCCAGTCCGGCGGCCTGTCGTGGATCGATCGATCCTTTGTTGCTTGATCCATCCGTGAGCAGCACGATAAACGAACCTTCCCGCAGTTCGCCGTCATCTTTCCAGCCCTCGCGAAGCCGGGTTAGCGAGACAGCAATTGCATCGCCGATGGCCGTGCCATCCTCGATCAGACCGATCGATAGTCTGGCGGTTTGTTTTCGTAGCCAGTCGTGATCAAATGTGAGCGGTGCGAAAGTGTACGCACGGCCTGCAAACACAACGACACCGATACGATCGCTGGGGCGCTCGTTTATGAAGGCCGATATGATCGGCTTCACAGCCTGCAATCGATTGGTAACGGTAGCGCCCCGTTGAAAGTCTTCCGCATACATGCTGGTCGACAGATCGATCGCGATGATGAAGTCATAGCCGCGCATATTCTGATCTTCTGGCATCGTGAGGACCTGCGGTCGCGCCAGTCCGACAATCAACATTGTCAGTCCCAGATAGGCACAGGCAATTGGCCACCATGGCAGTGGTGTCACCCTCGGCACGTGCCAGTTCTGCGCTTCCGGCACTACGATCGCCGGAACACCTTTTCGCCGTCGGAGCAAGGCGACCAATGGCAGCAGAAGCAGCAACGCGAGCCAGGCAGGATCGTCGAATCTCCAACCGGCGATTTCGGTCATGAACCCAAGACTCAGGTATATACGCCACGGTGACCGTGGCGACGAAAGTAGGTGATCAGTTCCTGCAGCGGATCGTCGGTCCCGCAGATTGTCAGACGCTCATCGGAACGGGGAAACAGACGGGTAAAATGCGCGTCTCTCCTCTCTCGCCAGCGGGCATGAGCAGCTCTTTCAGAGGCTGAGGAGGTATTAATGGATACCAGCCGACCGGCAAGTGGGTCATACGCCGAGAGCCGGCCGGCTGCGGGCAGTTCAGTATCCCAGGGATCGTCCGCTCGCACGCCGACAGTCTGGTAACGCTGTTGCAACTCTTGCCATGGCTCAGGCATCGGTGATTGCGCAAACGGCCCCAGCCACAGTAGTACACTGCCGCGTGCTGCAGCCTTGCGAACGAGTGTCCAGGGCAACGTGCAGACGGCCGGCCCATCCAGGGGTGGTGGTTCCTGGCCCAGCAACTGCGCGACCAACCGCAGGATGCCACGACGACCCGGCAGTGCCCGCTGAATCCAATAACCTTCAGGTGACCCGTACAGCAACATCACCCGATCGCGGTTTACGGAACTAAGCATCATCAGAAGCGCTGCTGCTTCCAACAGCGTATCGCGGCGAGTGCGCCCCGCAGAGCCAAACTGCAATGCAGGAGAATCTTCAAAAATCAGCACTACAGATAAGTCGCGCTCTTCAACAAATTTCTTGCGATATGGCTCGCCGAGTCTTGCTGTGACTTTCCAATCGATATCGCGAAGATCGTCACCCCACTGATACTTGACGACCTGGTCGAATTCCATGCCGCGTCCTTTGAATGCGGACCGGTAGTTGCCACTGAGACTCGTGTTCACCGCATGCCGCGCCCTCCATTCGAGCCGACGAATAAGGGCTGTCGGCGCCGCTGGTAGCGGCTTGCCGTCCCGCGAGATCGTTCCGTTCATTTGCCGGCTTCCGCCCTTACCTGAGACTGCCAGCAACGGAGCGCTCAGGCAGCGGTGTTTCCTTGACGATACCTGCCAGAATCTGGTCCGGTGTAAGACCAAGTGACTCAGCTTCATATGTCAGTCCAATGCGATGACGCATTACATCGGCAAAAACCTCCTGTACCAGCGCTGGCGTTACGTACTCGTGATCTCTCAGCCAGGCCAGCGCCTTGCTGGCCTGATACAAGCCGAGGCAAGCGCGCGGCGAACCACCGTAGGCCAGGGGCTTGTGCGACATGCTGCTATCCACAGCATCGCCAGCCGCCAACTCACGCGTTGCCCGTACAAGCTCGACCAGGTAAGCCTGTACAGTGTCCGCCATGTGGACTGCATCGACAGTCTTGCGCAACTGAATCAACTCGGAGCCGGAGACTACCGCTGACACCTTAGGTGTCGACGACACCTGACCCCAGCGTTCCAGCATCTGCAGTTCCTCGTCAGCCGTTGGATAATCCAGCAGCAGTTTGAACAGGAACCGGTCCAACTGCGCCTCGGGCAACGGATAAGTTCCTTCTTGTTCCAGCGGATTCTGCGTGGCCATGACAAGGAATGGTTCAGGCAACGGATACGTCGTGCCACCGATTGTTACCTGACGCTCCTGCATCGCTTCCAGCAGCGCACTCTGCACTTTGGCAGGAGCCCGGTTTATCTCATCGGCCAGAACCAGGTTTGCAAACACAGGTCCATGGTGCGGCGCGAAATGACCCTCACCAGGCGAATAGACCATTGTGCCAACCACGTCACTCGGCAATAGATCAGGCGTGAATTGAATGCGTTCGAACGAAACGCCTAACGCCTGCGCCAAAGACTTTACTAATAGTGTCTTCGCCAGACCAGGCATTCCCTCAAGCAGAACGTGACCTCCAGTGAGGAGAGCAATTTGCAGCCGCTCAATCACCAATAACTGGCCGAGTACGGCCTTGCCGATCTCTGCCGAAAGCCCCGCTGACCAGGCCGCGCCACTTACCTCTGTCGATTCAGTGTCGATTACTCTGGAATTCATCAAACTGTTGCCAGCACGTTTTCTACAGTCATGCCGCGCCACTGGCAGATTAGATTGGTTCCCAAGACTATCGACTGTGACACGTGCCGCTCCCTCCTGAACAATGTGCTATCTGTAATGGCTTTCGATAATAGGTAGCGAGTTCATGCACAAACAATGAATAAATGGGGCGTGAGCATAACCTCAAGTTATTCCCTGCCGATCTGCTCTGAATGCGTTTTTCATCTCGACCGCGCTGTTGCAGGGACACTCCCCACTCGTGCAGGCAAGACTGTGACTTCCGCCGTACGCAGGCGACGACAACGGATCGATGCTCGCTTTGTTATAGAGCATTGGCATTTCAAGTACCGCCATCATCGCGCTTGACACTTCACTTGCGCATTCGAGAAAGCGCTTCTGTACGGAATTCAACTCGCATTCGTCGCGATACACGGCATACAACGATACTGGAATGTCAGGCGCAGCCGGCCGGGCCTGAATTGTATCGTCGCCGTCACCAATCGCCGTAAAAGGATCGACCAGTGCGAGGCCATGCCCCTTCGCCACAAGTGATCGTGCCATTTGATATGTCTGAACGAGAATCGAGACTGTCGGCTGCGGCGAAAGGCTATCGAGATGAGATTGCAACTGCCCACCCAGCTTATCGCCGGGAGCAATGCCCACTATACGTCGCGCTGCGAGGTCCTCTATTGGAACTGGCTGACTGAGTTCGCAATCCGACCACCATCCGGACGGCGCAATGACCATCATGGACCCCTGGCACAGAACTTCGGAGCGAATCCCCGGATGATCAGGTTTCTGCAACGTCAAACCGATATCCGAAGCTCGAAGCAGAATCGACTCCAGCATTTCCTCAGAGTGCTGCGTACCAAGTTCGATACCGGCAGTCGGCATCACACGTTGCAGTCGAGTAACCGCCTTTGGAACAGTGGCTAACGCCAGACCTGGCGTACTAACGATCTTCAACCCACAGCTTTCCGAAGCCTTGAGATTGGACGCCAGCCGCTGAAGATCGCGAACCTCGCCTGATATCCGCTCAATCTGGTCTTGCAGGACCTCACCTTTGGACGTCAGTTGAAGACCGCCCCTCACCCGGTCAAACAGTGCGAAACCTAGTTGTTGCTCCGCCTGCTGCAGGCGCTTCGTGGCAGCTGGCTGCGATATGTTGAGCATATTAGCGGCACCAGTGAGCGTACCCGCGTGCAATACTGCCTCAAATATTTCAACGTGTCGGAGACGCATGGTTGCTGCCGGAGGTCTTGAACCGGAAGGTTGTTGTCTGTTCACGTTTGTAGCCTCATTGGTAAACGCAGTATTACCGGCATAGCCGGCCTGCGACTTTCGTTAAGGAGACGCGCAAAGTATGTGCCAGCTCAACGGTCGACTTTTTCACGGTTAATTTGCGAGAGAAGAGACCGTCGCCGCATCGCTTGGGTGCGCTTGGACATTCTGTCGCACGAGTTAGGTGCATCAGACTGTTGCTCGAGAGAGAATTTGACAGGAACAAACTGAAATGGCTGTCTCGACTTTTCTTGTATCGATTCGTTTCGTTGCCATGCCGTCCTCGCAATAGAGACGCGATACCAATTTGGTTCGAATCAAACTAGTTTTAAAACCTGTCAGCTTCCAAAGCCGAATGTGCATCCGTGTATGCTTTTTTCGCATAACTAGCACAAGAAAGAAGTCAAGCTGGAGCGAGAAAACTATTGCGGTGCGAACACGATCTGCGAAGGGCCTCGTGTAGATCGGATGATCGATACCAGAATTATACTGACCAGCAGAACTCTCTTGCTATGTGAATCACACATGCGTTAATCAGGCTTTCGCATTGGAGATGAACTGGCTCCTGCAGTACTTTTGCACGCTGCCGCAACAATGACCTTCAGGCCAGCAAATGTTTGAAATGCGCACGAGCAAATTACGTGTCGACTGAATCGCAGGACGACAGACTCCACTTCCACGGTGGAAGCCTCACAGCTCTGGTACCCATCCTCGTCCTGATCGGAGGACTGACCTGGATTTCACTGGCCGAAAAGGGAGGCACCGCTGAATTCTGGGTGTTCGCCTGGCTCGGAATTGTGGTTGGTCTCTTCTTTGCAAAAAACAAATCGAAGTACTGCAACTCCGCACTCAATGGCCTATCGGACAGGGGTGGTGTGACCATCATCATTGCCTGGTTGTTTGCAGGTGTACTTGGCAAGATCATGGTTGCGGGTGGTTTGGTCGACGGCATACTGTGGCTCGGCACGACGTTCGAGGTCGGCTCTGCCCTGTTTGTGGTGCTCGCGTTTGTGGCTTCAATGGTCTTCGCGGTTGGCACCGGAACGTCGACGGGGACAGCACTGGCGCTGGCGCCAGTCTTGTATCCAGCGGGTGTGTTTCTCGGTGCGGATCCTGTGGCACTCGCTCTGGCGATCCTGGCTGGCGGGGTCTTCGGCGACAATTTGGCGCCGATCTCTGACAGTACAATTGTCTCCGCTTTAACGCAAGGTGCAAGAATTGACGATGTGGTGCGCAGTCGGTTTCCACTCGCAATGAGCGCAGCGGTCATCGCCGCTACTGCCTTGTACCTGATGGGGCAATCCGCTGGCGAAGCAGCCACTGTTGGCACTGACGTTGTTGCAGAGCCGAAAGGGCTCATGATGCTCGCTGGTCTGGCTGTGGTCGTCATCAGCGCACTGACCGGCCGCCACTTGGTCGAATCATTGATCTACGGTATTGGCGCATCCGTATTGGCCGGAGTGTTGATCGGTAATCTGGCGTTCACGCAACTGCTGCACATTCCGGAAGCGCGAGGGCAGTCCACCGGCTTAATTCAAGATGGTCTGGGCGCAACGCAAAACGCCATCGTGTTTGTCCTCTTGCTGCTGGCGTTAACCCAGGTCGTTGTAGACAGCGGCATAATGTCCCGATTCCTCGGCTTTCTGCAAAGATCTGTTGTCAAGACAGTCAGGCAAGCTGAGCTGGCAATTGTCGGCATTACCGTCGCAATCTCGGTTCCAATTTGCTCGAATGCACCGGCTCTACTCATTGTCGGCCCCAGTATCGTCAAGCCGCTGGGATCTCGCTTTCGTCTGTCAGCAGCGCGCAAAGCGAACCTGATGGACTGCGCGGTGTGTTCCGTCTTTTATATGTTGCCCTGGCACATTGCGGTGATGGTTTGGCACGCCGCGATTGTTGAAGCGGCCAATAGTTATTCCATATTCGCTCCCGAAATTTCTATCGCCCTGCTGAATCCTTACGCCTGGGCTATCTTGACGGTTATTCTGTTTTCCGCTCTTACCGGTTGGAATCGACGATTCGAACCGGACACAACAACTCCTGAAGTTTCTTGAGGTACTGGTTTATGCGTACGACGTTACTGGCCGCAACTGCTGTTCTTGCTTTCTCCGGTTCCGCCATGGCGGCGACAGACGTTGATCTCGTGATCGAGAATGCCCGTATCGTCGATGGCAGCGGCAATCCCTGGTATCGCGGGAGTGTGGCGATTGACGACGGGGTAATCGTGCAGATCGGCCGGAATCTGGACGTCAATGCGCAACAGACGATCGATGCGAAATCCCGTGTACTGGCACCTGGCTTTATCGATGTGCATACACATATCGAATCGGGAATTACCGATAATCCACGGGCTGACAATTTTATTCTGGACGGCGTTACAACCGTCGTTACAGGTAATTGCGGTAGCTCTACGGTTGATCTCCCGTCCTGGCGACAGTCGATTGTTGGTCCCGCAATCAATATTGCGACCCTGGTAGGTCACAACTCTGTCCGGACGGCAGTGATGGGCCGTGAGAATCGCGCGCCCACACAAGCGGAAATGTTGCAGATGGAGCGCCTCGCGGAGCAGGCAATGATTGACGGCGCAGTCGGACTGTCAACTGGTCTGCTGTATGTACCCGGCACTTTTGCGAGCACCGATGAAGTCATTAGTCTGGCGAAGGTTTCCTCAAGGTTCGGTGGTATCTACTCGACGCATATACGTGATCAAGGCCCGCGCTTGAACGAGTCAATCGAAGAAGCGGTGACAATCGGGCGTGAAGCCGACATTCCGGTGCAGATCTCGCACCTGAAGATCAAAGGCCCGATACGTTGGGGCAGGATCAACGAGACTATTGGCTTGATCGAAGAATTTCGCGCCGACGGCATAGAAGTTACGGTCGACGCCTACCCTTATGAGCGGGCAAGCACGAGTCTCGCTGTGATGTTGCCATCCTGGGCTACCGCTGGTAGCGCTGACGACCTGCTGGCCAGACTGGATGATTCGGAGACTTACCGGCGCATACTTGAAGAGATGGAGGTAATGCGCACCGACAGTGGCTATCCCGACTTTTCGTTTGCCACGGTAGCCAGTTACCCACCGAATCCGGCCGTGAATGGCCTCACGATTAGCGAGATTAACGTAGACCTCGAGCGGCCAGCGACAATAGCAAGCGAGATGGAACTGATTCTGCAGATGATGGCCGATTCGGCCCGACTCGGTCGCACAAACGGTGCGCAAATGGTCTATCACTTCATGAGCAAGGACGATGTCGACACTATTTTTCGTTACCCCAATACGGCTGTCGCCAGTGATGGAGGGGTAAGGGAGTTTGGGGAAGGCATACCGCATCCACGCTCTTACGGCACGAATGCGAGAGTACTGGCTGAATTCGTCAGAGAGCGGAATGTGCTGTCATTGCCGGACGCGATCCGCAGAATGACGTCGTTGCCCGCTCAGGCATTTCAGATGCAGGATCGCGGTCTGATTCGTACCGGCTTCGTCGCAGACCTGGTTCTGTTTGACCCGGACCAGGTACAGGATCTGGCAACCTACTCCGATCCACATAATTTTAGCCGCGGCTTCGACTATGTACTGGTCAATGGGGTTGCTGTAGTTGAAAAAGGTCAGGTTACGAACTCGCGGCCAGGTCAGTTCGTTGATGGGCCAGGCGCCCGGTAGCCGCGCGTTGGAGCGGGTTGTTCTGGGTTTGCAACGCGTAATGGCAGGGACACGAGGATTGATGATGCAGTTCCGGCAACAATCATATGGCCGGGTAGTAACCACCTGTCAATGAATGTATCGCCTGTGATGTCAGGACTATCAAGAACTGTTGGAACTGTGGCTATCGATCGTCAAGTGCCTCCAGCTTGACTGTTGTTCGTCTTGAATGACGCCCGGTAGCGTTGCTCGTACGTGGCACCGCCGCTCCACTATCGAAACGATGGGCTGCGAACGCCAAGTGAATAGTCGATGACACCATCAACGAGGATGTCGCAGGGGTTGAGTAGCGGTACGCGCAACATCTCGTCTTCGAGAACGCGCGGTATTTCAGCGCAACCTGCGATGACGACTTGCGCTCCATCGTCGATAAGCGACTGAGCCAGCGATTTAACCTGTTCAACCACAGATTGCGAGACATCATCGGCTTTGATCTGTTCGAGCAGCAGTGTGAACAGTTCTAATTCTGGTTCGCGCCAAACGACGGCTTCAAAACCGACGGCTTCAAGTGCTGTCTGATACAGACCCGCATCCAGACAACCTCGCGCTGCCATCACGCCGACTCGGCGTCGACTGGAAAAGCGATCTGCCAGGACGCCCATCACCTCGCCGACCATGCTGATGAACGGAATACTCGTCGCGTGTTCAATATCGCTTTGGTATGCGTGGGCACTGTTACAGGTCAAGACCAGAAAATCCGCACCGCCTGATTCGAGATTCTGAGCCATTCGGGCCAGATGAGGTCCTGCGCTCTCTCCTTTGCCACTGATCGCATCGGTCCGGTCAGGAACGACCGGGTTGTGATCAATGAGCAAATGAAGGTGTTCCTGATCCGTGGCAGCATCAGTTTCGCGTATCACCTTGGCAAGGAAATCTATCGTAGTCTTCGGACCCATTCCGCCAAGGACTCCGGGCACCAAGACCTGCGCAGTACTACTCACGTTGACCCGAGACTCGCTCGGCCACTTCAGATTCATTCTTGGCACAGACGAAAATCACCGTGCCATGCAACTGGTTTCTCACATCCCCCCCATTATCTGGCTGTTGGCCACACCGGTGACCAAGCAATACGTCTGACACAATTGAGTGTAGTTATCGGAGTGGTGTCGAACTAATGCTTTTCCAGCATTAATTGATAGTCGGCGGACATGGCATGACAACAACGATTTTCATGCGCTGCGGATTCCGCTGTATTTTCTCGACGATGTCGATTTCCTGTCGATGCCTCGCAGCCTGGAGAGCGCAACAAAGCTCCAGTCAGAAGGCCCATGATCCTGCAGGCTTTGTTGACTACGCAGTTATTACCCTGTGCACGAATTTGTGGAGGTGCGCAGAAGATCGAGAAACTTGGCGTCTATTGATACTGCATTCCGCGTAATTTGCGCCAGTTCAGCACTCTCGGAGAATCGCTGGAATGATCAATCGGCCTCAAATATTGCCCTGTATCCTGACAAAGCCTGTGCACCACCTGTGTGCAGGAAGACCAGATTTTCTTGTCCGCTGAAGTGACCTTGTCGAATCAAGTCGATAAATCCGGCCATGCCCTTCCCTGAATAGACGGGGTCCAGCAGAATTGCTTCCGTCTGAGCTAACAGATTTACCGCTTCCAGCATGCTGTCGGTTGGCACACCGTATCCACCACCTACATATTCACAATTTGCCACCACATCTTCTCTTCGAACCACACCGGGAACTGATAACAGATCTGCAGTGCGTTCGGCCAGCTTGAATACGTTTGCTTCCTGCAGATCTTTTGGCGCGCGAACACCAATGCCGAGGAGAGGAATGTGGCTGTTCGTTGCACGCAAACCGGTAATCAACCCTGCCTGAGTACCCGCGCTTCCGGTCGCATGCACCAGATGATCAATTTTCAGTCCCATGTTGTTGGCCTGGGTCAACAACTCCAGGGCCGCATTTGCGTAGCCAAGTGCGCCGATTGGATTGGAGCCGCCGCCCGGAATTATGTAGGGCTTCTTGCCATCGTCACGTAATTGCTGGGCGATTTCCTCCATAGCCGCATTCATGTCGGTATCTGCCGGTACTTTCGATACGCTGCAGCCAAGGATGCGATCAAGCAACACATTGCCGTTGGAATTGTAGTCCTGCTCCTTGCTACCGGTTCGGTCTTCAAGCAGCGCATAACAGCGCAAACTCAGTTTTGTGGCTATGGCAGCAGTTTGTCTCACATGGTTAGATTGGGTAGCACCCTGGGTAATGATGCAGTCAGCCCCCTGATTCAGCGCATCTGCCAACAAGAACTCAAGTTTTCGGGTCTTGTTTCCGCCACCAGCGAGGCCTGTGCAATCATCGCGCTTGATCCAAAGATTAGGACCACCCAGCACTTTGCTGAGAGTAGGCATAGGTTCGAGTGGCGTCGGTAGGTGGGCAAAGTTGAGTCGCGGAAATCTCGCAAAGTGCATCTTGATATCCAGTCCATGGTAGTAGGATCATCATTATAGAGACCATGGACAGGGCAACTCTAATTCGAATTCGGCAGACCACGCTAAGTTTTGTGCATAACCGCGACGACGTCGCGATCAATGCTCGACGTCAATGAAGTTCTGTCGAAACAGTTGGTATGTTCAGAACTCGTTTGCACAGTCAGCCTCGCTCTCTTGGCACAGCGGCGAGTTCTGAATCAGAGCCCACGCGCGCTTTGTAAGTTCGCTGGCTCTTCGCGGGTTCATCAAAAGCACGACAGAAAGGTCTATTGCACCGAAGTGCTCGTCGAGCGAGGCCAGTGAACCGCTCTCGAGTTCGCTGGCGACTAGCGAACGGGGAATCCAGGCAATTCCCATACCGGACATAACCAGCTTTTTCAGCGCCATTGTCAGCGAAGAGTCGCAGACATTCTCAATGACGTAGTCCTGGAAACCGCCGGCAATCTGCCCTCGATTGACAACATTGCGCAAGAATGAGCCGACGGGATAGTTCAGCATCTTCAGTGTTGTTTGTGTTTCCGGATCATGAACCCGGCTCCCCTCCGGGTCTGTAGCGGTAACGGGAATCAGTTGCTCGTCACCGAGATTCAGCTTGTCGAGATTGTCGCCGTACTGTGCAGTAAGAACAGACGATTCGTAGCACAACAGGAATGCTACATCGCCATTTTCCAACCAAGTAATGCATTCAGGAAGATTTGCTGACCTGAGCCGGACTGTCACTGTCTGCAGTTGGCCATTGATGATGGATAATAGCTGCGGAAAAACACTGGTGGCCAGTGTGTGCTGTGTAGCGAAGGTTACGCTTTTCGTCGCTGATTCAGCCCTCAATGAGTTCCTTATGTTGTAAACATCTACTACCGCGTTGCTGACAGCAGGTATCAGGCGTTCCATTGCCGGAGTGAATTTGATGGGCTGGGTAGTGCGGTCGATGATGTCTTGCCCGACCCATTGCTCGAACAACTGCACGCGCCTGGAGAATGCCGGTTGCGTGATATGTCGCCGCTCAGCCGCTCGTGAAAAGTTCCTTTCTTCGTAAAGGACAAGAATATCCTCCAACCATTTTATGTCCATCTCGAGTCCGGTTATTCAGATTCGCCTGATCGCGCTTAGAGTGAAGCAGCATGATATTCATTTCTGCATAAACTTTCAGGCGAGACTTGCGTGACTTTCTCGATCAGCCGTTCTTTCTGCTCCGGAGTCATTGCATTCATCGGGACGTCGATGGTTTCGAGCCGCATGCTACGTACCCTAAGCCTGCGAGTTTCGCTTCGAGGGTTTCCCGTGAAATCTGAACTTGTGCGGACACTAATCGCGGATGCGTTGAACGGGCCTGGCTTCTGGCGTTGAAGATCGAGTGGCTATCTAGGGCGAATCCGATAATGCCTGACGTACTCGCTGGTGACGACCGGAGTTAATCGCTTTCCTCAAGTCGGCTCAAACGCTGGCGCAGCTGCTGCACTTCATCGAGCAAGTCCAGCACCAGGGCGGCGCCAGCCGGGTTCAGCCGCAGATCTCGAGACAGGCGCTCCGCGACCACGACGCGCCGGACACTGTGGCCGCTGAATCGCCACTCGGCGGGCTCGTTGCCGACCGGCTCTACCAAACCTTCTTCAACCAGTTGCACGACGCGTTCGCTGCTAACCGTACAAACCCTGCACAAATCCGAGAGGGTCATCTCAACCCGGGTTTCGATAATTTCACTCTGCAGGACGGTTTTCCGACTGTCATTGGTCATTTCCAGCCCTCCCTTTCCTTACGCGGATCGAAGGCGAAAGCGCTCGCGAATTCACGATACGCCTTTTTCTGATCAGCCGATTCGGCCCGTGGCAGGGCAATTTGCAAAACCGCGTAGAAATCACCGGGCTCTTTCCCGGGCAGCCCACGCCCTTTGAGGCGCAGCTTGCGGCCCGCCTTTGAGTGCGGCGGAATTGTCAGATCCACGTCGCCTGCCGGCGTTGGCGTTTTGACGCTGGCGCCAAGCTCTGCCTCCCACGGTGTGACCGGCAAGTTGAGGTAAACGTCATTGTCTTCGACGTAAAACTTCGGGTGTGGCCGAAAGCTGATTTCCAGCAACAAGTCGCCGCTTTCTCCTCCACCCGCACCCGGTGAGCCTTGCTTGGCAAGGCGAATGTGTTGACCGGGCCGCACTCCTTTCGGGATTTTCACGTTCAGTGTTCGGGTGCTCAAGGCCGGACGACCGTCGTCGCCGATCACCGTGTGCTTCAGCGTCACGCTGCGCGTCGCGCCGCTGTAGGAGTCCTGCAGATCGATTTCGATTTTGGCGAACGTGTCCTCGCCGCGGCTGGCGAACGGCCGGTGATCCGCCCGGGTGTAAGCACTACGGAAATCGCCACGACCAAACAAGGTCTCGAAGAAGTCACTGAAGTCCTGAGCGCCGCCCTGGGACGCGTTGCCCCCGTGGAACTCGAAACCCTGATCCCAGTTGGGTGGCGGCCGGAAATCCTGACCCGACTTCCAGTTCGCGCCCAGTTGATCATAGGCGGTTCGCTTCTCGGGATCTTTCAGAACTGCGTAGGCCTCGCCCACTTCTTTGAAGCGCAGCTCCGCGTCCGATTCTTTGCTGACATCAGGGTGATACTTGCGGGCAAGCTTGCGATACGCGCGCTTGATCTCGTCCTGGGTAGCGTCGCGTTTGACGCCCATCACCTTGTAATAGTCTTTGTATTCCATAAGGCAACACTATTGGGCCGCCGGGTAAGAGTAGCAAGGGTTTGGTTGCTTTTTTAGTGGTTTCGGCCACCCCCGTATGCTCTCGGCCAGTAACGAGACTAAAGAACCAGCAGCACCGGGATCCCTCGGCAACGGAACAGGCGTCATTCAGGTGCGGGATCAGAGTGAGGACAGGTAACAGCACGCACAGTCAGATTTCGCCGAACAATTCCTCCTGTCTTGCGCCGTAAAAGGCAAAGGCAGGAGAACGCGGAGAGTGGCTTCCCTGACTGATTATCTTCGCGGTCGTTGCCAACCAGCGCACTCACGATGGAGCCAGCACAATGAATACGATAGCTCTGCAGTCCTTTCGACCGACCGCAAGACTAGTTTTGGCTCTCTCCCTGGTCCTCTTGCTGTCGGCGTTTCGCCATACCGACGTTGACACCCAAACCAACCCGGCCTATGTCGACTACACGTTCGACGCCGTTTACGTACAGCTGCCGACGGCCAATGACTACTTTCGCGAGTACGTTGCCGAACGGCTCGCCAAAGAGTTCAGCAAGTCGAATGTGTGCATGTACACAACAGAGGACCTTTTTTCTCCCTTCAGGGACTGGACTGACGAAGAACGGCGGGCGGTCCTGTCCGAGCGCGGTGTGAGTGCCACCATCGTTATATCGCTGGAATCCGCCAGCGAACGAGCCAGCCCCGGAACGATTTTCTTCAATACCGACCTGGGGACGGCGACGCACGTACAGGCCAAATCCGACCGCGCGGTCTTTCATGTCAGGCTGATCGACATAGAGACCAGGGATCTGGCGTGGACGGCAATCGTGCGTACCCGTGGCAGTGGCTCTCTGTTTGTCGGCGACAAGAGCACGGCAAAGGCCATCTCGAAGCACGTTGCCAGATCACTCAGAGAGTCCGGTCACCTGCTAAGATGAGCCTCCTGCGGGAATATGGTCGAGTGTTTACGTCGCGAATGGCCACCCGCCGTATCGCCGCAAGATCGGTGAGCTCACCGGCTCTGCGGTGCCCGGAGGTCATGCATGCGCCCGAACGAACTTACCGGCCTCATCAATCAGTGGCAATCCGGTGACGATGCCGCCTTGCAGCAGCTCATGCCCCTGGTGCACGGCGAACTTCAGCGCCTGGCCCGACGGCAAATGCGCGGGGAAGCACCGTCGCATACGCTGCAGGCCACGGCATTGGTCAATGAAGCCTTCATGCGCCTCGCCGACATCAAGATTGAATACAAAGACCGCTCCCACTTTCTGGCAATGGCATCGAAGACCATGCGCAGGGTTCTCGTTGACCACGCACGCAAGAAGAAAAGCGCGAAACGCGGCGGCGGTATGCCGGACCTGACGCTCGACGACAATGTGGCAGTGGCAGCCAACGCACCCGACATCCTCGACCTCGACAACGCTCTGAGTGCTCTGGCGGGAGTCGATGAACATCTTGCATCCACGATAGAGCTGGTATTTTTCGGCGGTCTGACCTACCAGGAGGCCGCGGATACGCAAGGGGTTTCGAAGACGGCATTGTTCGACGACATGGAACTGGCGAAGGCCTGGTTGAAGAACCGCATGGCCGACATGGAAGAAGAGTGATCGACGGCCGCCTACGATCAATCGGCGCAGCTTGAGTAAAGCGCTATAGCTGAGAACCCGACATTGAACAGCGACGACAAATCACACTGGCAAAAGGTCAAGGCATTGTTCAAGGCCGCTCGCGCATTACCGCCTGAATCGCGGGCCGGCTACCTCAGCGAGCAATGCGGCCACGACGCGGACTTGCTCAAGGCGGTTTCGCGGTTGCTGCAGTCCGCAACCGCCGACGAGTATCTCAGCGGCATCGTCCAGGATGCGGCGAAAAACACCGTCGCGGCAACGGCCAAAGCCAGACTCGAACAGCGGGTTGGAAACTACAAGTTGATCGAGCTGATCGGTACCGGTGGCATGGGCAACGTCTACCGTGCTGAGCGTGACGACGACCGGTTCGATCACCAGGTGGCCATCAAGCTGTTGCACGCGAATCTCGGTGACGAGGCGCTGGTGCAACGGTTCCAGGTGGAACGCCAGACTCTCGCGAACATGAACCACCCCAACATTGCGAGACTGCTTGATGGCGGCGAGACCGACGCCGGTACGCCCTACCTCGTTATGGAGTACGTCGACGGCATTCCTGTTGACCGCTATTGCGATGAGCACCGGCTGTCCGTTCCCGAGCGACTCCGGCTGTTCCGCAAGATCGCTGACGCGGTTGAATATGCGCACCGAAACCTGATCGTGCACCGTGATATTAAGCCTTCGAACATCCTTGTGAATCCAGCAGGCGAACCGAAATTGCTGGACTTCGGCATCGCCAAGTTTCTCGACAACACCGTGCTCAAGTTCGCCGTCGCCCCAACCCTTGAAGGCAGCGCTTTGATGACGCCGGAGTACGCCAGCCCGGAACAGGTTCGGGGCGAGCCGATCACCACTGCCACAGACATTTATTCACTGGGTATTCTTCTTTACATACTGCTGAGCGGGCGACGACCCTACCTGCAGCAGGCGACCAACATGGCAGCCATTGCCCGGGCCATTTGCGATACCGAGCCCAGCCGCCCGAGCACTGTCATCACGCTGGAAGGCGATCCGGACAACACGGTGCCAAATATCGTTGCCTCGCGCCGGACGTCAGTCAGCCGCTTAACGAAACTGCTTTCCGGCGATCTCGACAACATCGTGATGATGACGTTGCAGAAAGACCCCGAGCGACGCTACCGATCCGCCCGGGCACTGTCGGATGACATTGAAAACTATTTGTCGGATAAGCCGGTTAGCGCGCGGCCGGAATCGGTTACTTATCGAACGGGCAAGTTCATAAGGCGTAATCGCTGGGGTGTTGCGGCCACCGCAGCGATTCTTCTGCTGATCGTCGGACTGCCGGCTTATTACAGTGTCAAAGTGACCGAGCAACGGAATCTCGCGCAGCTGGAAGCGCAAAAGTCGGCGCAGGTTTCCGGGTTTCTGTTGAGCCTTTTCAGCATGCCGGATCCCGATCAGGCTCAGGGCGAACGAGTGACAGCCCGGGCGTTGCTCGATCAGGGCGCCTTGCGCATCGAGCAGGAGTTGGCCGATCAGTCCGTCGTTCGCGCGGCTATGCAGGACGTCATGGGTGGCGCCTACATGGGCCTCGGCTTGTACGACCGGTCACAAGCGCTGCTCGACAGTGCGTTACGCACGCGCGTATCGCTCTTTGGTGCAGAGCACGACGAGGTTCTGCAAACCGGGACGAAGATCGCCGAACTCAATGCAGCGACAGGTGACTTCCGGAAAGCCGAGTCGCTCTACCGTGAGGCGCTGAAACTCAGTCGAAAGCTGCACGGCAATGACAGCCTGCATGCCGCGATGCTGCTCACTGGCCTTGCCAATGCTGTTTACGAACAGGGCAGCCAGGAGGAAGCACGCGGCTATTACGCTGAAGCGCTGGCCATGCACGAACGCCTCTCCGCACAGCCGAGCCTTGAGAAAGCAACGACGATGCACGGCTACGGCTGGCTGTTGACCAACATGGCGGAGTTTGACGAGGCCGAGTCGGTTTTACGGGCATCCATCGCCATGCTTCGCGAGACGGCCGGCGCATATCACCCAGAAGTTCCGGCGGCAATGAATCACCTGACGTTCGCACTGATGGACAGCGGCCAGTGGGATGCCGCGGAACAGAACATGCGGGAGGGGCTGGCGCTGACCACTCGCATCTATGGGGAAGAACACCCGGGCGTTGCCGCCGATCTGCAGACGCTCGGCACGATCCTGCAGAAGAAGGGCGCGTACGCCGAGGCTGAAACACTGTATCGCCGCGGGCTGGCCATCGATCTCAAACTGCTTGGGGAAGATCATCCCTATGTCGCGTCGGACAAGAACAACCTTGCCGGTGTTTTGAAAACCCAGGGGAACTACGCTGAGGCGATCGCGCTGTACCGTGAATCGCTGGCAACGAACCGGCAACGTTTCGGCACAGAACATCCAGAGACGGCAACGAACCTGTCCAACCTCGGGTTGGCGTTGTTGCAGCTGGGGGATTTTGAGGGGGCCCGCGAGCTGCTGGCCGAAGCCACGCAGATTCGCACGGTAGTGTTGGGCGCCGACCACCCGGCGACGCTCTCGAGCCGAAATATCTTCGCAATCTACCTGCATATTGCCGAGGACTACCCGGCGGCGCGGTCGGCGTTCGAGAAGTCCCTCGCGGATCGCACGCGCGTGCTGGGCGAGCACCATACCGCACGCATGACGACGTTGCTGGATCTCACCGAGTTGTTGCGCGACATGGGCTTGCCTGATGAAGCAGCCGCACGCCTATCGCAAGCACGTGAAACAGTCGACGCCAGCGTGGACGAGCAACACCCCGTCCGCATACGAACAGACTACGTCGATGCCCTGCTGCGCGATGATGCCGGCGACACCGAGGCTGCGCGATCGCTGTATCAGGGTGTCCTCTATCGTTACCGCGAAATTCTGCTGCCTAATGATCCGCGGCTGGCCAGAATCCTCATGGCTTACGGCGACCTGCTGACCCGCAATAGCGAAGTGCGCGCGGCATTGCCGTTGCTGCAGGAAGCTGTATCCATTCGGGAGGCGATACTGCCGGCCGGACACTGGGAAATTGCTGTCGCGCAGAGCCTGCTGGGAAATTGCGAGAGCGCGCTGGGGCGTGCCGGCGCCGAAGCCACCCTGCTTGGCGCACGCGACACGCTGCTCGCCACACGGGGAAATAAAAACAGCTATACGCAAAAGGCCGAAGCGCGGCTGACCGCGCATCGCGCGCGGGACAACCGCTAAACGCGAAATTGAGCAAAACCCAGTTCAGTGGCGGCAAAGATCACACTGCTTGCCACGCGAGGGGCCAGAGCAGCGACACACGAGTGCCTGGGCACGGCCATTCGAACGTCTCGCGCCTGACAACCACCAAAGGCAGGATGCGAAGATCCCAGCTCATTGACGCAGGGACACGCTGCTCGCGATGCAAAGAGGTTCAAAACAGCGGCGCGTAATGTCCGGAAGCACAGCAAGGTGGTCATCGCTCGCCCGTCCGCATTGACCTTGTGCTGATAAAAGCCGGGGCCAGCGCGACATCCCACAAACCCGCCTCAGAACATTTTCAAAACCCAGCGGTTTTCCGCGCTACCCAGCGCGGTGGAAAGCTGCCAGCCATTTCCGAACAGCAACGCCGCTTTTGCGCCTTTGAAGATAGGACCACTATTTTCAAGGCGATCGTCATGAAACCCATCGATCACACCGCTCCTCCTTCCCACGTCCGTCGGCTGCTGTTTGGGCTGGCCCTCTTTATGCTGGGGGCCTGCGGCGGTGGGGGCGGAAGCAGCGGTGGTGGCACGATGCCCCCACCACCCCCGCCGCCGGTTATTGAGCCAAGTGATGACGTGTTCGTCGGGGTGCTCAGCGGGATGCCGAGTGTATTGAGTGTGCTCGACAACGACCGTACAGGTGAGCAACTGGTCTCTGTATCGCGCAGCCGGGTCGGCAGCGAGATCGCCATCGACGGCACTACCATCCTCTACACATCACCCAGTGACTTTGTGGGCGAAGACAGTTTCTTTTACATCACCGAGAATTCAAACAGCGAACAGACCCGCTCGGAAGTGGAACTGCGGGTGGATCAGGTTTCCAGGCCGAATGATCCGGCGGCTGCGCCGGTGCCGTTGGCCGCAATGACGGCAGACGGCCCGTATGCCGTGGAGTATGAACTCTATGGCGGCATCGACCTGATCACTCACACCACAACCATTCAGGAAGCTGATTTCGGCCAGCTCATACGGGTCGACGGTATACCCTCGCCCACCCGGATTGAGGGCGCTAAACAGGGCCACCGGGTGTCGGCGCGTTTACGCGCGGGCGTGCGCTACCTGATCAGCTTTGAATACTCCATGGACCGCGAGAGCGATGTAATTCCGCCGTTGATCTGGTCGGAGTACCCGCAATCCGTCGTGACCGATTCCTACTCGGTCCCGCTGTACGACGATCTGTGCATCTACTACGAGGACTGGGTCTGGGGCAATTTCTGGGCATGCCATACCAATCAAACCGGAGTGGAACGTTTGGTGGGACATGTGTTCGAGCCGAAAGTCACTGACGAGTACAACTTCTACTTGTGGAGCGAAGTCTATGTGCTCGACGACAAGCTCGTCGTTCTGTGTGAGAACCTGCCGAGCTTTGGCTGCGGTTACAACCTGATGATCGAGGAGCTCGACGACAACACAAGCACGCGACAAGACGCCTCCATCGCTATTGGCGGCTCGGCTGTCCATGGCAGCATCGAGACCACCGCCGATTCCGACTGGTTCACGATGAATGCCTATGCGACGGAAACAACGGTCATTAATGTCTATCCCGAACCGGACGCCAAAGGCGAACAGCTGGACGACTTTCTCGTGCAGCTGTGGGTCGACGGCCAGATCGTGGCCTACACCGCGCCGACAGGTGGGGTTGCCACGCTTGAACATGTTGCTACCGGTGACCATTCGCTGCGGGTCGGCATCGAATCGTCAGGTGGACAGATTGGCGGTTACCGGATTGAGTCGGCAGGCGGCGATGTGCCCAGCGACACCAGCACATTTGCGGGCATGGAAGTGGGTGAGGTTGTTGACGGCCAGATCAATAACGGCCGTGACGCTGGTGACTGGTTCAAAGTGTACCTGACGGCAAACGTGCCTTACGAAGCCTCCATCACCACTTCGATCGCCGATATTGAGAATGCGTTCATCGGTCTTCGCGATGTACGCGGCGATGCGGTATGGACCTCCAGACAAAACGACGATCTGGTCTGTAACCCAGGCTGCGAGCACACGCACCGGGTGTCGTTTTCGCTGGTGCGGTCGGGTTACTACTTCCTGACGGCCGCGGCACCGGAACCCCAGCAGAGTGGCCACTATCAGTTGGCTCTCGTGGAGCGTCAAGCTACAGCGCCTGATGATGATCTTGCCGGAGATACAACGACCATTGGACGTGCAGAATCGATGGTCCCCTCTCACGGCGTGCTGGAAAGCGCCGGTGATGTTGATTGGTTCCGTTTCATATCGGCGTTCGGCGGCGAACAACGCGCGTTCTTCGTCGATGGCGCTTACGTACTGAACGGGCTGTTCGAGTATCCGACGGTTGCGATTGTTGATGACAACGGCAATGTCGTGGCAACAGGCGAGGTATGGACGGATGGCGTGCAACGAGTGGCCATGACGACCGCGCAAAGTGGCAACTACTACCTGACAGTCAGCACCAATAGTACGAATGCTCTGCCCTACACCGTGCACAACAGTGTTGGCGACCCGGCCGGCAACAGAGACTCGTGGGCCTACATTGGATTTTGTGCCGAGGTACACCAGTCGATCAGCCGGACTGCGGATCTGGACTGGTACAACATCGAACTGCTGGAGGACCGGTCCTACGCGTTCGAAATTGCCGGCGAAGAGCAAGGCTACACCGCAGCAACAAGGCCCAGAGTTTCGCTGTACACGGAAACGGGCGATTTCGTCGATAGTGTTACCTCTGTGGATGCCAGCGCGACGCTCGCCATAGACATCACAACGTCAGGACGCTACTTCCTGGAGGTGAATAATGATTCGGGACGAATTGGCGGATACCGGCTATTGGCGACCGATGTGTCGGCGGGTAGCTGTGAGTAACAAGGGTCGAACCGATTTTTCGTTTCGCTCGCCTTGGCCTGACGCACGTTCCTGCCTCTACGGCTCGGCTCAGAATTGGTGCCACCTGCTCATGACAGTAATCGCCGCCGATTGCAGCACATTCACTTGTCGGCTTGCTTGTAACAGTGCTCACACAGTGAGCCTGGTCGACGGTAGTAATCGTCATAATTCCTGCATCACACGAGACGACGGCTCCAGACGCACTGGAGACAGTTCAGGATGCACATGCTTGCTGGGCGAGACAGAGGCGTGGCGCAATCTGGTGTGTACCGCTACGAGCTAAGGCCGAAATCAAGCTGAGCGCCGAGTAAATCGGCTCGACCCCTTGTTCGCTTATTCGCAATCTGTTGCCTTTTTATGCGACCCGACACCAGTTGCGCGTCTAGTTGCACATGTTCGCGTGTACGCCACGTTCAGAGCTGCAGATCGACTCTATACTCAAGCGCGAGCTGACAGGACCGTCGACATCTCCGCAGATTTTTTAAGCCAGGATTTCGATATCGTCCGGCACTCGATTTTCATCGGTGACCATTGCATGGACGCGACCGCAACCAGTTAGCGAAGAATTCGTTAGCCGGTACTGCGTGTCGTAACATGATTGGCCAACTAAACACGGACCCGCTAAAAAAAATTACAGGGAGAAAACAATGCTGCGATTCGCACGGCCCATCTCTTTCTTGGCCATAGCCTTTCTGTTCGGCCTGACTGCATGTCAACCTGGAGATGCGACGAGTGTTCCGGTCGCTTCAGACAGTCAACCTGCCTCCGCACCGAAACGGCCAACAACAGCTGGCGTCGACGACATATTTGCCGATATCGCGGCAGACGCTCCCGGTGCATCCGTCATAGTAATGAAAGACGGTGAGATCGTGCATCGCGCTGATTACGGCCTTGCCAACCTCGACTACGGTATACCGATCAACAGCAACACCGTATTTGACATTGCATCGATCTCGAAACAGTTTGGCGGCATGGCGGCCTTGTTGCTCGAGGCCGACGGCGCACTCGATCTCGACGCGGATGTCAGAGACTACGTGCCCGAACTCCCGGATTTCGGCTATACGATCACTGCTCGCCACCTGTTACACCACACCAGCGGTATCCGCGACTGGCCGCACGTCATGATGTTGGCCGGCGTTGAGTATGGCGATGTCATCTCCTACGAGAAAATTCTGCGCATGCTGTTTCAGCAGGAAGCGATTAATTTCCCGCCCGGCTCGGAATACGCCTATTCAAATACTGGCTACAACTTGCTCTCTCTGATCATCGAACGAACGTCAGGCATGACGTTTCGTGAATTTACCAACGAAAGAATTTTCAAACCACTCGGAATGACCAGTACGCACTTTTCCGACAACTCCAATGAAGTCATTGCGAACCGCGCTGAGTCTTACCAGCCAGTGGAGTCCGGCGCGCCCAGTGGACAGTATCAGCGTGCTGTGAACCAGTTGACGGCATTGGCATCGAGCTCCCTGCACACAACGATCGACGACTTCGGCCTCTGGATGAAGAATTTTGAGAGCGCTCAGCTTGGCGGACAGGCGATCGTCGAGCGCATGACCGAACAGGGTGTCTTGACCAACGGCGAGACCATAGCCTACGCCAACGGCCTCGCGGTCGGCGAATACCGGGACTTGGTTACTCACGGTCACGGCGGTTCCTGGGCAGGTTTTCGAACCAACTATCTGCGCTTTCCGGACCACGGTATTTCAATTGCAGTGTTCTGCAACTTCGCTGATTGTGATCCCGCCCGCCGTGTACGGAAGGTATCAGAAGTCTTTCTCGGCAATCTGATGGGCCCGCCGCCGCCCGAACAAGAAGCCGAACCTGAGAAAATTCATCCGATCCTGTCGGAAGCTGAGCTCACGGCATTCAACGGCAGCTACCGTAGCGCGGAGCTGGATTCCACCTACCGGGTTTTCGTAAGGGACGGCCAGTTGATCGCCGAACACTGGCGCAACGCACCGGCCGTGCTCACACCGGTCGCCGAAGATCTGTTTGAAGGGGACCAAAACTGGTTTCCCGAAGTGCGATTCCGGCGCGATGACAACGGCCATGTAACCGCCTTGCTGGTTGCTGGATCGCGTGTTCGTGATTTGGTATTCGAGCGAATGGCGGCCGATCAATAATAAGGCAGTGGTGAGGACATGCACCGTGGCGATGCACCAGACATCATTCAATGCATCACGTTGGTTCGTTAACCCCTGTGAAAGGGGTCGCTCTCAATTGCAGAAGCGAGCATTTTCGCCACCTGCGACGATATCGCGGAATTGGCATGATGGTTGCAACCTTATTCGTAAGCGCGTCTCGGTGCTTTCGAAAGATCCGAAATGACTGCGCCTCTGGACTTCGGGTTCCAACCCCCCCGGAAGCCGGCTCCAGGAGCAACGGCAGAGTAGGTAGCGCTATAGGGAGCGGCATTGTGCCGCTCCCTTCTTTGCCATAATTGTTGGGATGATCCGAACTGGCTTTTCCGATAGGACAATCAAGATGCAGGACCGAATAAAGTTTTACGGACGTCGTATGGTGCGGCCCGAACACCTAAACAGCGTCAATCGATTGTTCGGCGGAACATTGTTGAGTTGGGTGGATGAAGAAGCGTACATATTCGCGAAATGCCAACTGCGAACACCACACCTCGTTACGCGACACTTTTCCGAAGTGAATTTCGTTTCCGCCGCCGTTCAGGATGACATCGTTGAATTCGGCCTGAGTGTGAAAAAGTTTGGAAAGACCTCCATAACGATCACCTGCCAGGTTCGCAATAAAGATAGCAAGAAGGTACTTATCGATATCAAGAAGCTCGTCTTTGTAGCGGTTGACCGGCTTGGCCAGCCCGTTCCGCATGGCTTGGGCCTGGAAGCGGTGAGCTAAGGAGCGACTGCGGCGATAGCAAAAGCGGCCAAACCGGTATTTTCTGCTCCCTGAAATAGTCGTCGCCGACAGCTGGGCTTATACTTGCAGGCTTGCCTGTAACGTCGCTAACACAGTGTGCCTGTTCAACGGTAGAGGCCGTTTCGATGGTATACGTACTGTCCGTCACATTGCCCGCATCACACGAGCAACGACTCTGGTCGCAATGGGAATGTGCCACATTCACATGCTTGGCAATTGAAACATAAGCATGGAACAATCGGCCGTGCTGCTTTTCGTGCCCTACCCAGAATCAAACGTAGTATCGAGTAAATCGGTTAGACCCCTTTTTCAGTCTTTGGCGACGATCATGCTTAAAAACCTGAATATAAATATTTCCGGACTGAAGCCTTCAGCGACACTCGCCATCAACGAGAAAAGCCTGCAGATGCTGCGCGAAGGCAAGGAAATTTATCGGCTTGGCTTGGGACAGTCGCCTTTTCCTGTGCCGGAATCGGTAGTCAATACCCTCCGGTCGCACGCCAGTGAAAAAGACTATTTGCCGGTCTCGGGCTTACCGGCATTGCGGACCGCTGTCGCAGGCCACCTTAATCGCGGACGTGGAACTTCCTTCAAAGCCGACAACGTACTGATTGGCCCAGGCTCAAAAGAATTGCTCTTTATTCTGCAGATGGCATTTAGCGGCGAGTTGCTTTTGCCTGCGCCCAGCTGGGTGTCCTATGCGCCGCAGGCCGAGCTGCTCGGCCTTGAGGTTACCTGGCTACCGACGAGTTTGGACGACGGCTGGCGCTTGCAGCCCGAAATACTTGATGACTATTGTGAACGCAATGGCAGACACCCCCGATTATTGATACTGAATTACCCGAATAATCCGACAGGTACGTCTTACTCCGATGAATGGTTGGCCGAAATTGCCGTTGTCGCGGGGAAACATGAGTTGCTCGTGATCGCCGATGAAATTTACTGGGAACTATCTTTTGGCGACAACCCTGGTTCCCTTGTCCGGCATTACCCGGAAGGAACCATTCTCAGCACGGGCTTGAGCAAATGGTGTGGCGCGGGTGGCTGGCGACTGGGCGCGTTCGCGTTTTCCGATGAATTGGCGACATTGCGCAACGCCATGGCAACAATCGCCAGTGAAACCTACAGTGCCGTAAGTGCGCCGGTGCAATATGCTGCCGTAACGGCATTTGCCGGTAATGCTGAGCTGGATGATTACCTGCATCACTCACGACGCGTTATGCAGTTCATATTGAGTGCATTTGAAAACGCGTTACGGGATGTTGGAATCCAATGTTCGCCAGCGGAAGGAGGGTTTTACCTCATGCCCGACTTCTCCAACTTTCGGATTGAGCTGAAAAAGCAAGGAATAGCAGACGGAAAAATGTTGGCGAACCGGATTCTGCAGGACACCGGCGTCGCCAGTTTGCCCGGCAGCGATTTCGGGCTGCCGGATGATGCCCTGATTTTGCGTTTTGCTTTGGTGGATTTTGATGGCGGCGCTGCACTAACGGCCAGCGGATTTAAAAGCAAAGCACAAACATTAGACGCAAGCTTTATGCCGACCCACGCTCCCGCAATGAACAAAGCCTTGTCAGCGTTGTTGCACTGGATCTCCGGTATAGGCAGAGCACATCAGCAAGAATAGATAGAGTCGGACCGGTTTGTTCTGCACCGGCGCGGTGCTATACCCACATACAAGCTGCGAGTCGATTAAACAGGTCCGTCGTCTACCCTTCCCATGACAGCGGCGCGAAACGGGGGAATACGAGTTGAACGTTATCTTCGCCCGCAGCCACACGCCGGCGCGCCTCAGTTCTTAGCTCTTGAACCGCAGTCGGAATAGCGTTTCGAAACTTGCTTAGCTCGTCCCAGCTGGCGCTGAATTTCTCAGGTCGGTTACCGGCCTCGGTCGCTGCAAGTAAAGGGCCAACGACGGCGTAGCCGGCCACCACGCGGTCCGCCAATTGCCGCTCGAATGCGTCGATTTCCTGATCCAATCGGCGAAGCTCGGCGGACTCCACGACAGGTTCGGCAGGCCGATCTTCGTTTGACCATTTTTGGAAGTAATCGACGGACGCCGACATACCAATGTTGTAAGCATTACCCCACTGGTGCCGATCCGCTTCATTGATTACCTGCCCGCTCGAGGGATCAATAATGAGTACTGTTGGCGTTGCGTAGTAGTGCGGGACACCAAATCGCTGCATGACATCCCTGCCCTGCTCGTAGAAGCCGACGCTCACGAATACCAGCTCGTAATTTTCCTGAACAAGGTCTGCCAACGGCGACTGACCCAGACGGGAGGCGAGTGCGCGCGAATCGTGACACCAGTTGGCACCCGCGACGACCAGCAATGGTCGATCACGTTCTTTTGCTCGATCGAGCGCCAGTTCAACGTCGACAAGGGGAGTCGCGGATTCTACGTAACGGCGCCCGTCAGGGTCCGTTTCAGCGGCCAAAGCGCGACCGGCAGCCAAGACCAGGCAAAGCCCCAGCGAGATAGTGCATAGAAAATTGGCGTAGCGGATTGGCATGGACGTGCTGCTCCTCGTGACTACGATTGAGTTCACGGCAATACGGACTACGTTAATGAGCCACTGCGCTTTGTGCAAGCTTCGGTTCTTATCGACCAAGGGAGCGTGCCGCGAACCGTATGATGCCGGGTTCGGCGTTGAGGTGTGGGTGAAAACCGAAAGAGAGAGCCGTTTGAACCACCAACGCGCGAATTATCCCGCACGACTATTGACCCGGATCGACTCCATATTCTTGTGGCTGCGGCAGCTCGCTACAATGCATTACAATCACGCCTGATCCAACCCATGAACATGCAGGCCATCTCTATGAATTCCGAAGCACAGGTTTCCGGCAACCTGCGAAAAATGCGGACCCGACTTGAGGGTGGCGCGCAATACACGCTGGAGTTGGATGGTAAGTCGATCGATATGAACGCGAAGATCGGCAAATCGATCACCTTGAGTTTTGACGGCACCATCAACTGCATTGCCTGCGGCCAACTGACGAAAAAGTCTTTCGGGCAGGGTTTCTGCTACCCGTGCTTTCGAAACTCTCCGGAGGCCAGCGAATGCATCATCCGTCCGGAGCTGTGCCGGGCACACGAAGGCGAGGCGCGAGACATGGCATGGGCCGAAAAACATTGCCTGGTCGAGCAGATTGTCTATCTCGCCAGAAGCTCCGCGGTCAAGGTGGGCATCACGCGGGCCTCGCAAATACCCACTCGCTGGATCGATCAGGGCGCAAGTGACGCGATCGTGTTCGCCCGCGTGCCAAATCGCTACACGGCTGGCCTGGTTGAAGTCGCCATGAAAGAACACCTTACCGATCGGACAAACTGGCAACGCATGTTGAAGAATGAGGTGATCAATGCGGACCTCGCCGCCACGAAAGCATCGTTGACTGGCACGCTCGACGCCGACCTGCGGCGATTTGTCGATACGGATGACACCGTCTGCTCCATCGACTATCCGGTTGATCGGTACCCGGAGAAAGTAAAGAGTGTTGGCTTTGACAAGCAGGCGGAGATCGAGGGTTGCCTCGCCGGAATCAAGGGTCAGTACCTGATATTCGACGACAACCGCGTGCTAAACATCCGCAAGCACAACGGCTACCGCATCACCATGAGCTAGAGAAAAACGGGGTCGAACCGCGACCAGTCCAGCAGTCGCGGCTCCAAGCTCAATTCGTCCCATTTTCGACGAATCGATTTGACCCCGTATTCTTATTGCGATTTTGAATAATGCCTACCGTTGATGATGCCGACGCAAATACTCATCAAGCGCACGCACGCTCCAGCCTGAATACCCCTTCGGTACGGTCGGCCGGGCTTCCTCCAGCAGGTCTACACCGGCGATATCGAAGTGAGCCCAGGCCTGATCCTCGGCAACGAACGAACCGATAAATGCCGCGCCGACACTGGCACCGGGATTGCCCGCACCGCTGTTCTTGATGTCGGCGTACTCGGATTTGATTTGCTTGAAGTGCGAGTCATCCAGCGGCAAACGCCAAATCGCCTCGTTTGCAACGTTGGATGCTTCGGTGAGTTGTTCTATCAAGTCATCGTGACGACCGAAGACTGCGGCGTAATCATCACCCAATGCCCGGCCTGCCGACCCGGTTAACGTTGCGACGTCAATCAACACGCTGGGCTTGTAAGTGACCTGGCCGTAATGCACGGCATCGGCAAGTACCAGCCGCCCTTCGGCGTCGGTAGAAATGATCTCGATCGTAATGCCGGACATCGACGTCAGGATATCGCCAGGCCGGGTTGCCGTGCCCGAGGGCATATTTTCGGCAAGCGCAGCCAGTGCAACAACATTGACCGGTGCGCCACGACGCGCTGCGGCCAGCACGGTACCCGTCACAACGCCTGCGCCGCCGAGATCGCCTTTCATGGCCCACATGCCGTCATTGCCCTTGAGCGAGATACCGCCGGTGTCGAAGGTAATTCCTTTGCCGGCGAGCACAACCGGTGGGCTGTCACCCCCAGCCATGTATTCAATGATTAATAGCCGGGGCGGGCGTGAGGAGCCCTTGCCAACGCCCCAATGCGCGCCCATGCCAAGCCGCTGCAGATCTTTCTCGTCCAACACTTTGATTTTGACGTTGTCGAGCCCTTTGAACAGCTCCTTTGCCCTGTCAACGAACACCTGTGGATAAACAACGTTGGCGGGCTCCGAGGGCATGTTCCGCGCGAAGAAAACACCGGCGGCAAGATGCTTAAGGTCCCCCTCGAAGGTCGCCTGTGAGTTGTCGTTACTCAGGAGGCGTACAACCGGGCGCGTGTCCGGATCAATCTTGTCGGACTGGTACTTATCGAAACGGTAGCTGCGGAGCAAATAACCGAAGGCGACACGCGCTGCGGTAGCGTCCCGATCGGCGCTGGCAACATCCCAGAGAATCTGCACGCTGCCGCCTTTTGTTTCCGCCAGCAACGATGCGGCCGTACCACCAAAATTCTCAGCAGCGGCGCGGCTAACGGTTTCTGTCCCCAGACCGATCAGATCTATGCGCGAATAAGGCGCGACACCGTAGAGTGTCACCGTTGCATTCGCTTCGCCTAGAAACGACGCTTCCGCCGCCGCAACCGCGAGTGCACCATTGGTTCGTTGGTCGATCGTTGCGGCAATGCCGCTTAGTGACTCACCTTCAACCACGGGCACGACTATGCGTCCGTCTGCCGGAATATTTAACGACGCAAAATCAAATTGCTCATCAGCGTGAGATAAAGGGGCTAGTGCAAGAAAGGCAAGTAGTGCAGCAATCGTTTTCAAACTTATTTCTCCAGAAATGCCCCGTCGACGAATAGGCAGATTCGTTTCGACGGGCCTTGAACAAGAAACTTCTTCGTCAACGATAGCTGCGTATAGTTCAATCTTCCATACTTCTTGAAAAAGACTGGCATGCAATCCATAGCAACGACACCCAAGGCACCGGGATTGCCAGATTCGATCGCGCCATGCCTGTCTTGCCGGCGGGCATCGCGGGAATAACTCAAGAGGTGGTCAGAGGCGAAATGGATTCGCTTCGTTCGCCGTTCGGGCGCGGTGAGTCTGTCTCGCCTGCGCCGCCCTGCTGAATCTCCGACACGCGGACTCACAGTCTGCAGCTCTACCCTGCCGCTGCGCGCCACGACTACCTGGACCTTGGCTTCACTGCAAAACGCAAATAGGCCTGGTGGTGGCCAGGGGCGGAATGGACTCGCTGCGCTCGCCCTGCGGGCGCACTTCGTGCGTCTGTAGGCGCTGGGCGCCTCGGTTGAACCACCGACACGCGGATTTTCAATCCGCTGCTCTACCCTGCTGCTGCGCGGCCCCGCTACCTGGCCCGTGCCTTCGTTTCAGAACGCAAAAAGGCCTGGTGGTGGCCAGGGGCGGAATCGAACCACCGACACGCGGATTTTCAATCCGCTGCTCTACCAACTGAGCTACCTGGCCCCCACTAGGCCTTTTTGCTTTGCGAGGTTTCGATCCGGGGCCGGATCGAGCGGGGTATTAGACCTATGTTGCTGATTGCAGTCAAGAATAGCGCCTGAATTCCTCCATTCCGGGCACAACGGGTGATAATTGCTAACAAAATCAGTCACCCGGACATCCAAGTAACAATGGCAGCGGTACTGAAGCGCGGCAATAAGCCGACGCAGGCGGAGTTTCATGCGGCGATTTCGAGTCGATCGGATCGCTGGTTCGCCGCGTGCCTGCGGATTACCCGCAGTCGCGAGCTGGCCGAAGACGCGGTGCAGGACGCATTGCTGTCCGCGTGGAACAAACGCGAGCAGTTCCAGCAGGGCGCGCAGCTTTCTACCTGGATACACCGCATCGCCATCAACTCGGCGCTGCAGCTTATCCGCAAGCAACGGCCGGGACGTTTCACGGCACTGGATATGGATATCGAGAGTGAGGAGGAATCGCCTGAAGAATCCAAAGCCAATATCGAACTTGCGAAGACTCTGACCGAGGCCTGTGCGCACCTGAGTGAGATCGAGCGGGTCTGCTTCCTGTTGAAGCACATGGAAGAGTGGCGCTTGAAAGAGATCGCGGAATCGCTCGAGACCAACGAGGGCACCGTCAAGCAGGCCATCTTCCGGGCAGTAAAAAAACTTCGGGTCCGCTTGGGCGGGCTGGAGAGGAACGCATCATGAAAGACGAACAGCTGATTCTCTATTACTACGCCGACGGGCTGAGCCGCGCCGAGCGGCTGGCGGTCGAGGCGGCACTTGCTGCCGATCCGGCGTTGCGCGAACGCTACGAGGCCTTGCAGCGCGAACTGAACGACGTGACCGAAGAAGTGATCGAGAAACCACCCGAATACATGGTCGCTCGCTGGCACGACAGTATTGATCGCGCCGCAGCGGCGGAGCGCCACCGTGTACCTGCAAGAACCAGCGGCTTCCACCTGCCCTCTTTCGCCTGGGGGACCGCGCTGGCCGCCACGCTCGTCGTCGGCATTGCTATTGGCATCTACTTCAGCAGCACGCCGATGAACGACGACTTCGTCGAGCCCGGCCCAACCGTTGCCAATCTTGTCGGGAACACCAGCGCAGGCAACGCGTTCACCCGCGGTTTACAGGAACATTTCCAGCAAAGCCGCCAGGACATCAACGGCCTGCCCGCTGATTCGAGCGCCGAGCGTGAGCTGCTGATCATGCACATCATTCAGCAAAACCGCCTGTTCGCGCGCGCCGCGAAAGAGAATGACTCACCCGAACTTGCCCGCGTGCTGCGGGCCTTCGAACCCATTCTCGCCCGTCTCTCGGCCGATGACTTGTCACCAGCCGAAGCTGCCCGGTTGCAGGCAAAACTCAGCTTCGAACTGAACGTGATGCTAACCAAAATGAATCAAGCGCCGTCCAATAGTTCCGAGTCCATCTAGTTTTCAGGAAGTCCCTTATGAACAGATTTAAACAGTTAGTCGGCGCGAGCATCATCATCGGCCTGTCGTCTGTCGCTTTTGGCAGAGACGATGCCTTAAGCGAAGCCGAACAGCTAAAAATTGTCGCAATCGAATCGTTGATCACCGCACCAGCTGAGCGCGCCTTGCCCCTCGTCAGCCGGGTACTGCGCGGCGACGATAGTGATGAGGTGAAGGAACATGCCCTGTTCATCCTGAGTCAGATCGACAACCAGGAAGCACAGGAATTGCTGATTGAAGTTGCCCGCAGCGACAACCGCGAGTTGCGCGAAGAGGCGGTGCGCATGATCGGCATCAGCGGCAAGCCTGGCGCACTGGCAATGCTGAAGGACCTGTACCGCGACGGCGACATGGACATGCGTGAAGCGGTACTGGAAGCGTATTTGATTACCGACGATGCCGATGCTGTGCTGGCCATCGCCGAGGCAGCAGTGGATGTCGAAGAATTCGAGCTGGCGGTGGAAACACTAGGTGCAATGCGTGCTACCGAACAACTGCGGTCACTGCGCAATAAGAAAGGCATGTCCGAGGTGCTGATTGAAGCCTACGCTATAGCCGGCGATGTCGAGTCGCTGCGCGAGTTTGCAATGGACGGCAGTGACCCGGTACGCCAGGCCGAAGCACTCGAGGGCCTCGCTATCGCCGGTGACGATGACGCGAATCAAACCTTCATGGAGGTTTATCGCAACACCGACAACAACGACCTGAAAGAAGCCGCGCTCGAAGCAATGCTGATTTCCGGCTACGACGAGGGCGTACTCCTGCTGTTCCGCGAAAGCACCGATGCGGCTGAGAAACGGGAGTTACTGCAGATGCTGGTGCATATGGACAGTGACGCCGTGTGGGACATTATCGATGCCACGCTGGAGGATGACTGATGCGCACGGTGATCCTTGCCTGCTTGCTGGTCAGCCTCTGGCCAACGCAGGTGAACGCGCTGCCCACTGCATCCGCTGACGGCTGGTACACCTGGCGAGTAGCGGCCACCGACGACTCGCCAAGCTGGTGCTGCGTCAACTGGAACGGTGGTCGCTCCGTGCCCGGTACCTGTCAACTCGATGACCGCCGTCATGGCTACAGCAACACTGATGATCACCTGCCGGAAACCGGCGAGTTGCAGATTTACGCACTGCTCGTTGACGGCAAGGCGGAACGCATCCGCCCGTTGAGCCCGGCCTGCCCGGTTGAAACCACGCAGCCGGTCAACGACCTGGGCCTGGTCAATCCTGTCGACAGCCTCAACTGGCTGAAAACCTATGCCCGCCGTGACGGCGACAGTGACGCCCTGCCCGCTATCAGCATGCACCGCGGCACTGAATCCCTGGAGTTTATTCGCGACCTCGCGTTGCACGATCAGGACCCGGACGTGCGCGGGCGTGCAATGTTCTGGCTGGGCCAGGTGCGAATTGCCGAGGGCAAAGCCACACTGGTGCAGGTGATGTTTGAGGACCAGAGCGCCGATCTTCGTGAGCACGCGGCATTTTCACTGGCGCAGTCCAGCGCCTCCGACAAGGCCGGGCTGCTCATTCGGCAAGGCCGGACCGACCCCAGCGCCGAGGTCCGTGGTCAGGCCTGGTTCTGGCTGGCGCAAACCGGGGCCAAGGACGGTGAAACCGTCATCCTGCATGCGCTGCAAGACGATCGCAGCGCCAAGGTGCGGGACAGCGCGATATTCGCGTTGTCGCAGCTACCGGACGGGCAAGGTATCCCCAGCCTCGTGAGAATCGTCAAGGACAAGTCAGCGGACCGCGAGTTGCGCGAACAGGCGTTGTTCTGGCTTGCGGAATCGGACAGCGACGAGGCTTACGCGCTGATCGACAGGCTCCTGTCTGCGCGTTGACAGGCTCGTCGAACGGGAAAACTGGCAGTCAAAAAAAAAGCCGGGCTTGCGCCCGGCTTCAAACTGGCCCGATTCAGAGGGGGGAGGTGAATCAGGCAGCTTTCTGTAATCCCTGAACTGCGGTCGATTAACCCGCTTTCAAGGCGTCTTCGGCAGACAAATACTGGTAACCCAGCTCCTTGGCCACCGCTTCGTAATTGACGTGCCCGTTGTGCACATTCAGGCCCATCGCAAGGTGCGGATCCCGCCGCAGCGCATCGCGCCAGCCGTGATTGGCCAGGGCCTTGGCAAAGGGCAAAGTCACGTTGGTTAAAGCGAAGGTCGATGTGCGCGGTACAGCTCCCGGCATGTTGGTCACGCAATAGTGAACAACATCGTCCACGAGGTAAGTCGGTTCAGCATGAGTCGTCGGACGACTGGTTTCGAAGCAACCGCCCTGATCGATGGAAATATCCACCAGCACAGCACCAGGGCGCATCGCCTTGACGTGCTCCCGCGTAACCAGCTTCGGCGCCGCGGCACCAGCAATCAAAACCGCACCGATGACGAGGTCGGCTTCAGGAACAAGGCGGTCCATCGCGTCTTTGGTGGAATACACCGTGTGCACGCGGCCGCTAAAAATAGTA
This sequence comes from Woeseia oceani, assembly GCF_001677435.1. Classification (GTDB taxonomy): domain Bacteria; phylum Pseudomonadota; class Gammaproteobacteria; order Steroidobacterales; family Woeseiaceae; genus Woeseia; species Woeseia oceani. Next base: position 3,942,131 of record NZ_CP016268.1, read on the forward strand.
TCGAGTTGACGCAAGCGCGGCACTGAACGATCAAGCACCGTGACATCGGCTCCCATGCCAACGGCCATTTCCGCCGCGTGCGTACCCGCAACACCGCCGCCGACCACCAACACTTTCGCCGGGGGAACGCCCGGCACGCCGCCGAGCAACACGCCGCGGCCGCCGTTTGCCTTTTGCAGCGCAAAGGCGCCAGCCTGAATCGACAAACGACCCGCGACTTCGCTCATGGGGGTTAGCAATGGAAGAGAACCGTCTTTGGCGGTAACGGTCTCGTAGGCAATAGCCGTCGCGCCGGATTTAACGAGTGCCTCGGCCTGCGCCGGATCGGCTGCCAGGTGCAGGTAAGTGAACAACACCTGCCCTTTTTTCAACATTGCGCATTCGTGTAATTGCGGCTCTTTCACTTTGACGATCATGTCAGCCGCCGCGAAAATTTCTTCGGGGGTCGCAAGGACGGTTGCACCCGCCGCTTTGTAATCTTCATCGGTCATGCCGATTCCAAGCCCTGCACCGGTTTCGACCAGGACTTCGTGTCCAGCGTGGACAAGCTCTCCAACACCCGCCGGGACCATGCCTACGCGGTATTCGAGAACTTTGATTTCTTTTGGCACGCCGATTTTCATTACTAGCCTCCCCTGTTTTTTTGTTATGCCACGCAATATACGCCCCCCAATGAGCAAGTTTCTTGCCGTATCAGTGACAGATCGGGGATTTGCTGGCATATTTCTTCAATACTGACCCTTTTTGAGCAAGATTCTGCCATGAGCCTCGACCGATATGACCGCGCCATTTTGCAGGCCCTGCAGCAAGACGGCCGGATCAGCAACGTCGTTCTGGCAGGCATGGTGAACCTGTCGGAATCGGCCTGCCTGCGACGGGTGCGGGCGCTGGAAGCGAAGGGACTCATTGAACGCTACGTCGCGCTGCTCAACCAAAAGCAGGCAGGACTGGCGGGCAACGTTTTCGTCCACATTGCGCTGAACCGCGAAGAGCAGAGCGAACTCGCCGCCTTCGAAGAAGCCGTGCAGCATTTGCCGGAAGTCATGGAGTGCTACCTGATGACTGGCGAGTTCGATTATTTGTTGCGGATAGTCGTCTCAGACATGGCCGATTTCGAGCGCGTACATAATGAGTCACTCACGCGCCTGCCCGGCGTTGCGCGGGTGAACTCCAGCGTTGCCATTCGTACCGTGCGCAAGACCACGGAACTGCCGATCTCGTAACGCTTCCTGCTCTCAGGTCTTACTGAGCCACGCCAGATTGCTCGCCGCCGCTTTCTTGATGGCAACAACCGCCGCGTGACGCAATCTTCTTTCAGTAGATATCAGGTAAAAGCTCTGCGTTATTTCCGTTGTGCGGCCAACAACCCCCACTTTGTAGCGCTGCAAAATGTCACTCTCCATCGCCGTGGGCAGCGCGTACACACCGGTATTCGCTTCACCAAAAGCGTTCATCAGGGCACTGTCTTCGAATTCCGCGACCGTGCGCGGCTGAATGCTGTTGCTCTCAAACCATTGCGCGAGACTGTCGCGCAATGCACAGGTTCGTGCCGGCAACAAGAACTCCGCGCGGTGCAAGCTGTGTGGAAAACGACCCTGGTACTGGGCCACGGACCGGCGGGCAGCGAAGAACGACAAGCCCGATTCCCCAAGAAGATGGTTGTAGGCCTTGACCGGGTAGCTGTTGTTGACCGGACTGTCAGTTAGCACCAAGTCAAGTTTGTGTACTGCCAGATCGGCGAGCAGGCTGTCCACCGGCGCTTCATGGCAGTGGAGGCGTACCGGCTGCTCCATCTTCAATACCGGTTCCAGCGTTCGGTAGGCAATCAACTTCGGCACCACCATCGCGATACCCGCGTTGCAACTGATTGGCCGTCGAATCTCGCCGTCGCGCAACACTTCCTGCAACTCTTCGCCTTTGCGAAACATCTGATCAGCGTAAGCCTGCACAACCCGCCCGGTTTCGGTCAGCGCCAGCCCGCGGCCACTGCGCGTGAACAGGCGTTCACCAATACGCTCCTCCAGCTTGCGCAACTGGCCACTGATGGTTTGCGGCGTGACATGCAGAATCGCCGATGCGCTTAGCAATGAATCGGAATTAGCAACCACCCAGAAATAATGCAGGTGATTGTAGTTAAGACTCTTGCTGATCATTCGGCTCTCCGCAGTCGGTCAGCGTGGATTATAGGGTGTCGGCGTTGAAAGGAACTTCGCATTAATCGACCATTTACTTCGGTATTGCCGAAGAAATGATTGCCGGAAACCCTTCGGCATTACCGTAGTTAAAGCTCCCATAGAACCGACTTTTTAGTACAGGTGGTTTGAAATACAGTGCCTTACAAGCGGTTGGGCGAATAATCAGACTTAAAAGTGCTCATTCTCGTGCAGGCCCGCCCGATACTGGCTAATGCGCTCTAAGCCACATTAGCGGCTCGCGAAGGGCAGGCCGTTTGTCCCACAAGAATGGACAGCAGCAGTACAAGGGCCTGAACGCTGCCCTGGCTGCGCTCACGTACACGGCACGATTCCGGGCAAGCATGCGCCGACCCTGGAAATAGCAAGACAAGCGCTCTGCAGACGAGCCGGCTTTCGCGCCCTCGGCCAAAGGACACTCCGTGCAGTCCCCCCTGCACAGCCTCCGGCGCGCCAGGTGCAGGTAGTCAGTGCATTGCCACAGACTGACATTGCCATCATTACCTGCACCTGGCGCTGCCGGCTTTTTATCCGCAGCGACCAGACGACAGCACTGCAGCTCGTTGGCCAGTAATAACACTGATGCCTGAGCCCGGTTGCAGCCTTCAGGCTTGCCGTTGAACCGCTCAATCGATCTGCGGTCTCAGGACTTACTCGCAGCGCGGCATTGCTTTGACAATAAACAGGGCAGCACTTACGCTGATTTGCCGCTTTCCATCAGGACTTTTTCCATGTTGCCAGACAGGGAAGCCGCCTCCCGCCGCCACACCCCGGAAGCTTTGCTTGCGCGATATCAAAGAGTCCGCCGTACGACCGAACGGCTGTGCAGCACACTGGTGCCGGAAGACTTCGTCGTACAAAGCATGCCAGACGTCAGCCCAACAAAATGGCACCTCGCGCACGTCAGCTGGTTTTTCGAACGGTTCGTACTCGAGCATTTCGATTCGCAGTACCGCCGCTACAACGAATCGTTTCATTACCTGTTCAACTCATACTATTTCAGCGTGGGGCAGATGTATGCCCGACCCAAGCGCGGCTTGCTGTCACGACCGACGGTGGCTGAGATCAGGCAGTACAGACAACATGTCGATGAGCAGATGCAGGAACTCATCATGCGCCGTGCAGGCGATCCGGAGCTTGTACAGCGAACGACACTCGGCCTGCACCACGAGCAGCAACATCAGGAATTGTTATTGACCGACATCAAGCACGTGTTTTCCTGCAATCCGTTGCTGCCGGCCGTCAACTCCGGGCTCACGATACCGCCTGAAGCAAGCGCCGCAGATCTGACCTGGCAGGACGGTGCTGCCGGAATTCAGGAAATCGGCACAAACGGTGACGATGCGTTCTGCTTCGACAACGAAACACCGCGTCACCGAGTGCTGTTACAGGAACACAGTCTCGCCAACCGTCTTGTAACCAACGCCGAGTATCGCGATTTCATTCGGGACGGGGCGTACAGCAATCCAGCACTGTGGTTGTCGGACGGCTGGAGCGTGATCAGTCAGCGCAACTGGCAACGCCCGCTGTACTGGAGCGAAGACCTAGAACACGAATTCACGCTGGCAGGCCAGCGGACGCTTGAGCTTCACGCGCCCGTCACACACATCAGTTATTACGAAGCCGATGCGTACGCACGCTGGGCGGGCGCCCGACTGCCACTGGAAGCGGAGTGGGAGACTGCCGCCGCTCAGCGGGAGATCGACGGTAATTTTCTCGACAACAATGTCTGGCACCCGGTCGCCGGAAACGGACAGTTTTTTGGCGATGTCTGGGAGTGGACCGCGTCACCGTACACGGCATACCCCGGCTTCAAACCGCTGGCGGGTTCGCTCGGTGAATACAACGGCAAGTTCATGTGCAACCAAATGACCGTGCGCGGCGGCTCCTGCGTGACATCACGCGAGCATATGCGAGCAAGCTATCGCAGCTTTTTTTATCCCGATGCACGCTGGCAGTTTCTGGGCCTGCGGCTGGCCAAGAACGCCGTGCCGGCGTAAGGAACACTCATGGCACAAGATGCGCCACCACTTGAACTGACCGAGCAGGACGCGACAGTCACTGACGATCTCGCAGAAATTCTGGAAGGGCTCAGTCGCCCGCAAAAAACACTGTCGCCGAAGTTCTTTTACGACGAGAAGGGCTCGTCGCTGTTCGAACAGATCACCGAATTGCCGGAGTACTACCCGACACAAACGGAACTGTCGATCATGCAGGACAAAGTGCACGAGATGGTGGCACTGATCGGCGCAGAAGCCAGCCTCATAGAGTTTGGCAGCGGTTCCAGTCTGAAGATTCGCCTGTTGCTGGAACACATGATCAGACCAGCTGCCTACGTTCCGGTCGATATATCCAAAGAGCACTTGCTGGCGTCGGCCGAAAGCCTGGCGGCTGATTTCCCGAACATAGAAATTCTGCCGGTTGCCGCGGATTTTACCCAGCCGTTTGCCTTGCCAAACCCGGTCATATCGCCCGTGCGGAATATCATCTACTTTCCCGGCTCGACCATCGGCAATTTTTCACCGGAAGACGCGAAGAGTCTGCTGGAAGTCATGCACCAGGAAGCAGGCGAGGGCGGCGCACTGCTCATCGGTGTTGATCTGCAGAAAAGCGTCGAGGTTCTGGAACGTGCTTACGATGACAGTGCCGGCATAACCGCCAGTTTCAATCTCAATTTGCTGCAGCGGCTGAACAACGAGTTCGGCGCAAACTTCGACATCGACGCCTTCGAACATGTGGCGCACTACAACAGCACCAAGAGTCGTATCGAGATGCACCTGAAGAGCCTGAAGGCCCAAACCGTGACGATTGGCGGCCGTCGATTCGAATTCGCCGCGGGCGAATTGCTGCACACCGAAAATTCACACAAGTACACGCTGGCAAGCTTCAGTAAACTTGCCAGCAGCGCAGGCTTCACAGTGCACACAGTCTGGATGGACGAGCGCGAGTACTTTTCCATTCAGTACTGCGTTCGAGACTGAGACTCAGGCGTTCGGCACGTATTCTTTCGGCTTGGCCGAACCTTCGCCGAAAAAGAATTTCTCCATTTCGGTTTCAATGAACTTGCGCGCTTCCGGCTCTATCGGCGTCAGGCGGTACTCGTTGATGAGCATCGTTTGGTGCGCGACCCATTGCTGCCACGCTTCCTTGCTCACGTTGTCATAGATGCGCTTGCCCAGATCGCCCGGGTACGGTGCGTAGTCAAGGCCTTCAGCGTCTTTTTTCAGCAGGATGCAGTGTACGATTCGTGACATGTCGAACAGGACCTTCTCAGTGCGTGATAGTCAATTGTGCCAGCAATTTGCTAACCGGTGCTGCCAGACCGACATTCAGCGGCTGATCCAGCGGGTACCAGGCGCCCGGCAGGTCCGCCACTGTACGTGATACGTCCGACAGTCGCACCGTGAGCGGCTGAATATCGAGATCGTAATGGCTGAAGCTGTGGCGCAATACCGGCCAGGGTTCCACGGTTTTTGCGCGGACATTGAGCCGCGTCTGCAGCCAGTCATCGACTTCTGCGGCGCTCGTTACCTCCGGCAAGCTCCACAAACCACCCCAGATCCCGCTGGGCGGACGCCGTTCCAGATAGACCGCATTGCCGTGCAGCGCGAGCAGCATGACCGTCGCCTTCTGCGGTCGCCGCTGCTTCGGTTTGCGCCCCGGGTAGTCAGCCTGCGAGTCGCTGGCGTACGCCTGGCATTCCGTACCCAGCGGGCAATCACCACAGCGTGGTCGGCTGCGCGTACACAAGGTTGCACCCAGATCCATGATCGCCTGGGTATAGTCGGCCACCCTTGATTCCGGCGTATGCTGTTCTGCCTTGTCCCACAACGCGGCCGCAACGGCCGTCCTGCCGGGCCAGCCCTCAATGGCGTGATAACGCGCCAATACCCGCTTGACGTTGCCGTCCAGAATCGCATGGCGTTCGCCTCGCGACAGCGCCAGAATCGCACCAGCCGTGGACCGACCGATACCGGGTAACGCGACGACGTCGTCAAAGCGTTGCGGAAACTCTCCTCCGTATTGCTCGCAAACCGTCACCGCTGTTTTGTGCAGATTGCGGCAACGAGCGTAATAGCCGAGGCCCGACCAGTGATGCAACACCTCGTCGACGGGTGCTGCCGCCAATCGCGCGATATCAGGATACGACTGCATGAACCGGGTGTAGTAGGGGATGACAGTCGCAACCTGAGTCTGCTGCAACATGATTTCTGAGACCCAGACCCGGTAGGGCGTCGCTGGCTGTTGCCACGGCAGGTCATGTCGCCCGTGCAGGTCGAACCAGGTTAACAAATGATCGGCGAAGGTTTTCACGGCGTCATTGTCTGCTCGCCCGCGCGACAAAGAAAGCCGGGCAGAGCCTTGATCCGTTAAGGCTTGGGTTCTTTGCCCTGTGCGACGGCCTCGATGCGATCGACAGCGTCGATACCACCGGCGCGAAGTACCCGTTTGATCACGAACGGGCCGACGACCGGCGGCACCCAGAATGCCGGTTCCAGTTCAAAGTAGTAGGTCATCACGGTGCCGTCACCGTCGTCCTGCAGCACCCAGCGTTCGCGACTGAAATTGAAGTCACTGCGGTCGCGGTGCGCAATCGCGATGATTTCTGAGGGTGGGTTGAGAATCAGGTGACCGGTGCGCTGCATCGACTTGCAAAACAGCAATACGCAGCCTTCCATGCGCGTAAAAAAACGCGGTCGTCCGGCACTGTCCGGCGCCAGGTTGCGGGTCTCGACAAACGCGGAGGTGAACTTTTCGAACAGGTCGTAATTGGTCAGTACCCGGTACAGATCGGCCCGCCCGACATTGAACCGCGCTCTCGATTCAAGCCGATAACGATCGTTCTTGAACTCGACGGTGACTTCCTGCAGGTCTGCACCAGCTACCGGCGACTGCACAGCAAGCAATACCAATGCCGCCAGCAACAAGCCGGCGCAGGCACGGGCAGAGTAATGCGCGGTCTTATCTCTCAAGCAGTTTCTTCAGCCGGTCTTTAAGCTGGTCCTCTGCGCTCTTTTCTTCCGCGGGCTCAGTGCTTTCAGCCTCAGTATCCTCGGCCGATTCACCTGCCGAGGCGTCCGCAGGCGGTGCGATGCGGTCGAGCAACCTCTGGCGCAGCTCATCGCCTTTTTCCTTGAGCGAGTCCTCCACTTCTTTGCGGAACATCGCTTCGATATCCGGTCGTACGCTGGGGTCGGTCAACGGCCCGCGAACACGAACGGGTATCAAGGCCTCGGTGAACTCGGACAATTCGGCATCGCTGGCACCGCGCACGAACTCCGGACGCTCCAGTACCCGGGCTTGCAATGCGTAGTCGATCTCACCGGCCACAAGATTTACAACACCGTTGCCGGTCAGTTGCAGGAACGGCATCTCTGCCAGCAAATCGTTGTTGCTGAATACGCCGTCGGTGACGGTGCCTGTCGCCTTCACCGAGCTGAACTCGGTCTGCACCGGCGTTTTTGCCGGTGGCGGCTCTTCGCGTTTGTACAGGGCGCGCGCCGTGCGCAATTGCTGCCACATATCCACGCCCTGCCAGGCACCATCGGCCAGCTCGAAGGACATGCTGCCATTCAGATTCTGGCGCATGGCAGACAGCGTCTTGCCACGTGCGGTCAGCGCGAAGCGGCCGTCGATGCTGCCTGTGATGTTGTCGCGCTCGAACATTGCCTGCGCCAGCGGTGTCAGGCTGACGCCGGTGAGCTGTTCGTTCAACGACAACAAGGGCGTCTCGCCGGAAGCGTCGATACGAACGTCGCCCGAGTAAGTGCCATCAAAAAGCTCAGCGGAGAGCGGGTTGAGCTGCAACTTGCCGCCGCTGACGTTCAGGCCAAGCTGCATGTTGGTAAAGCGCATGCCGGACAGCGTGGCTTCAGCCAGCCGCAGGTTGCCGCGGGCATTGAGGCTCCGGATCATTTCGACGGGAATTTCGAAATCGTCGGCTGTGGCTGACGCGGCATCGGCATCCTCTTCGCTGGCCGGCGCCATGTAGCGGTCAACGTCCATGCGATCTGCGTTCAGGTCGAAGCGAATGGGCGCGTCATTGCCCATCGGCAGCGCGAGCTCACCGGTCACCGTGGTGTCATCGAGCTGCATATTCATCTTGCTCAGGGTCAGAGCGCTGGCGTCCAGCACTGCATCCGAGCTGAACGAAAGCCTCTGCAATGCGTTCGGGTCAGCCGTTTCCGGCGCTTCGATGTCCAGCAGATCAAGCAGCTCGGGCAGTGAAAACTGTGCCACCTTGATACCCGCGTCGGCAGTAAGGTCGCTGGCCCAGGACAGTGCACGCACTTCGGCGTCGACGGTCAGCCCCAGCGCCGTCAGCACCAGGCTCGTGGGTGCAAGCCGGCTGTTCTCGAGGTCGACCTGCAGACTCGCTGCAGCCAGGCCGATGTCGGTGCTGTCTTTGGCAAGACCGCTGACTTCACCATCAACGACCAGCTCGTCAAGTACGATGCGGGCGAAGTCGCTGGCAACAGTGGCCACACCCGAAATGCTCAGTTTGCCGCTGATGTCATCCGGCTTGGCATCGAAGTCAAACTCGCCGCGCACATCGAAGGCTTCACCCAGCGCAATGCGCCCGGTACGGAGATCAACGTCGTCCAGCGTGTATTCAGCGCCACTTTGCCGGTCGCGATAGCGAATCTCGGCATCACTGATTTCGACGCTGGCAATATCGAGTCCCGCCAACCCGGAACCCGCGGCGTCGTTCGCTGTTGTTGCTGCCGCGGAATCGTCACCGGACGCGAGGTCCTCCCAGTTGTTGCTGCCAGCGCTGCTGACTTCAAGATTGAGGCGCAATGATTCGAGCGAGGCGGTGCCAACCGCAATTTCGCGGCGGAGCAGCAACGGCAGCAGCCGTACGCTGAGACGGGCCGAATCGAAACTCGCAAAAGCTTCGTCGTCGAAGCCGTCAGCGTTACCCAGACGGGTTTCACCCATCTCCACGGCAAGCCAGGGAAACAGGCTGACCGACAGGTCGCCTTCGATCGTCAGGCTGCGACCCGTGGCCGCTTCGACTTTCGCGGCTATTTCATCCCGGTAGTTGTTGGGGTCTACAAACAGCAGTATTGCGGCTGCGCTCAACACGACCAGCAGAACGATGCCGGCAATTGCCAGCGTCAGGACTTTGAATAAGCGGTTCATACGGCTCCGGGGGTTTGCATCGAACGGCAAAGGATATCAAATATCAATGACCGCCTGCGTGTGAGGCCGTTCCGCTTTTTTGTGAATTGCGGCGAATTCCGGGCCTTATTCGCTGTCGGCGTCGCTTAATCGCGACACATTTGCAGATCACCGTTCAGTGTGCGGATGGTGACCCGGCCACTGCCACCGCCCTCAGTAAAGACCAGTTCCCTGCCTGGCGCGTATTTGCTGGTCCGCCTCGATTCCGGGCCGAAGCAGTTGCGGATATCGCCGTTGAAGGTTTCCACGTCAAAGCGCGCGGAAATCGCGCCTGTAAAGTCTATGTCGACGTCGCCGTTGATTGTTTCCACGTCCAGTCTGCCTTTGTTCAGCAACTGCGCGCGAAACACAATGTCGCCGCTGGTAGTGTTCATGCTGACTCGCGTGAAACGACCATCGGCCACCGTTACGTCTCCGCTAACCGAACCGGTCTCGATTTCACCGGACAAACCAACGACGTCGATATCACCGCTGACCGAGCCAATTGTTGCGTGCAACTCTTTGTCGTCACCGCGCACGGTAATGTCACCACTAACGGTATCGATATCGATGTCTGACTCGAACACGTAAGTATCGATGTCACCACTGACGGTTTGCAGACGCTGCGAACCGTGAACGTCATTGGTCACGATATCTGCGCTTACACCGGCAATCTTGACTGAGCTGTTTTGTGGAACACGAATCTCCAGATCGCTTGATGTACCGCGCGCATTGTTACGCGGGACTCTGACAAGGATTTTCACTTCATTGCCGTCGCGCTCGAAGATCAGCTCTTCAACACCACGACCCAGATCGCTGTTGACCTCGACCTGATTGCGCGACCAGCCTTTCACTTCGATCGAGCCAGCCGGGTTGGAGATCGACACGAGCCCATCTTCGCTGGCGTCGATGATCTGCCGAATTTCTTCAGCCGCCACCAATGCCGTACCTGCAAGGTACAACGCAATCGCGACAAATCCTTTCATAGTCCTGCTCATTTCAATGTCTCGTTTGTCGGGTTCGTGCGCGTTTCCGCCGCACCCCTACGAACCTCGGTTGCCTATCCCTAGATATCCGTGCGGCGCATAACCGCATGACTGATACCATCAACTTTTTGCATGATTGCCAGTTCTTCGCTGTAAGTACTGAGCAGCAATTCCTGCAACAGTACATTGTCCGGTTCTTGCGCCAGAGCCTTGTTGATTTCCGCGATCGCCGCTCGAATCACGTTGATATTCCTCTCAACTTCCTCGCGTGTTGCGGTCGGCAAGCGCTCCAGCTGCTGATCAAGTTTCACAACCAGGCTGTCACGTGCGTCCTGAAAATCCGGGCCCAGGCTGTACTTGCTGCCAAACGAGCCGGAGACAGGCTCGAAGGTCAACTCGCCGGAACTGGCCACGGGCGGAACCGTAACGTCTGTGTTGTTCATGGTTATCCAGGTCAGCGTCGACGACGCGCCAACCAGCAGCAGCACTGCGGCCGCCTGTGCGAACATACTCGGCCAGCGACGTTCTGCCTGTGCGACCGGCCGCTCACTGACGTCGATAGCTGCCGCAATACCTGGCCACAAATCACGTGCGGGCTGAACCTCGGTCGCGATTCCTCGCGCCCGATTCACTACTTCACGTTCCCTGTCTGTCATGTCGTCGTTATTCATGTCTCTGCACCTTCCAGTTGCTGCGCCAGCAAGCGGCGCGCGCGGTGTAGTTGTGCTTTGCTGGTGCCGCTGGCTATGCCCAACATTTCGCCAGTTTCATCGTGGCTGTAACCGTATACGGCATTCAAGACGAAAACATGGCGGGCACCCGCCGGTAATTCGTCAAGCGCCTGCTCCAGATCCTGCAAACCGCCACTGTCACCGACAGTTGCCGTGGGTGGCGCTATGTCTCGCACCACCTGCAGCCGATCATGCTCCCGGCGCGACTTGCGCATACGCCCAAGCACGGCATTGACGGCGATTCTGTGCAGCCAGGTTGCAAATGCGCTATCGCCCCGGAACAGCTCAAGCCTGGTCCATGCCTGAATGAAGGCTTCCTGCGCGCAATCTTCAGCCTCGCTCGCATTGCCGGTCATGCGCAGACACAGGCCGTACACTTTGCCAACGTGCAGGCGATAAAGCGCCTCGAACGCCGTCGAACTGCCTTTCTGTGCAAGGGCGATGAGGGTTTGCTCGTCGCCCGCACCCTGATTGCTTACCGCCACTGGCTCATCTTCCTCGCGATTGGCGGCCACAGACGCTCCCAAAGCCGAAATCTCCCGTTCTTTGCTGTTTGGACGTCCGTCGTCCCGGTTTGGTTTAAGCAATGGCCGCAGAAGAAGCGTGAATTGTGCCCCAGAAACCGACAAAACAGGCGACAGACACTTTTTCTGTCGGGCCCGTGTCGCCACCGGCCATGTTCGCTGCCGGTAGTCGGGAGTCACGTCGGGCTTTCCCGGCCGCAAGACCCACGACCAGCATTTCCCGCAACTGAAACCTGTGCGCGGGCACGATTCTGGTATTATGCGGCAGGGGAAAATCTACCGCACAACGCCAGACTGAAATCGAAAAGAAATAAAGAAATGGCGCATGGACAGTAGCGACCAGAAAATCACAATGCAGGCACAGTCTAAAGGGATCGAAACCAATGCCGGCAACATGTAGCTGATGGCGAGTTATACCATTCTGTACCTCGGCCATCGTGAGTTTGCCGAAGACTTCCTGCAACAACTCGAGCAACAAGATTGCTGCGGGCGATTGATCGACTGCGATAACCCGGCCTCTGCCATTACGCTGGCCAAAGACAGCCGGGTCGATATCGTGCTGTTTGAGACCGGACCTGGCCTGGGCCGCTCCGGTGAAATCCTGAAAAACCTCGTTCGTTCCTTCGCCGGTTATCCGCTGGTTGCCCTGACCGACCGCGATCACGAGCATCGCGGCGTCGCGGCAGTACGGGTCGGCGCACAGGGTTATCTGTGCATGGATGACAGCAGGCTGGAACGGCAACTCGGCGTATTACACCATGCCATGCAGCGACACCGACTGCTCGAGAGCCTTTCAGAAGCCGACGACACCGTGCTCTCGATACTAAAGAGCATTAACGACGGTGTGATCGTTGTGGACAGCGACGGCCACGTACTTGACATCAATCCCGCCGCTCGCTCAATACTCGGGCTGCCGCGGCGTGGCACGCCGGGTCCGGAATGGGTCGCGACCTTTTGCAGTCTGGAAGCGGACGGCGTAACTCAAACCGGGCAAAGCCTGCGGCCACTGTTTCGTGCCCGTCGCGGCGAAAAATTCAGCAACCAGATTGCATTGCACCGGGCCGAGCAACAAGCCGATACGCTGCTCAGTATCAACGGCCAGGGCCTTTACAACTCAAGCCAGTCGCTGGTCGGCGGCGTCATTACGTTCCGTGATGTCACCGAAGTCATGTACAAGACACTCGAACTTGAGAAGCGGGCTGAATACGACGACCTGACCATGCTGCCAAACCGGCGGCTGTTTTCGCGCCAGCTGCAAAAAGCCATGGGCCGCGCGCAGCGCAGCAAGCGCCCGCTCGGCGTGCTGTTCATCGACCTCGATCGCTTTAAATCCATCAACGACACGCTCGGCCATGACTGCGGCGACGAATTGCTCCGGCAGGTTGCCAAGCGAATTCAGAGCAACCTCCGGGTTGGTGATTTTTGCGGGCGCTGGGGCGGTGACGAGTTTGTCGCCTGCCTGGAAGAATTTGGTGACGCTGACGATGCTGCCGCTGTTGCACAGAAGTTGCTACTGGTGCTGTCGGAAAAGTACAGCATCAACGAGAGCGAAGTTTACGCAACGCCCAGCATCGGTATTGCCTTATACCCTGAGTCCGGCATGAGCACGGACCGGCTGGTTAAAGCCGCTGATGTGGCCATGTACCAGGCGAAAAAGCGTGGGGGCGGCCGGTTTCAGTACTATTCCGCAGCGCTTAACGCCAAGCTTGAACAAAGTGACGAACTGGAGATCGGCCTGCGCCACGCGCTCGTGCGCAACGAATTCATCCTCCATTACCAGCCGCGCATCGACGTCTTGTCCGGGCGCCTCATTGGCCTCGAAGCGCTGCTTCGGTGGCAGCACCCGCGCTACGGCCTGTTACCGCCAGCACGCTTTTTGAGCATTCTCGAAAGCAGCGGACTCATACATTCGGCGGGCGAGTGGATTATCGACACGGCGTGCCGGCAGCTCGCTGCATGGCAACGACAGTTCGACCTTCCGGACTTGTCGGTGGCCATCAATCTCTCGTCCCAGCAGCTGACTCACGGCCGGCTGGTCGACGCCGTTGAACGTGCACTTGCGAATACGGCCCTGGACCCCGGCTGCATAGAATTCGAGTTATCCGATGGCGATATCGTCGGTCGACGGCCAACTGAACGAGAGTTGCTGGAAGCACTGCGCCGACTGGGTGTACGGCTGTCACTCGACAACTTCGGCACGCGCGATATCTCCTTTACCTCACTCGATACCGGTGTGATAGACAGCTTCGTGCTCGACCCCAGTCTGATTCAGGATGTCGAAATCAATCACAGCCATCAGCGTATCGTGCGCGCTGCAATCGCGATGGCGCGCGGACTGAATATAGAAGTAGCGGCAGAGGGCGTTGAAACCATTACGCAACTGGAGTTTCTGAAGAGCTGCGATTGCGATCTCGCACAAGGCTTTCTGATCAGCAAGCCGATGCAGGCAGAAAAAGTATCGAGCATTCTGCGCAACGAAATCGCAGGCGCCCGCTTGTTGCACATCAACGCCGCCTGATTCAGTTTTCCAGGCCGCAACTCCAGCAAGCCGCAAACTGCCCTTCATTGTCTTCACCGCAATTGCCGCAGCGCCAGATTTCTCCCGGGCTTTCCTGCAGCAGCGTCTCGGCGTCGATCAGCTGCAATGCCCGGTCGTAATCCAGATCATTGTTGATCCACAGTTCCGGCCAGACTTCCTGAAACGGCATTTCACCCACTATCGACCCCAGATGCTCGTTGCGCAGAAACGCGTCGATACCTTCGCTCCGCAACAGGTTGCGGTAGTGGTTGATCGTAATGATCGACGGCGCAGTCGTTAGTTTTCGCATGACCGTCTCTTGCTCACTCAGTCTCGCAGGCTACGCAGGAAGGCCGCCGGATCTTCACCACGTTCCAGCACTTCAACCAGCGCCGAACCCACGATAGCACCAGCGGCATGCTGACCCACGTTGGCAACATCACCAGCCGCACGGATGCCGAAACCGGCACAGACCGGCAGCGGCGATACCTTGCTGACCCGATCAAGATAGGCGGCGAGGTCGTCGGGCAGACCACCGTCGCCACCCGTGATGCCGGTGATCGTTACGGCATACAGAAAACCACGCGACGCGTCTGCCAGTAATTGCAGCCGTTCCGCGGGCGTGGCCGGCGTAACCAGTTGCACAACACCCAGCCCCTGCGATTCCAGCGCGGCACGCAGGTCATGACTTTCTTCAAACGGCAGATCCGGAACGATGAAGCCACAAACACCGGCCGCCAGCGCGCGCTTCGCCAGTTCGTCGTAGCCGATAGCCAGCAAGGGATTCATGTAAGACATGAGCACAACGGGCGCCTTGATCCGGTCGCGGTTGGCGCTCAGTTGCTCAAGGATCCAGCGCAACGACACTCCGTTCTTGATGGCCTCATGGCTGGATCGCTGGATCGTCATGCCATCGGCCATCGGGTCGGAGAAGGGCACACCAATCTCCACAACGTCGCCGACATCGCTGACGGCCGCCAGGACGTCCATGAAATCTTCAAGCTTCGGATAGCCCGCCGTGATGAACGGTATCAGCGCCGGTCGCCCGGCATCGTTCGCGGCACGCAGTGCACTGCTGACGGATTCGTGTGCACTCATTTGCGGGCACTCACGGGGTACTGGATCAGGGTCGGCATGTCTTTGTCACCACGACCGGAGTTGCCGATCAGAATTCGTTTGCCCGGATTGTTGGCCGCCCACTTTTTTGCGGCCGCGTAAGCATGTGCGGTTTCCAGCGCCGTCAGTATCCCTTCGGCCTCGCACAATTCGCCCAGCGCATCGAGGGCTTCCTCATCGCTGGCCATGATGTAGTTCACACGACCGATGGCCTGCAGCAGTGCATGCTCGGGACCAACGCCCGAATAGTCGAGCCCGGCAGAAATCGAATGCGTTTCCTGCACCTGGCCATCATCGTCCTGCAGAATCATGGTGTAACTGCCCTGCAGAACTCCGGGCCGACCCGTCGCAAGGGTCGCCGCATTGTCGCCGAGACCCGGACCGCGGCCGCCAGGTTCAACCCCGAACAGTTCGGTTTGCGTGTCCGCCAGCAGCGGATAGAACAGGCCGATTGCATTGGAGCCACCGCCGACGCAGGCGAACGCGGCGTCCGGTAGTCCGCCCGCCAGCCGCAACATCTGCTCGCGCGCCTCTTCGCCAATCACGTTCTGCAATTCCCGCACCAGCCACGGATACGGATGCGGCCCAACCGCCGAACCCAGCAGATAGTAAATGCCATCCGGATCCGATACCCAGCAGCGCATCGCTTCGTCGATAGCGGCGCGCAGGGTCGCATCGCCACTCTCGACCGCCACGACTTCCGCACCGAGGCGGTGCATGCGGTCTACGTTCGGCGCCTGCCGTTGCATGTCGAGCGCGCCCATGTAAACCGTGCAGGGCAATCCCACTCTGGCACAGGCGGCAGCCGAGGCAACGCCGTGCTGACCAGCACCCGTTTCAGCGATGACGCGCTTTGCACCGAGCCGTTTCGCCAACAAGGCCTGGCCAATAGCATTGTTGATCTTGTGCGCACCGGTATGCGCAAGGTCTTCGCGTTTCAGCCATACGTCACAGCCCCAGCGTGCGCTCAATGTCGGCGCGGGCGTCAGCGCTGTTGGTCGGCCAACCCAGTTGTGCAGTTCGGCGCGAAACTCCTTTTGGAAATCATCGTCATGCAGAAACTTGCGCACGCCTTGCTCAAGCCGCTCGAACGCGGGCACCAGCGTTTCGGGAATGTAGCGCCCGCCGAAGGGACCGAAGCGGCCACGTTCATCCGGTAGCTCGCCATTGATTGAGGCAGCGAGCAGCTTCTCTGCGTCACCTGACTCCAGTAAAGACTTCATGGTTTTCAACCTCGGTTCTTCAGTTTAGCTTTGCTGATTTTGCTGCGATGACAAATGCGGCAATCTTTGCGGGGTCTTTCATCCCCGGCGCGGATTCAACGGCGCTGGATACGTCCACGCCCCAGGGGGCGACGCTCTCGATTGCCGCTGTGACGTTGGCAGCGCTCAAACCACCCGCCAAAATCATCCGACCCCGGCGAGCGTATGTTGCGGCGAGACCCCAGTCCACCCGTTCACCTGTACCGCTGTTGCTACCTTCGTAGAGAAAGGTGGCTGGCAATGCCGTGTCCGCGGTCACCGCACCCTCGCGGTAGACAGGCCAGCGCTCAACCTTTGCCGGGACATCGAGCTGCAAAAAGTCGTCCGCGTCAGTTTGCAGCACATCCGGCGCAAACCTTGCCAGCACTTCCTGCCACTCGGCGTTACTCGGGTGACGCATAACGGCAACTCGCTGCACATGCGCCGGTACATCGCTGGCAAGCGTCGCGGCAACGGCGGCGGTTACCTGTCGCGGCGATTTGGCGAACACGAAGCCTACGGCATCTGCGCCGGCATCGATGGCGGCAGTTACAGCCGCCTTGTCCGTCAGACCGCAAATTTTGATCATCGTTGTCATGCCGACCGGGCGGCACTGCCCGCGCGCCGCATCTCGCGTATCAATCCGGCGGGGTCAGCGCTGCGCATCAAGGCGGTACCGACCAGCGCCATACGATAGCCCCAGCCCGCAGCGGCGGCGGCATCATCGCCGGTGTGCAGGCCGCTTTCGGCGACACAAACGGCATTCTCGGGCAATAGCGGCCCAAGAAGGCGGAGGCGATCAGGGTCAACGTTCAGCGAGCGCAGATTGCGTGTGTTCACGCCAACCAGCAACTGACCGGCATCGGCCCGGTCCGCGTAACGCGGTTGCTCAAGCAAGCGCGCGGTCCGCTCGAGATCATCTTCATCAAAGGCCTCGAGCAAGACGAACAGAGAAAGGTCGCATGCACAATCGAGCATCCTGCCAAGTTCGTTGTCATCCTGCATGGCCGTGATTAACAGGGCACCACTGGCACCCGCGGCGCGTGCTTCCAGCAACTGCACCGGGTCAACCAGAAAATCCTTGCGCATCGCCGGAATCCCGGCGCCGGCCAGCAGCGCTGCGACTTCGCGCAAATGCCGGAGATCGCCGGCGAAACGCGACGGCTCCGTCAACACGGACACCGCCACGGCGCCGCCCTCGGCGTACATCCGGGCCTGCTGCAAGCGGTCGCTGTCCGCCCCTGCCAGCGCCCCTTCGGACGGCGAGTAATCCTTGATCTCTGCGATCACGTCGAAGCTCGACAAACGCAAAGGCAGTAGCGGGAGATCCAGCTCATCGTCACTGTATTTGCGCTTGGCAGCGCTTGCGCGCTCCGCACTTGATCGCGCCATCTGCTGTAAGAAATCGCTCATGCTATTCCGCGTAATGTGCCCGCATCAGGTCAAGGAAACGGGCAGCGCGCCCATCGTCAATCGCGGCGGCGGCCAGCGCAACGCCCTCTCGCGGTTCGTTCACACGCCCCATGACTTCGAGAACCAGCGACGTACCCATCAGCAAGGCATCACGATGCGCGCCCATGTCGTCACCGCTGAACACCCGCTGCAACTCGGCCGCATTGTGTGCCGCATCGCCGCCGGCAAGGTCCGCCGGCGCGCAACGCGTCACTCCATAGTCTTCCGGGCTGCGTTCGGAACGACTTACAGAGCCAGGCCGCACATCGAAGAGTATGAAATCTCCTGCCGGTGTCGCTTCGTCCCAACCGGGCTCACCGTGCACTACAAATGCGCGCTCGATAGGCATCCCGGATAAAGTATCCGCCATTAGCTGAGCCGCATCAGCGCTGAATGCACCGATCAGCTGGTACGGTGGAGCGGCCGGGTTGGTCAGCGGCCCCAGCAAATTGAATACCGTACGCACGCCCAGCGCGCCGCGCACCGGCATGATGGCTTTCATCGCCGGGTGATAGGCCGGAGCGAACAGAAAAGTGAAGCTGGTTGCGTCGAGTGCGGCCATCGCGGCATCGGCGGCCAGCGGCAATGGCATGCCCAGACACTCAAGCATGTCAGCACTGCCCGAGCGACTCGAGATAGACCGGTTGCCGTGTTTAACGACGCGGGCACCGCAGGCGGCCGCCAGCAGTCCGGTACCGGTTGACAGGTTCAGGCTGCCCGAACCATCCCCGCCCGTGCCGACGGTATCGACCGTCGGTGTGCCAGCCGGAACGGTCGGCGCCAGCGCGAGTTCGCGCATCGCGGTAGCAAAGCCGCGAATCTCAGCTGCCGTTTCGCCCTTGGCGCGGAGTCCGGCCAGAAACGCACCGGCCAAGGCGGGATCCATTTCACCGCCGGCCATTGCGTGCATCAAGCCGTGCGCTTCCTGCTCTGTCAGCGCCGTGCCAGACAGCAAGCGATCGAGCAGCGCTGAGTGCGGCCCGCTCATTGGCCGTACCGCAGGAAGTTTGCCATCAGCCGATCGCCCTCAGGTGTAAGGACACTTTCCGGGTGAAACTGGACACCCTCAATCTGCCATTCCCGGTGCCGCACGCCCATGATTTCCCCTTTGTCAGTTTGCGCGGTGATCGTCAATTCGTCGGGCATGGTTTCCCGCTGCGCGCCGAGCGAATGATAACGGCCGGCTTCGAATTGCTGTGTAAGTCCATCGAAGATGCCAAGCCCGTCGTGCGAAATCGGCGATGTCTTGCCATGCATCAATCGATCAGCGCGCACAATCTCACCACCGAAGTGACTGACGATGCATTGATGGCCAAGGCAGACGCCAAAGATCGGCAGACTGCCGGCGAATGCCGCGATCATCTCCAGGGACACGCCAGCATTTTCCGGTCGTCCGGGTCCTGGCGATATAAGCAGGTGGCTCGGCTCAAGGTCGTAGGCATCGTTAACCGTGATCGCGTCGTTGCGATAAGTGATGACATTGGCGC
Organism: Woeseia oceani; assembly: GCF_001677435.1. GTDB lineage: Bacteria > Pseudomonadota > Gammaproteobacteria > Steroidobacterales > Woeseiaceae > Woeseia > Woeseia oceani. The sequence goes on from NZ_CP016268.1 coordinate 3,961,542, forward strand.
CCAACGCCAGGAACGCCTGCACGATGTTGTAAGTAAAGGAATCGAAATTGTCGATCAGCAGTATGCGCGCCTTTTTCACAGGCCTTCTCCCGCCATCCTTAACGCATTGCGCAAGATGGCGCTCTTCGCGAGTACTTCGCGGTACTCGTTTTGCGGCACGCTGTCGGCGACGATGCCGGCACCTGCCTGAAAACTGTACTCGTCGCCGTTGAACACCAGCGTACGAATGGTAATGGCCTGATCCATGTTGCCGCCTACGTCGAAATAACCTGCCGTACCGGCGTACAAGCCGCGGCCGCTGGACTCCAGCTCCTCGATAATTTCCATCGCGCGAACTTTCGGTGCCCCAACCAGCGTGCCAGCCGGAAAGCTGGCTGCGAAAAGGTCAAAAGCGTCGTAACCAGCGGCGAGTTCGCCCTTGACGCCGCTGACGATGTGCATGACATGCGAATAGCGCTCGATGGAGCGGTAGGGTTCAACATGCACACTGCCAGCCGAGGCGACCCGGCCGAGATCATTGCGCGCGAGATCAACCAGCATGACGTGCTCAGCCGATTCTTTGGGGTCTGCCAGCAGGCGGCGTTCATTCTCTTCGTCTTCAGCGCGGTTTGCACCGCGCGGCAGAGTCCCGGCAATCGGCCGCAACGATGCCGTACGGCCTTTCAGTTTGACCAGCGCTTCCGGTGACGAGCCCACCACTTTCAGATCACCAAACTCGAAAAAGAACATGTACGGCGACGGGTTCAGCAGACGTAGAGCACGGTAAACCTCAAACGCGGGAATGTTGCTACGGCCTTTGAACAACACCGAGATCACGATCTGGTAAATGTCACCTGCTGCGATGTATTCCTTGCAGGCCGCAACCCGCTCGCAATATTCCGCTTCGCTCATGCCCGCCTCGGGTGCACTGAGTTGCAGCTCCTCATTGCGCTCGGGCAATGGTCCGTACAAACGCTTGATCACGTCACGACGCAGACGACTGCGTTCCTGCTCATTACCGGCATGCAACAAGGCGACACGGCGAGTGAGATGGTCGAACACCAGCATTGACGACGGCGCACAAAACGCGGCTTTGGGGATACCGGCCTGCGGCGTTGACTGCTGCGGCAAACGCTCGAACAGGCGCACAATGTCATAGCCTGAAACGCCGACCAGCCCGCCGTGAAACGGCAGTTCGGGAATATGCGGCAATAACTCCGGCGCCAGCGACTGTGCATGCCGTAACGCATCGAGCCAGTCTTTCTGGCAGCCGGGATTGGGCTGCTGTTCGCCGCCGATGACGAGGCCATCGTCGTCATAGCGCAGTTCGAGCGCATCGCCAAAGCCGAGGAAGGAATACCGGGCGAGACGCTCGCCGCCTTCAACGCTCTCCAGCAAGAATCGCGGCTTGAGGTCTTTCAGTTTCAGGTAAGCGGAAACCGGTGTGTCCAGATCGGCCGCTATATCAAATGGTGGTTGCATCGGGTCTCTTCTTGTTTATTCAGTAACCGCCGCACCAGGAACAAAAAAAAACCCACCCCCACGTACGGCGGAGATGGGTTTGTCGGATTCTTTACTCTCAGGCAGAAATCAGCCGGCCACCCACTCCAAATCGGGTCGCCACAGCCAGCTTGTCAGTATCCGCGTGATCATGGGGCGAGTATTACCGGCGGCCTCCGCTCGCGTCAAGTCAGATGCCGTACTAATGCCTCAAAAATCGTAAAGCATTGGCAACACTAACGAGAAACCGATCCACATGACGATGGTCAGTGGGATACCAACCCGCATGAAATCGGAAAACTTGTAGCCGCCCGCGCTAAGGATCAACAAGTTTGTCTGGTAACCAAACGGGGTTGCATAACTCATGTTGGCGCCGAACAGGACCGCGAGAATGAACGGTTCCGGCGTGACCCCGAGTCGCTGCGCGACGGCGACGGCAATCGGCGTTCCTATAACGGCCGCTGCATTGTTCGAAACGACGTTGGTCAGGACCGTCATGATCAGAATGAACAGGCTGAGTATGAGCTCGACAGGCATATCGGCTGCTGCGGAGACAAAGCCGAATGCCAGGAAGTCCGCCATACCGGTACCCATCAAGGCCTTGCCGAGCGCGAGACTGGCCACGATGATCATAATCACCGGGGTCGACAATGCACTCGCCGCATCGCGCCAGTTCAGGCAGCCGAAGGCGAGAGTCAGGCCAACACCGACTATGGCGGCAACGGAAATCGGCATGATCCCGAGTGCTGCCACCAGCACGACCAGCGCCATGATGCCCAGAGCACGGTTCGCGAGGTGCGTGTGCGGCAGATCCATCGTGCCGTCGAGGACCAGCATGCTGCCGCCTTCCTTGAGGCTTTTGATCGCATCGCTGGTGCCTTGCACCAGCAGCACATCACCAGCGCGCAACCGAATCGCGTTCAGATCACCGGTGACCTGGGAACTGGGCGCGCGTGCCCGATGGATCGCCAATGGCAACAAGCCGTAGCTGCTGCTGAACTCGGCCGCGGCAAGACTGCGCAAATGCAACGGGGATCCACGGGTAACCACAACTTCAGCGAGTTGCTGACCTTCGGCTTTCAATGGCGTCTCGTCATCAATCGGGTGTTCGTTGTCCGAGACGTTGAACAGGGTCGCGCCAAGTTCGGTTTCGTAATGCTTCAGGTTTTCCGGAGAATCCTTGACGAATAATCGGTCACCGGGCTGCAGAATGACCGACGGCAACTTGGCAAGAAACAGGGACTCCGTACGTTGAATCTTGTCCACGCGCATGTCGCCGTTGGTCTTGGCCAGAATCTCCGACAATGTCTTGCCATCAGCGAAACCGCCCTCTTTGATGTGTAACTGCGCACTGAATACCCGCGGTGACGTATCCGCCATCGGCGGTATTCGGTCGGGCAACAGGCGCGGCGCGATGAGCCAGAGAAAAATTATGCCCACGCCACCGACGATCGCAACCGGCAGCATGAAGTCGAACATGCCGAAACTCTTGAGGCCCATGTCCTGGGCAATACCGACCACGAGCAGGTTGGTGGACGTGCCGATCGTTGTCGACATGCCGCCAATGATCGTTGCCAATCCCATCGGCAACATGACACCGGACACCGGGAATTTCACCCGCAAGGAAACACCCACCAGTATCGGCATCAACAAGACGACGATGGGTGTGTTGTTCATGAAGGCACTGAGGACAGCGCCGGCAATCAGCGTGATGAGCAATGCCAGCAGCGGCCGGGCTGACCAGGCGCGTCCAACAATGGCCGCCAGAGGTTGCAATGCACCGGTGGTTTCAAGTGCCTTGCCGACGATCATCAAGGCACAAATTGTTATCAGGGCTTCATTGCCAAAGCCGGCGAAAAAATCCGCGGCGCCGAGTGATGCATCACCGTGCTGGTAAGGAAAAAGCTGGAAGCCCGTTATCAGCAGAATCAGTACGATCAGGCTCGATGTTTCCAGTGGAATCTGATCGCGGGTAAACAAGACCAGCGCTGCTGCGGTGAGCAGCAGTACAGCAACGCCATGCGCATCCGGTGTTATTGCTTGCAAATAAATCTCGCATCCGTGTTCGTTGATCTGCTGATGCGGTATTGCCACCCATCATCGCAGCCGGGGATGAACCGTATATCAGTTCATGCCCCTGCCGCAACGAATGTCGCCGCGTTGCGACGCTGCAGAATCGCATGGGCGCGGCAGTGGAAATTCTTGAATTCGCTGATACTCCAGCCGGAAAAATCCATTGCCGGGGCAAAGCTGCAGGCGTCAGCGTGAGCCAGCAAAGGCAACAGGTCCGCGAAGTCGCGGCGGTCGCCTGCACCACTTTGGGGCATGACCGAATAAGGCGACATGACCAGCAGATTGCGATGCCGCACGGCCACGGAAGCCAACGCGGCATGCCAACGGCTCTGCCAGTTGCGGCGCTGTTCAGCCGCTGCCACGCCGCGACTGGGATCCCGCGCTGCCAGCGCCGGCAGTAACCCGCGGCTACTGGCGAGACAACGTGACCGGTCCCACAGGCATTCATGGATGCCGGCAATCAAGCGATCCAGATAACGCAGGCATTCAATATCAGCCGGATCGGCACCGCGCAACAGGACGAGGTCGCCGATGCCCTGCAGTACAAAGCCGATACGCCGGTTGCTTGCGGCATCCCTGCGTTGTTCACGATCACACCAGTGCAAGTGGTCGAACAGCTGATCGGCCGTGTCCAGCGCCTGCTGCAGCGCAGCCTGCAATTTGCCGTTGTCCACCTGGCCGTGCCGGTTGGCAAACCGGCAAACAAACAGCTCAAGACACAGCCAGGCACTGTCGGCCGGTACCCGGATTGCATTCGCTGATGACAAAGCCGGGGTTTGCTCGTCCGACAACAAGGGACAGCGCGTTCGCGAGTCACCGCCATAGACCGGCCGCAAACCCCACCGCCAGGTGCGTTGCTGATAAAGCGCGGTCCATGCTGGTGATGCGTCGGCCAGCCCGCCACGATCAAGGTGCGCGGCTTCGAGAACGACGTAGCGGGGCCCCTGTCCGAGCAGGATCTTGCTCATGAGCAGAAACGCTGGCAGTGGCATTTCTTCGGCCGCAACGGCCAGCCCCAGCAAACGACTGTCGATGCACGGCGCGACCACTGCACGCCGCAACTTTCTGAGCAGGCGTTCTATGCGCCGCGAACTGCCGGCACCCGCGTCATTCAACGTCAGGGTCACCGCTACGCCACTTAATAGTAGTGAACGGACCCGTTCCAGCTGGGGTGCAAGTTGCTCGGGTGCTGCAGTGAACGTTCTGACTGGCCAGGAGAAGCCCGCGCCGGTTGCCGAGATTCGCTGACCGGCACGCTGAATCGCCGGCTGAAATCCGAGCGCAAGCAACGTTCGCCACTGCTCATTCACAATACTCCCACTGTCATCACTGGCGTGACGGGTGTACGGCAAGCGTGAAGTTGTAAACCGTGTGATTTGTGTAGACATGACGGTCCTTCCCTGACCTTTGCCTATGCTGCTCCATGGCATGCCAACAGACCTCCTGCCTAACTGGGCAGCTTGGGCAGTTTTTGTTATTGTCGCCGCGGTTCACGTAGGCTGCCCTTTACACGTTGCAGGAGCGACGGCGATGCGATTCAAGGCTTTGTTGAAAACCTGGAGCAAGCAACACGCTCAGGAACACACTGAAGAGCGATACTCGATTCAGCTGAACGTGGACGATGCCGCGCGGCTCGCGGCACTTGCTGAACTGTTCCCCGGCAACAGCCCCGAACAGCTCATCAGCGATCTCCTGTCCGCGGCTCTCGACGAGACCGAAACAGCGATGCCGTACGTTGCCGGAGCAACCGTGATCAGGGAAGACGAATTCGGTGACCCGGTATACGAAGACGTTGGCCTGACGCCGAGGTTTCTTGAACTCGTCCGCCAACATCGCGCCAAACCGTCCGGTAACAGCGGCAACGCCTGACCAGCGGTCGCGCCGCAACTGCCGCTTGCGAGTTATCTCTGGATCGGGTCCGCGACTGCGTTAAACTTGCAGTCCCGACATTAACAACGGGCCGCCGACACAGTGATGAGATCTTTTTCCACGCGACTTCTTGTACCGCTACTCGCCATTTTCATGGTTAGCGGCTGCGGGCCGGAACCCAGCGAAATTGCTGGCGAACCGCCGCTACCGGTGGGCTTCTGGCATGCCGGCATCACCCTGCCTGGCGGAGAAATCGACGCGGGAATAGAAATCAGCCGCAAAGACGAGCGCTACAGTGCCAGTCTGATCAATGGTCCCGAGCGCGTGGTAATTCGGGAGGTCAGTTATAAAGATGGCTTACTCCTGCTGCGTTTCCCCGCTTTTAACAGTGAAATCCGCGCACGCATCGTTAACGGCAAACTGGTCGGCGAACTCATTCTGGTCAAGAGCAAAGGCGCGACCCAGTCGATGCCGTTTGTCGCGACCGCTGGCGCTCAACGCAGCGATCCGGCAAGTGGCAGCAGCGTGCACGACCTTTCCGGCCGCTGGGCAGTGCAGTTTCATGAAGCGGACGGCAGCAACACAGCCAGTGTCGGTGAGTTTTCGCAACGAGGGTCGCGCCTGTTCGGCACCTTTCTCAATGCCAGCGGCGATTACCGCTACCTGACCGGCTTTGTGCGTAACAACTCGTTCAATCTGTCAACGTTTGACGGTGCGCACGCCTTCCTGTTTTCAGGAACTATCGATGGCAACAAGATCACCAATGCCGATTTCTGGTCGGGCACTTCCTGGCATCAAACCTGGTCAGCCGCACGCAATACCAATGCGAAGCTGCCCGACCCGTATCAGCTCACACACCTGAAGCCCGGTTACGAGCGCTTTGAGTTCGCGTTTCCAGACCTTGATGGCAAGACAGTGTCGCTGGATAACGAGCGCTTTGCGGGCAAGGTCGTGGTTGTGACGTTGGCCGGCAGCTGGTGCCCGAACAGTCATGACGAAGCGCGCTTCATGGCGCCACTGTATGAAAAGTACCGAAGCAAAGGGCTGGAGGTTGTCGCACTGATGTACGAGCACTTCGACGATCCGACGCTGGCCGGAGAGCAAGTGACGCTGTTCCGTGAGAAATTCAATATCGCCTACACGACGCTGATTGCAGGGACATCCAGCAAGTCTGAGGCAGCAGAAACTCTGCCGTCACTGGACGCCGTGCACGCTTTCCCGACAACGATCTTTATTGATCGCAGCGGCCGCGTGCGCAAGATTCACACTGGCTTCAGCGGCCCCGGTACTGGCGAACATTACAAAGTATTGACCACAGAAATGACCAGCCTGATCGAAACTCTGCTGGCCGAACCCGCCAAACCCAGCAGCACAACCGCCGCCATTAAGCCCGGCGCATAAAGCCCCAACCGCCAGGAGCACCCGCATGCCATCGTTTGATGTAGTCAGCGAGTTCGAGATATTTGAAGTCCGCAACGCTGTGGACCAGGCCAACAGAGAAGTGGAAACCCGTTTCGACTTCAAGGGCAGTGACGCCAAGTTCGTGTTTGAAGACGACGTCATTCAGATGACGACCAAATCGGATTTTCAACTCAACCAGATGCTGGATGTGTTGCGCCAGAAGATGGCCAAACGCGGCATAGATGTAGGCTGCATGGATCCACAGAGCGTCGAAAAGTCGCTGCATGAAGCCCGCCAGAAAATCGTTATGAAAAAGGGCATCGATACTTTACTGGCCAAGCGTCTCGTGAAAACCATCAAGGCCAGCAAACTCAAGGTTCAGACTGCCATTCAAGGTGACAAGTTGCGCATCACCGGCAAAAAACGCGATGACCTGCAAGCCGTGATCAGTTTGCTCAAGGACACGGACACCGAGATTCCTCTGCAATATGAAAACTTTCGCGATTGACCCGCGTTGACCACTACCAACAGGTATCAATCCAGTGCGCAGGCAAGACATAACTTTTGAAGACAAGGATCAGGCGCTACGCGACGACGTACGTACGCTCGGTACCCTGGTTGGCGAACTACTGACGGAACAGGGCGGCGAGGAGCTGTTCGAAATTGTCGAAGCGGCACGCTTGCGTTCGATCCGGCGCCGGGAAGGCAACGAGAAGGAAGACGAACGGCTCGTTGACCTCGTCAGCAACCTCGACAATTCGCTGGCGCTGGAAGTCATCCGCGCGTTTTCCACCTATTTCCAGATGGTCAATACCGCGGAAAAGGTTCACCGCATTCGGCGGCGGCGCGAGTACCTGCAGGAAGTGGGGCAGTACCAGCCTGGCGGGCTGGAAGAGACCATGGTCAAGCTCAAGGCCGCGGGCCTCGACGTCGACCAGCTCCAGGCGTTGCTACAGCAATTGCACATCGAACCGGTATTCACCGCACACCCCACAGAGCCGACGCGACGCACAATCCTGCGCAAGGAGCAACGCATCGTCCGGCGGCTGATCGACATGCTGAACCCAACCATGACCGCCCAGGAAACCTATGCGGCCATCGAAAACATCAAGCTCGAAGTGGCGACCGGCTGGCAAACGGCGGAACATCCCTCCGAGCAAATGACGGTTGCGGACGAGCTGGAGCATGTTCTGTTTTTCGTAACCGATGTGTTGTACCGGGCCATCCCGCCGTTCTACGAAGACATCGAAGCAGCCGCCAAACGCGTGTACGGCAAAGACGGCGAAGGTATCAAGGTACCCAATATCGTGCATTTCGCGTCCTGGGTTGGCGGCGATATGGATGGCAACCCGAACGTCAATGCCAAGACGATACGCTCCACAATGGCACGGCAACGCTCGCTTATTCTCGATCTCTACTACCGTGAATGCGCATCGTTGTCGGCCAAGCTCAGTCAATCCAGTCTGCGGGTGGCGGTCAATGAAGACGTACTGCAACGCATTGAGCAGTACCGGGTCGAGTTTCCGAATGCCTATCACGCCGTACCCGTAAGACATCGCGACATGCCTTACCGGGTTTTGTTGCGACTTGTGCAGCAACGCCTGCAGGCCACCTACGATGATGCGGCTTTTCCGTATGAGTCGGCGAAACAGTTTCGCGCCGATATCGACATGCTGGCACGCAGCCTCGTCGACAATAACGGCCAGCACGCCGGTCTGTTTGCCGTGCGGCGACTGCTGAGGCGCATTGATACCTTCGGTTTCCACCTGGTTACGCTGGATGTACGGCAGGATGCTCTGCTGCACCGGCAGGTGATCGGTGAATGTCTGGGTATCGAAGACTGGCTGACCTGGAGCCCTGCGGACCGGGCAGCCAGGATTGTCGAAGCCATCGAGATGAAGGACCCTCCGCCCGTGCAACAAAGCATTGCCGCACGCAAGACGCTGGCGGTATTCCAGGCTATCAGTTTCTGCCGGCGGAAATACGGCAAGGAAGCAATCGGACCGTTCATCGTCAGTATGACGCAGGGCGCCGACGACATCCTGTCAGTCCTGCTCCTCGCTAACTGGAGCGAACTGCACAACCGCCGTGGTGAAGTGCCTTTGGACGTGGCACCGTTGCTGGAGACCGTCGCCGATCTCGACAACGGTCCGCAAATTCTGAACGACTTGCTGCGCAACGATTTGTACCGGGGTCATTTGCGCCAGCGCAATGACACCCAGACCGTGATGATCGGTTACTCCGACAGCAACAAGGATTCGGGCCTCACTGCAGCCCGCTGGGCTTTGCAGAATGCGCAACTGGCGCTCGTCGAATCCGTGAAAGAAGAAGACATCACGCTGCACCTGTTTCACGGTCGTGGTGGCACGATCAGCCGTGGCGGCGGCAAGACGCACGCGGCCGTACTGGGTTCGCCTCCCGGCACCGTCAATGGTCATCTGCGGGTAACGGAGCAGGGCGAGATCATCAACGAAAAGTACGGTCTGCGCGGTATCGCGCTGCGTACCTTGGAGCAAGCCGCAGGGTCTGTCGCACTCGCCACCGCCATGCCCTTGCATCGCGGCAGTGATTTACCCGAGTGGCACACGATGATGCAGGTCATCGCCGATGTCAGCCGGCAGAAATACCGCGGGCTCGTATACGACACCGAACGCTTCTACGATTACTTTCGCAAAGCAACGCCAATCGACCTGATCGAGCGCATGCGTATCGGCTCACGACCGTCATCGCGCCGTTCCGGCGGTGGGGTCAATGACCTGCGGGCGATTCCCTGGGTATTTTCCTGGACCCAGAGCCGCCACATCCTGCCGGGCTGGTTTGGCTTTGGCAGCGGTCTTGCCGCTGCCGCAGAGAAATTCGACGTTGAAGCTTTTCGTACCATGTTCCGCGAGTGGTACTTCATGCGCGCCCTCACCGCGGATGTTGAAATGGTGCTGGCCAAAGCCGACCTCGGAATTGCCGAAGTGTATTCGGCACTCGCGGGCGACCTGCACGGAGAATTTTTCCCGATCATCAAGGCCGAGTTTGAACTGACCCGCGAGCTGATCCTGAAATACTCGGATCACCACGAGCTACTCGAAGGTGACGTCACACTGCAACGGACGATCATGTTACGGAATCCGTATGTGGACCCGATGAGCATGATGCAGGTGGACCTGCTGAAGCGCTGGCGCGCGACGGGCTGCGAAGACCAGGAATTGTTCGAGGCCCTGCTTGCAACCGTGAACGGCATTGCGCAAGGTTTGCAGAATACGGGCTAGGCGGTTGCGACGGATCAGTCCTCTATAAACGATACGTAATCGTTCAGCGGCTTGCGACTGATATCCGGCACGCGGGCATCGTCAGCCGGGTAACCGGTGACCAGCAACAAGAACGGTCGCTCGCTTTTGGGCCTATCGAGAATTTCATTCAGAAAACTCATCGGACTCGGCGTGTGTGTCAGGCAGGCGAGGCCGGCGCGGTGCAACGCGGTGATCAGCAGCCCTGTCGCCAGCCCGGTAGATTCGGCGGGGTAGTAGTGCTTGACCTTGCTGCCATCGGCCCGAATATCGTACTTCCTGAGGAACACGGCGATCAGCCACGGCGCTGTTTCCAGAAACGGCTTGTTCGTGTCAGTACCGAGAGGCTTCAGTGCTTCCAGCCACTCAGCTGATGCCCGGTGTTCATAAAACTCCTTTTCTTCTGCTTCGGCCGCAACCCGAATACGCCGTTTGCAGTCCGGCTGACTGACAGCGACGAAATGCCATGGCTGGAGATTCGCGCCACTCGGCGCCGTACCGGCGGCCCGCAAAGCGGTTTCAATCAGTTCACGCGGCACGGCCCGCGCGGAGAAATCCCGGACAGTACGTCGCCGGCGCACATCTTCATAAAACTCGGTGGCTCGTTGCTGCATTTCCAGAGGGCTGAACTCCCGCCAGTCTGCCAACGGCACAGACGCCTGTTCTTTCATCTATTCCTGCTCTCCGTTTTCACCCAGTTTGCGCAACACCGTCCACTCGCTGGTATCGCGTTCAGATACGGCTTTGCCGCGCACCGATATGCCGGCCCTGTGTACCGACTCCGGGTCGCCGCTCAGCAACGGATGCCACTCCGGCAAGTCCTTGCCTTCGGCCAAGCGCCGGTAGGCGCAACTGCCGGGCAGCCACTGAAATTCTTCCGGTTTATCCGCACTGAGCGCAAGGCAACTCGATACCCGCCGGGCACGGTTTGCGTAGTCAGTGCAGCGGCAGGCGCCGATATCCAGCAGCCGGCAGGCCAGGTCAGTGTAGTAAATCTGGCCGGTATCCTCGTCCTCCAGCTTCTGCAAACAACACAGCGCACAACCGTCGCATAACGACTCCCATTCGTCTGCCGACATCTGCGCGAGCGACTTGAGTTTCCAGAAGGGTTCGCCCATTGTTTGTCGCTCACTGCCACATGCCAAGGTTAAGGATACCTCAGTACGGATGAACGCGACGTTCCTCGATTTTGCCACCCTCGGCGCAGACGAACTTGACTCTACGCCGTTGCTGAACGTGCTGCCCAACTTGCGCATATACGATACAACCACGCCATCACAGGTGGTCGAGCGTATTCGCGATGCCGAAATAGTATTGCTGAACAAGGTGAAGCTTGACCGCGCGATACTGCGACAAGCCAGCAAGCTGCGTTGCATCGGCCTGACCGCCACGGGCGTGGACAATATCGACCTCGACGCCGCTCGCGAACAGGGCATCGCCGTGTGCAATGTAACCGCCTACTGCACGCAGTCAGTTGTCGAACACGTTTTCGGCGCGCTGCTGACACTGACCCACAACCTGCATCAGTACAACGCGGCGATACGCACGGGCGCCTGGCAAGAGTCTGCACAGTTCTGCATGCTCGATTACCCGTTGCGAGAACTGTCCGCAATGACGATGGGCATAGTTGGCAGCGGTAACCTCGGCAGCGCCGTCGCCCGGGCGGCAGAGTTCTTTGGCATGCAAGTCTTGTTCGCACGGCGGGCGGGCGCAGCGGGTGCTGACGACGGTCGCATTCCGTTCGACGAACTCCTGCAATCGGCGGATGTCATCTCGTTGCATTGCCCGCTGAATGATCAAACGGCGGGCCTGATCGGCAACCGCGAACTGGCGCTCATGAAGAACAACGCCATTCTGATCAACACCGCTCGCGGCGGACTGGTGGATTCGTCGGCACTGGTGAGTGCAATTGATGCCGGACAAATTGCCGGGGCCGCTGTTGACGTACTGAATGAGGAGCCGCCGAGCAACGGCGACCCGTTGCTGGAGTCCGACAATCCACGACTGTTCGTGACCCCGCACATCGCGTGGGCAACGCGCGAAGCACGCCAGCACTCAGTCGAGCAGCTGGCGGGCAATATTGAGGCATTTTTGCGCGGCGAGCGCCGGAACAGAATCGACTAAGGCGCCTATGTACCGATAATTTGCCGCGCCCAAACCACCACGCTGCGCACGCGTGGCGAGGAAATGTCATAGGCCTCGTCAAAGGTCATCCAGCGGTATTCGTGGTGCTCGGGCCGGCCGGTCAGCGGGGAGATGCCCATTTCCACTTTGTCTTCCCGGGTGCTTGCAAGGTAATAGCGTGCCGTCTTGCCGCGGTTGTACGGCCCGGTGTCTATCGCCGTATCGCCCCATTGCAGCGCGAGTTCGCGGATGCCGGTTTCCTCGGCGACCTCGCGCCTGGCAGCCTGCAGCGGCGTCTCGCCGGGTTCGCACATGCCTTTCGGAAAGTCCCAGATGCGCCACGCGCGCAGCATCAGTGTGTACCAGCCGTCGTCTGTCGGCCGACCGAGCACAATGCCGCAAGAGAGGCGTTCGCCACTATCCACGGTGGTTGCTCACATCAGGCACTCCGTAATACCTCGATAGGCGGAGCGTTGATGGCGCTGCGCGCGGCGAGATAACCACTGATACAAACCAGCATGACACCGCCCAGCAGACCGGAGACCCACAGCGCCGGATTGAAGCTGAAATCCAGATCGAACAAGCGGACCGATATCACGGCAGCCAGAATCGAGGCACCAGCGGCCGCGAGCAAGCCCGCCGCGAAGCCGAGCGCCGCAAACTCCGTCAGCACGCCGGACAGCACGGTCCGCCTGCGCACACCGAGGGCACGCAGCATCGCACTCTCGAAACGGCGCTCATCAATCGTCGATTGCACGGCCGCAAACAACACGGCTATGCCAGCGGCAAGCGTGAACACGAATACCGCCTGCACAGCGAGGCTGGCCTTGTCGATGATGCCTTTGACCTGCTCCAGGATCGCGTCCAGGTCGATCACGGACACGGTCGGGTGTGCCCGCACGAGCTTCAGCAGCACGTCATTCTGAGTGTCATCAACACGCAAACTCGCTACGAATGTGGTCGGCAAACCGTCCAGTGCACCCGGCGACAGGACCATGAAAAAGTTAGGCTGGAACGAGTCCCAGTTCACACGGCGGAAACTGGCGACCGTGACTTCGACGCTCTGCCCGGCGACCAGGAAGCGGAACCGATCACCCAGCGCGATGCCCATCTCCAGCGCCGCTTCTTCTTCGACCGAAACCAGCGGCGGGCCCGCGTAGTCCGGCTCCCACCATTCGCCGCTGACCAGTTCATTGCTGGCACTCAGGGTTTCGGCAAAAGTCAGATTGGCTTCGCGGTTCGCCTGCCAGCGACCGTCCTCAGTCGGGTATTCGCGGGACTTAACGTCTTCACCGTTGATGGACGTCATGCGCGCACGCACCAGCGGCACGAATTCCGGTGCCGCGATGCCATTCTCCTGGAAGATGCCGGCAATGCCGCCGCGTTCGGCCGACTGAATATTGATCAGAAAGTGGTTCGGCGCATCTTCATCCAGGGTCTGTTGCCAGCCGGCCAGCAAATCCGTGCGGACAAAGGTCAGCAGCAACAGAACCGTCAGCCCCAGGCCGAAGGCAACAACCTGCACGGCACTGTCCCGCCCCCGGCGCGCCACGTTCGCCAGACCGTAGCGCCAGGCAATACCAACCCCGCCACGCGAATAGCCCATCAGGGAAACCAGGCCGCGACCGGCAACGTACAGGGCGGCTGACACCAGCAACATGCCGCCAAGCACGATCACCAGCATGAGCGCGTCGCCGATGGCCCAGTACAGCAGCAAAGCGACCGCACATAGCGAGGTGCCGGCAACGAACAAACGCGACGGTGCCGGCGGCATGGCATCGTGCCGCAATACCCGCAGCGGCGGCGTGTTACGCAATTGTATGAGGGATGGCAGGGCGAAACCGACGAGCAGCACCAGGGCGGCACCGGAACCGAGAAACACCGGCTGCAGGCCCGGTTCCGGAAGGTCCGAGGCGAACAGATCTGCCAGCATGCCGGTAATGACCCATTCGACAACGAAGCCGATGGCGCTGCCAAGTACGACACCCACAATCCCCAGCAACACGAGCTGCACGGATGCCGCGACTATGACGAAGCTCTGTTTCGCGCCGAGACTTTTCATCAGGGCAACTGTGTCCATGCGCCTGTGGGCGAAACGCCGTGCCGACATTGCGATCGCAACGGCGCTCAGCAACAGGCTGATAATGGCGGTCAGCGACAGAAAGCGTTGCGCGCGATCCGCTGCGTTGCCGGCACGATCACTGGAGTCCTCGCGATTTCGAACACGCACGGATTCAGGCAGTTCGTCTTCGATGGCGGTGTAGTAAGCGTCGACGTCGTCATCGTCACCAGCGACCAGCAAGGCATAGCCGACCCGGCTGCCTTCGCTGATCAGTTGAGTTGCCGGCAGGTCCTGCAGATTCATGAGCAGCGACGGAGCCAGCGATGCGAAGCCAATGGACTGATCAGGGCGGTATGTCAGCACAGCGCCAACCTGCAGCTCCGATTCACCGACTGACAGCGCATCGCCGACCTGCAAGCCAAGTCTTGCGAGTATCGCGGCATCGGCCCAGACGGTGCCGGGCGCTGGCACAACGTCGACCTCGTGTTGTTCGCCAAACAGCTGGTCGGCAACGCGGACCTTGCCGCGCAGCGGGTAACCGCTGCTCACGCCTTTGATGGACGCGAGCACACTCTCATCGCCGGCAAAAACGACGCTCGGAAAGCTTTGCGTGTCCGCGGTCTGCAAATTGTATTCATCGGCCAACTCACGCCACAAATCGGGCACCGGCTCGGGCGAACGCAGGCGCAAATCAGCAGCCAGCACTTCGTTCGCTTGCCTGGCCACCGCTTTGCCTATGCGGTCAGTCAGAAATCCGACGGCGGTGAGCGCCGCAACGGCCAGCGCCACGGCGGCGAGCAGCACCAGCACTTCGCCGGAACGTAGCTCGCGACCGAAACTGCGAAGGGCAAAGGCAAGGGATCTCATGCGTCGTTCCTGCGGTCACTCAACAACTTGCCTGCGTCGAGAATAATTTCCCGTTCGCAACGACTTGCGAGTGACGAGTCATGCGTTACCAGCACCAGCGTGGTCGACGAGTTGCTGTTGAGATCGAACATCAGGTTCATGATCAGTTCGCCAGTCCGTGCATCCAGATTGCCAGTGGGTTCATCGGCGAACAACACCGCGGGCTCGGTAGCAAATGCGCGTGCAATCGCTACGCGCTGCTTTTCGCCACCAGAGAGCTGCGAAGGGTAGTGGGTGCGCCGATCCGCCAGCCCGACTTCCGCCAGAATTCGCTCGGCCGCGGCGCGTGGTGCATCACTGCCTGCCAGCTCCAGCGGCAGCATGACGTTTTCCAGCGCGTTCAATGATGGCACCAGGTGAAATGACTGGAACACAAAGCCAACGTGCGCGGCCCGGATCGCGGCCCGACCATCTTCGTCAAGAGCGGTCATATTGGCGCCGTTCAGCCATATTTCTCCGCTGGTCGGCAGGTCCAGGCCAGCGAGCAGACCGAGCAACGTCGATTTGCCGGCACCTGATGCACCCACGATGGCAACGGACTGACCTTTGTCGATACTGAAACTGACATCGGACAAAATGGTCAGATTGCCTTCGGGACTGGTAACCTGCTTGCTGACGTTATTTGCGGCCAGCACGGCGCCGGCGGAGCTAGATAGGTTCGACATGCGAAAAATACTTTCCCTGTTGCTGTTGTTAGTGGCAGCAGACGGCTACGCGACTGACTCTCCAGTTGTAATGATTGTCGGCGACAGTCTTAGTGCCGGTTATGGCATAGACGTTGACCAGTCTTGGGCTGCTTTGTTGCAAAGCAGGCTGCGAGAACAAGGTTACGAACATCGGGTCGTGAACGCCAGCATATCCGGGGAGACCAGTGAAGGCGGCGCTGTGCGTATCAAATCGGAGCTGGAGACCCACGCTCCGGCCGTGGTCGTACTGGAATTGGGTGGTAATGACGGTCTGCGAGGTTTCCCGCCGGCGCGACTGAAAAGCAATCTTGCGTCGATGATTGAAGCCAGTCAGTCAGCTAATGCCGAAGTGGTGTTACTGGGGATTCGTATCCCAAGCAATTATGGGCCACGTTATACTCAGTCCTTTGAAAAAGTCTATCGTGACCTCGCGGAAGAATACTCGTTGCCGTGGATCGAGTTCTTTATGCAAGGTGTCGCGCTCGACGAATCATTGATGCAGGACGATGGCATACACCCGAACGCCAGCGCACAACCGATCCTGCTCGACAACGCATGGCCGGTAATTGAACAAGCACTAAACACTGACCCCAAAGAGATGAGCGGCCAACCCGCCGCAAACTAGGCGCTGACAGCACTCGGGCAGCGCATCACCAAAAGGAAAATAGCTGCGTGGATAAACCCTGGCTGAAGTCCTACCCCGAAGGCGTACCGGCAGAAGTGCCGGAACCGCCCTACAAGTCCTTGCTGGACATGATCAACCACTGTCTGCACAAGTTTGCCGACCGGCCCGCGTACACCTGTATGGGCACCACCTTCAGTCACCGCGACCTTGACCAGAAGTCGCGGGATTTTGCCGCTTACCTGCAAAAAAACCTTGGACTGGTGAAGGGCCAACGCGTGGCTATCATGCTGCCCAACGTACTGCAGTACCCGGTGGCACTGTTCGGCCTGTTTCGCGCAGGGCTGGTTGCGGTCAATGTAAACCCGTTATACACAGCACGCGAACTGAAGCACCAGCTAAAAGACTCCGGCGCCTGCGCCATTGTAATACTCGATAACTTCGCCTCCGTACTTGAGGAGGTGATCGCCGAGACCGACGTGCAGCACGTCATTACCACGCAGGTCGGCGATTGCCTGTCGTTTCCCAAGGGCGCTATCGTCAACCTGGTACTGAAGTACGTTAAACGGGCGGTTCCGGCGTACAAGTTGCCAACTGCCGTCACAATGAACGACGCGCTGCGCGCCGGCGCCGCACAGGACCTTGCACCGATGCAGCTCGGCTATGCTGACATCGCCTTTCTGCAATACACGGGCGGCACTACCGGCGTATCCAAGGGTGCCATGCTGAGCCACCGCAACATGGTGTACAACGTTCATCAGGGTCAGGCCTGGCAGGGCGGCGTTTTTGACAAGATCGACAACCTGGTCGCGATCACCGCGTTGCCGCTTTATCACATCTTTTCACTGGAGGCGAACTGCCTCGGCATCCTGCTGGAAGGCGGCCACAACATCCTCATTACCAACCCGCGCGACATGCCGGGCTTCGTCAAGGAAATGGGCAAACACCCGTTTGTCTACATCACCGGCGTCAACACCCTGTTCGCCGGGCTGGTAAACACACCCGGCTTCGGGAACATCGATTTCAGCCACCTTGCGTTGACCGTCGGTGGCGGCATGGCCGTGCAGGAAAGCGTTGCGAAGCGCTGGCAGGAGATCACCGGCAAGACCATCGTGCAGGCTTACGGACTCACCGAGACGTCCCCTGCTGCGATCATTAACCCCGTGAATATCAAGAGCTTCAGTAAAGCGATCGGCCTGCCGATTTCGTCCACAGACGTCTGCATCTGTACTGACGATGGCAAGAAGCTGGCGTATGACGAGATTGGCGAAATCTGCATCCGCGGGCCACAGGTGATGGCGGGCTACTGGCAACGCCCGGAAGACACGGCCGCTGTGATGTTTGATGGCGGCTGGCTGCGTACCGGCGACGTCGGCCGGATGAATGCAGACGGCTTTGTCTTTATCGAGGACCGCAAGAAGGACATGATCCTGGTGTCCGGATTCAACGTTTACCCGAATGAGATTGAAGGCATCGTCTCGGAGCTGGACGGCGTACTCGAAGTGGCAGCTGTCGGTGCGCCACACGACAAGTCCGGCGAGGTCGTCAAACTGTTCGTGGTTCGTAAAGACCCGTCACTGACTGCAGAACAGATCATCGCGTACTGCCGCGAGAACATGACCGGCTACAAGGTGCCGAAAGAAGTCGTGTTTCGGCAAGAGCTGCCGAAAACCAACGTGGGCAAAATCCTGCGCCGGGAATTGCGCGACGAGTAACAAGCCGTCGGCGGCGTTTATTCGCTGTGGTAAGCCGGGCTCAGCTCATGCACGGCATCAACCAGTACGCCCAGGTGTTCCGGTTTCACATCCGGCGTTATGCCATGCCCGAGATTGAACACATGACCCGGTCCGGTGCCGTAACTGGCAAGCACGCCGGCAACGCCTTCGCGTATCGCCGTGTGCGATTCCTTGAGCACTGCCGGATTCAGGTTGCCCTGTAAGGCGACCTTGTCGGCCGTGTAATCTCGCGCTTCGGCCAGCGTCGTGGTCCAGTCGACGCCGAGTGCGTCACAACCGGTGTCCGCCATCGTTGCCAGCCGCTCGCCAGCACCCTTGGTAAACAGGATCACCGGCACCTTGTGGCCGTCACGTTCCCGAATCAAGCCATCGAGGATGCGCTGCATGGGTTCCAGCGAGTACCGCCGGTAGTCGTCGCCCTCAAGAGCACCGCCCCAGGTGTCGAAGATCTGGATGGCCTGTGCGCCCGACTCGATCTGCGCGTTGAGGTAATTCGTAGTCTTGCTGACCAGCGTACTCAGCAGTTCGTCGAGCAGCGCCGGTTGTTCTTTCGCCAGTCCCAGGGTCCGTGGGAAGTCCCGGCTGGAGCCGCCTTCAACCATGTAGGTAGCGACCGTCCACGGGCTGCCCGAGAAACCGATCAGCGGCACTTCACCGGCCAGTTGTTGCCGGATCAGGGCGACTGCAGCGAACACGTACTGCAGGCGACTTTCGATGTCGATAGGCGCAATTCGGCGAATATCGCTGGAATTTCGCAGCGGTTTGCGGAACTTTGGGCCTTCTCCCGTTTCGAAGTACAGCTCCAGCCCGAGTGCATCCGGGATGGTCAGGATGTCGGAGAACAGAATCGCGGCGTCGAGCTTGAAACGGCGCAGGGGTTGCAGCGTAACCTCGCAAGCCAGCTCCGGATTTGAGCACAGGCTCATGAAGTCGCCGGCCTGTTCGCGCACAGCCCGGTACTCCGGCAAATAACGGCCGGCCTGACGCATGATCCAGACGGGTGTCCGGGGTACGGGCTGGCGCCTTAAGGCACGCAGCAACAAGTCATTCTTCAGTACAGTTGTCATCAGTGGCTACCGAAAATCGAGGCAATCGTCGCCTGTATTGCTTCTGCTGCCGCGCGCGGACTGTCCGCATCGCGAATGGGCCGGCCGACAACGATGTGATCGGCGCCGTTGCTGAACGCCTGTTCGACGCTGACGACGCGCTTTTGGTCACCGTCGGGCTGATTGGATACAGGGCGGATACCCGGCGTGATCACCATCAGCCGTGAATCAATAAATTCGCGCAGCTTCGGCGCCTCCAGGCCGGAGGAAATCACCCCGTCACAGCCGGCTTCGAGAGCGCGCCGCGCGCGTGACAGGACCAGCGCTTCGATATCACAATCGAAGCCAAGGTCGTCCAGGTCGCCACGATCCAGGCTCGTCAATACGGTGACCGCAAGCACTTTCAGCTCGTCGCCCTTGTTCTCGGCGGCTGCTTCCATGATCGACTGGTTGCCATGCACGGTCACGAAGCTCGCGCCGCGGTCTTGTAACGACCGCACAGCCGAACCAACCGTGGCCGGAATATCGAAAAATTTCAGGTCCGCAAACACTTTTTTGTCGCGGGCGAGCAGCCAGTCCATGAGCTCAAAATAGCCGCCACTCATCATCAGCTCTAGGCCGATCTTATAGAAACTCACGGAATCACCGAGATCGTCGGCAAGCTGCCGCGCCGTGGCGCAATCGGGCACATCCAGCGCAAATATGAGTCGGTCTTTCGAGTCTATACTCGTGTTGGTCACAGCTTGGGCGCTCCGGGTAACGTGGCAGGCGGCGCATTGTAACGAAATTTGCCGGCGGCGTGTCCGGCGGGCGACCTGGACCGCGATCAGGGTCGGTTACTGCAGACGCTCGTACTCGGCGATCGCGTAGCGGTCCGTCATTCCGGCGATGTAGTCCGCGACCACGCGGGCTCGGCCGTCCTGATTGCCAGCGACGGCGATGAGAGAAAACTCGTCCGGCATTTCGCCGGGTACCGCCATGTAGCGCTCAAACAGGACCTCGATCATGCGTTGCGCCTGACGGGTCATCGCCAGCACTTTTTCATGTTGGTAGAGATTCCTGAACAAGTACCGTTTCAGGTCCTGGTGTTCCTGGAGCACACTATCGCTGAGCGAAACCAGCGGTTCGGCTTGTGCGCGTACCTCATCAATCGAGCGGACGTTTGCCTCTTGCAGGCGTGCCCGGGTCGTTTCGATCAGGTCGCTGACCACCCGATCAATCATCCGGCGGATGATTTCGTAAATAAACCGCCGGTCGTCAAGGTCCGGGTATTTGTGCTGAACCTCGTCATAGCCACGCGCGAACAGGGTTTGCGAGCGCAAGCCATCTATACTGATCAGTTGGGCACGATAGCCATCGTCAACATCGTGATTATTGTAGGCAATTGCGTCGGCAATGTTTGCGATCTGCGCCTCCAGGCTTGGCTGGCGACGGTCCAGGAAACGTTGACCGACATCGCCCAGGTCGCGCGCATTACGCCGAGAGCAATGCTTGAGTATCCCCTCGCGGGTCTCGAACATCAGGTTCAGCCCGGGAAAATCGGCGTATTTGGCTTCGAGCTCATCCACAGTGCGCAACGACTGCAGATTGTGTTCGAAACCGCCGTAATCCCGCATGCAGGCATTGAGCGTATCCTGGCCCGCGTGGCCGAATGGCGTATGCCCAAGATCGTGCGCGAGACTGATTGCCTCGACCAGCGCTTCATTCAGGTTGAGCGCTCGGGCAACGGTGCGGGCAATCTGGGCGACTTCCAGTGAATGCGTAAGCCGGGTTCGGTAAAGGTCGCCTTCATGGTTGACGAACACCTGGGTCTTGTAGACGAGGCGCCTGAAGCCGGTGGAGTGAACGATGCGATCCCGGTCGCGCTGGTACTCACCGCGATACGCCGCAGGGCTCTCGGGATAACGTCGCCCGCGACTTTGCTGTTCGTGCGCCGCGTAAGGCTCTAGCGGCATACCGTTCACTGGCTCTCTGGTCACGGACCCGCCTGAGCGAGTACGTCGTCCAGCCGCGATTCATCGACGTCGGCATCCAGATATGCGTCGCCCAGTTCGCGCAGCAGTACGAACCGAAGTCGGTTGTCCTGTATCTTTTTGTCCAAGCCCATGGCTGCCCGCATCGTCGTCGCCCCGATGGGCGGTGGCGCGACCGGCAACCGTGCCGCAACCAGCAAATTCTGCAAGCGCTGCAACTGTGCATCCGCCAGGCCACTCAGGCGCGCCGCCATGACCATGCCAGCCGCTACGGCTTCGCCGTGCAACCATTCGCCGTAGCCAAGGTTGTTCTCGATTGCGTGGCCAAAGGTATGCCCGAAATTGAGCAGAGCCCGACGACCGTGCTCACGCTCATCCTCTGCCACCACCGCAGCTTTGATCTCGCAACAACGACGAATCGCGTACGCCAGGGCATCCGGATCGCGGGCAATCAGGGTTTCGATATTTTCTTCCAGCCAGCGAAAAAAGCCGGCATCCACGATGGCACCGTGCTTGATGACTTCGGCCAGGCCGGCGCTGAGCTCACGGTGAGGGAGGGTCTGCAAGGTATCGGTATCAATCAGGACCAGCCCGGGCTGATAGAAGGCCCCGATAAGGTTCTTGCCCCGTTCGTGATTGACCCCGGTCTTGCCACCGACCGACGAGTCCACCTGCGACAGCAGCGTTGTTGGAATCTGGATGAACGGAACACCGCGCATGTAGGTCGCCGCCGCAAAGCCGCTGATATCGCCTACAACCCCACCGCCAAGCGCTATGACCGTGGTGTCCCGGCCAGCACCGCTGGTCGCAAGTTCGTCGAGAATCTCACTGACAGACTGCAGATTCTTGTAGGCCTCGCCATCGCGAAGGTTCAGGTGTCTGACTTTGCGGGAGGGCAGCAGTCCAAGTACCTTGTCGAGGTACAACGGCGCTACCGTTTCGTTGCTGACAATCAGCGCAGCCGGGCCGCGCACGAATTTCGTCAGATCGAAACCGGCAGCCAGTAATCCGCTGCCAATGTAGATTGGGTAACTGCGTTCGCCAAGCGAGACGGAGAGGGTGGGAGTGGCCGTCAAGGTAATATCCTGTCCAGTGATTACTGCACAGTGTACTGAATGGGGCGGTGGCCGAACAGATTACCGCCGGCGCTGACCCTTACAATGCCGAATGAATTTCCTTGGCGACGGTTTGCACGCGACGTCCGTCCGTCGTTACCACCAGATCGGCGATTTCGCGGTACAGCGGATCGCGGGTTGCCATCAGGGACTCCAGCACCTCCCGCGGCTCACCTTTCTCCAGCAGTGGTCGTTCCCGGCCACGCTGTGTGCGCTCGCGTTGCTGATCCACGCTAGTGTAAAGATAGACGACGAACCCGCGTGCACCCAGGCGGTTGCGGCTTTGCGAGTCGAGGATGGCGCCACCGCCGGTCGCCATTACGATGCCCTCGCGCTGCGACAAGTCATCGATGACCTTGGCTTCGCGCTTGCGAAAGCCCTCTTCGCCTTCCTTCTCGAATATGAACGGAATGTCCACACCGGTGCGTTCTTCAATCTCGTCGTCGCTATCCACAAACTCGAGATGCAACAGCTTGGCGAGTTGACGACCAACAGCAGACTTGCCCGCGCCCATAGGGCCAACGAGAAACAGATTGTTCGGTTTCTTCATTTTATTTCGTAATAGGAGAAAGCCAGCCCACACGGGCTGGCTTTCTGAAGATTACAGGTTATAGCGTATTAGCGCAGGTATCGCTTTGGCCGAAGGGGCTGGGGTTACCCGGCGGATCCGTGTCTTCGTCGCTAAAGTCTTCTGCAGAACCCGGCAGACGGAACTTGCTCGATTCAGCAAATTCCGTTCCCTGGACGGACGTTGTTGCAGTCAAGGTAACGTCAACCCAGTATGCAAACTCTTGCGGGTAATACACGTCGATGATACCGAAACCACCCGAGTCGGTGGTGAAGGTACCGCCGGTTCCCGACTGCGCTACAACGGAAGCAATGTTACCTGCTTCAATTCGACCGCTGTTATTGAAGTCTTCACCCGGATCCAGAACACCATTGCGGTTTACGTCTTCATCCGCGCAGGGACCAGCTGCCGAGTAAACAGGCACCCACCTTGGGTCAACATAGGTGTGGTAACCCTTGTAGTAAAAGTCAGAGAGTATGCCGGATTGCACGGTAACACCCTCGACTCCGTTACCTTGAGAGTCACTCACCTGAACCACGAATTCCTTGCGGTACTGGGCACTGTTCGGTTCAAAGATTGTGTTACCGGTACCGATGGAGATAAACAATTCACGCTGTGCAACGGTGAGCTCTACGTCATCGGTGATGGTCGGATCAGATTGAACGGTTGCAGTAATACGCACACCGTTGTTGGCCGAAGTTGTTGAGCTCGAGGTATAGAAGGTCGATGCCCGGCCCTGATTGTTCGTCTGCGCCGAACCTACTGACAGTTGTCCGCCAGTAACATCGTCCAGTTCGAAGACCACGGTTGCGCCTGTTACCAGGTTATTTGCGGCATCACGAACTATCGCTGTGATCGCTGACTGGTCGTTGGGCCCAATGGTGAACGGCGATGCCTGTACCTCGATATTGTTCGGTGCAGTCGCAATAAACTGAACGGTGGCCTGCGTGCTCGTGCCGGCCGAATTTGTTGCTTCGATTACAGCTCCGCCCGCATTGGTTGACTGGATCGTTACGCTCGCGTTGCCGGCTGCATCCGTCGTTGCTGTCGGGCTACTCAAAGTGCCACGTGTTGAACTGAAGCCGATCGTCTGGCCTGCCTGTGGAACTCCGCCTACTGACCAGTTGAGAGTAACTGTGGTTGGTGTGTTCAAGGCGATCTGCGCGCCTGCTGCGGGCGCAGTCAGCGCGAAACTGTCGTCGGACACGTTGACGTTCCGGATCGCCTGCAAACCGAGCGCAGTCGCGGTCAGCACATCAGCGCCTGGTGCAGTTGCTGTCATCTGGAATTGGGCCTGCCCGGAGTTATCCGTAGTCAGTGATGCCGCCGACAGGGTATTGCCGTTATCAGACGTTACAGTGATGGTTTCACCCGGGATGCCGTCACCAGCAGCATCGGTCAATACCACTGTGTAAACCGCGTCGTCACTTTGTGACAAAGCGGCCGGACCGGTCATCTCCAGGCTTGTTCCGACTACGTTGACCGTGACACTGCCCGTTACTCCGCGTGCATCTGCCGTCACCGTAATGGGGCGATTGGTTGGATCACCACCATTGTTCAGTGTGGCGGTCGCTATGCCGCTGGCGTCGGTAACAGCGTTGACTATTGTCAGGAAACCGGAATCAGCCGACATGACTACGGTCACGTCTTCCATCGCGACGTTGTTTTCATCACGCACGATAACGCTGATGGTCAACGACTGGCTGTTGTCTGACTGCATTGTCGGGCTGCTGGCCAATACGGTCACAGCAGACACGGGTGTGACCGTCGGGTCAGTCGGGTCCACCGTCGGATCGGTCGCAAAACCACTGCCACTGCCTCCGCAAGCCACGAGTACCAGCGTCACTGCCAGTGTTGTGAGTCTCTTGATTATGCTCATCTTTCCAATTCCTTAAGCTCCAGGCCCAAACGGAGTGCATCCGTGGCTAGTAAATACTCGATCCTTCGGTAAGGATGCGTGGCGTTACGAAAATCAGTAACTCCGCCTTGTTCGATACGTTCTGTGTCGAGCGGAACAGGTAGCCAAAGCCCGGGATATCACCCAGCAACGGCACCTTGTTGACTGTTTCGCGGCGTTCGGTTTCGTAGATACCGCCCAAAACGACCGTTTGCCCGTCGCGTACCAGGACCTGCGTCTCTACCGACCGGGTATCGATACTCGGAACAAAACCGCCGGTGGCGCTGGCAACCAGCTCACCCACGTTATCCTTGCTCACGATCAGGTCCATGATGATGTTGTCATCCGGCGTGATCTGCGGAGTTACGGTCAGGCTCAGTACGGCCTTCTTGAACTGCGTAGTCGTTGCGCCGGACGATGCGGATTCCTGGAACGGCACCTCAACACCCTGCTCGATACGCGCTTCTTTCTGGTTAGCGGTAATGATGCGCGGCGTGGAGATGATTTCACCGCGACCTTCTGCTTCGAGTGCGGTCAGCTCCAGATCCACAATGTAGTCTGAATCGAGTACCGCCAGCGCAAGACGCCCGGCAGCGTTATCAATGGGGACATTGACCGCGTAACGGTTGTTCAAGGCAGGCGCCGCTACCGGGAATGCCTGACCCGAGTTGGCGAGGTTGTCGACGGCGGAATCAACGATAGTGGCACTACCGTCGCCTGAGCCTGTGACAGAGATGATGCCATCGCTGCTGTTTGAGCGAACGCCGGTAAAGCCCATACGCACACCCAGATCGCGACTGAAGTCATCGTTAACGACGACGATGCGAGACTCGATCAGTACCTGGCGAATCGGAATATCCAGAGTTCTGACCAGACGGCGAATGTCCTGCAAACGCTCGGCGGTGTCGTAAATCAGCAGTGTGTTTGTACGCTCGTCGATCGCTACCGTGCCACGTGCGGACAACAGCGTTCGGTCACTGCCGCCCGTACCGATCAACGTCGCGAGATCGGAGGCCTTCGCGTAGTTGACCTGCAGGAATTCAGAGTACAGCGGTTCCAGCTCGGTAATGGCCTGGCGCGCTTCGAGATCCGCGGTTTCACGAGCAGCAATCTCTTCGGACGGGGCAACGATGATGACATTGCCATTCTCGCGCATATCAAGACCCTTGGTGGTCATGACGATATCGAGGGCCTGATCCCAGGGTACGTTGCGCAAGCGCAAAGTTACGTTGCCCTGCACAGTGTCTGAAACCACGATATTGCGACCCGACGTTTCGGCCAGCAGCTGCAGAACAGCCCGGGTTTCGATGTCCTGGAAGTTCAGAGTCAGGCGTTGGCCTTCGTATTCTTTGTTTTCCGAGAACAAACTCGCACCTTGCTCTTCTTCCGGAGCAGGATTGATCTCGATTGCAAACTCATTGTCTGACTGATACGCCAGTTGCTCGTACTTGCCACTGGCTGAAATCACGATTCGTGTGTCGTTGTTGGTGCGCAGCGCATCAACCGTGGAAACAGGTGTGGCGAAATCCAGCACGTCCAGGCGGCGCATCAGCTCGTCCGGCAATGCAGTATCCTTGAATATTGCGACGACTCGGCCACCTTCCTGACGAATGTCGACAGGGGTAGACGGATCGCTAAGGTTGATCATGACCCGGCCACCGCCGCTGCTGGTCCGACGGAAGTCCACGGCATCAATTCGACGTGCACCGCTGGCGGCATAAGAGCGAGGCGCGCTGCTGGGAGCGGCTTGCGAGCCTTCGAATCGTGCCGTTACGGCAGCGTCGCCGGAATCAGTACCGAGCGTTACGTAAATCGTGTTGCCACTGCGGCGGGTTTCGTAACTCACCATCTGGTCGAGATTAAGAACGACGCGGGTACGACCGCCTGCTTCGGCAGTCAACACGGTATCGAGCGGGCCCATGTTGACGTTGCGACGGCGCGAAGTCATGCCAAGCGCGGTTTCTGGCAGATCAAGCGCTATTCTGGCCGGATCTTCAATGGTGAAAGCCAGAGGCTCAGGCGCTGCGTCTCGCATAATCAAACGCAATTCAACACGCTGGCCAGGCAAACTCTGCACCTGAATATCCTGCAGTTGGTTTCCGTCTTCCTGCGCAGTCGCATAGGCGCCCGTGAGCAGCAGCAACGCAGCCTGAATCGTCACAGTGAATTTCGTCACCGAACGACGGAAGTTATTGCCGTTGGCCGGCTTGTTTTTGAACGTCATTCCCTTTACTCCCAGATTCATTCAGGCACTAGTTCGTCAGAACTACAGCTGCTTCCCGCTCGAGGTAGCCGCCGATCCCGTCTGAAATAATCTCTACCAGTTCGATTTCAGATTCCGTGACGCGGACAATTCGTCCGTCGTTTTGACCGATGTAATTGCCAGGCACCACGCGCTCGATAATTCCGGCCGGTGTTTGCACCAAGCCGTAATTCGTACCACCGAGCTCCATGGTTCCGACCATGCGCAAGGAATCCAAAGGAAATTCCTCAAGGTACTCGCGACTGCGCTCCCGATCAGGGCGCGTGTCATTGCCAACGCCGCCCGCCGCCGCTTGCGGCGAATCCGGAACAAATGGCGAACGATGCCCTTCGGCATCCGCAACGTAGGTAAACACTTCGTATGGCTTGATTTCCGGCAGTGGTTCTATGCGCCCACCCGGACGTGCTTTGGTGGCATCAATGTATTGATTGAGGTCATCCATATTGCCGCCGCAAGCAGCCAGCGAGGCCGCGAACAGTGTCAGTGCCGTTATTCTGAAGGAAGCTTTCATTCTCAATCCGCCTCCTCTTCCAGATACCGGTATGTCTTGGCCGTTACTTCCATCGTCAACCTGTCAAAATTGTCTGCGTTGTCAGGGGTAATGATGATGTCGTGCAGAGTCACGATACGTGGCAATGCAGCGACGCCGCTCACGAAGTTGGCAATCTCGTGGTAGCCGCCTGACAAGCTGATCTTGATCGGCTTCTCAGCGTAAAAGTCTTTCGGTACTTCGGGCTGCGGCTGGAACAGTTTCTCTTGCAGACCAGCGGCCAG
The DNA here is from genome assembly GCF_001677435.1 of Woeseia oceani. GTDB lineage: Bacteria > Pseudomonadota > Gammaproteobacteria > Steroidobacterales > Woeseiaceae > Woeseia > Woeseia oceani. The sequence continues at coordinate 3,989,414 of NZ_CP016268.1, forward strand.
TCCGGTTTGTGAAATATCGACAATCAGGCTGGGAATCTCGGTTTCACCCGGCAACTGGCGCAGCATGGTGCCGAAAGACTGTTCCATTTGCGTCAATTGCGCGCGGTAAGCGTCGTAGTTGGCTGCTTTGCGTTGTTTGTTTTCGAAGGTCACACGCAGCGTCTGTTCGTCAGACTGGGCGCGCTGCAAACGCGGCGCCATGTCCTGATTGATCTTGTAGTACCAGCCGATGCCAACCACCAGTACGAACGCCAGGACTATGACAGCAACGCGGAACGGCAGCGGCCAACGACCAACATCATTGACGTCAAGACTCTTGAGCTCCTCTACGAGGTTCATCCTGCGTCCTCCATGTCTTCGTCCTTGCGTTCAATCTGCTTCAGCGTCACTACGAATTCCGCCTGGCGGCCCGGTCCGGCTTCAGTGGTCTCAACCCGCACAACGCTGGGGTCGGTAAGCCATTCGGAGGCATCAATGCGCCGCATCAAGGCCGATACGCGGGTCGACGATTGCGCGATGCCGGTAAGCTCCACGTCTTTGCCGCTTTGCTTCATTCCGGTGAGGTAAACGCCTTCCGGTAACTGACGCGTGATTTCGTCGAACAAATGGACGATTTCCGGGCGACTGCCTTGCAGCCGCTCAATAATTTCCATGCGCGCCAGCAGACGTTCTTTCTGCCGCTCAAGTCCGTCGATTTCGGTAATGCTTTTTTCCAGTTCGACGATCTCGGCTTCGAGACGCGCGTTGCGCTCGAGCTGATGATCGATCCGCTGACCATAAACAAAGGCGAGCAGGCCAAAGACCAAAGCACCCACACCGATTGCACAGCCAACGGCAATCAGGAAGTCGCGTTGTCGTCTCTTGCGCTCGGCTTCGCGCCAGGGGAGGAGGTTAATGCGTGGCATGTTAGTCGAAGCTCCTCAGTGCGAGGCCGCAGGCCGTCAACAGTGCAGTCGCATCCTTATGCACACCCTGAGACTTGGCCTTCGAACTTATTTTCATTTGGCCGAGCGGGTCACCGATCTCCGTCGGAATTCCCACTCTGCTCGATATCACATCGGCAATACCCGGTATGTTGGCGCAACCGCCGCACACCAGGATCATGTCTGGCTGTTCGCGACCGCCGCCCGAGGCGAGATAGAACTGCAACGATCGGCTGACCTGTTGGGTCATGTCGTCAACGAACGGTTCCAGTACTTCCGGCTGGTAGTTGCTTGGCAAGCCGCCTTGTTTCTTGGCGCGACCGGCATCTTCCATCGACAAACCGTAGGTGCGCATGATCTCTTCAGTCAGCTGCTGGCCGCCGAAGGAGAAGTCGCGGGTATAGACGACACGAAGATCGCGCAACACGCTGAACGTAGTACTGCTGGCGCCAATATCCACAATCGCCACAGATTGGCCGATGCCGTTGTCCGGCATCTGGTGAGCCAGCAGGGCGCAGGCGTTTTCCAGCGCGAAGGCTTCTACGTCGACGATCTGCGCCGTCAGTCCGGCGGCTTTCACCGCGGCCTGGCGTTGTTCGACGTTCTCGGTACGGGTTGCCACCAGCAACACGTCCATAAGTTCGGGGTCATTTTCGTTCGCGCCGACGACTTCGAAGTCGAAACTGACTTCTTCCATCGGGAACGGAATGTACTGGTCCGCCTGAATCTCCACCTGGCCTTCGAGATCGCGCTCGGACAGGCTGGAGGGCATCTGGATGACCTTGGTAATGGCTGCGTCGCCACTGATCGCGATGGCGGCGTCGGTTGCCCGGGCGCCTGCCCGCTTGATGGCGCGGCGTATAGCCTCACCGACCGCTTTGGCATCGACGATCGCTTTTTCGTTGACCGAACTTGGCGGCGTGGGCTCAGCCGCATAGGACTCGACCCGAAAGCGTTTGCCACTTTGTGACAGCTCAATCAGCTTCACCGACGAAGTCGTGATGTCCAGGCCCAGCAAAGGTTGGGATTTCTTCCGGAAGAGCACCTTATTTTTCCTTCTAAGTCGGTAAGTTGCGGCCCAAAATTAGGTTGGACCTGAGCAAAACGATTTAACTATATATCAACAAAATGTTAAATAAAACGTGACTTTGTTCACGAACACAAGATGCGCAATGCTACTGCCCCGGCAACGTTCAATTCCGTGAACTGGTTAGCGCATCAGCATTCCTTTGCTAAGACGGGTTCGACCGCCGCAATCCGATCTGGCGCAGGTTTTCGCTGGTCAGCCCCCCTTCAAGACGCTTCGTGGCCGTCGTTCAATGCGGTTGTCGCCTGCTGGCGAGCCATTGCAGCTCAGTCTCATTGCTGGCTATTATTCGCCGCTGGTCGACCCCGGATAGTATTCCTGTCACTCCGACACAGCCTGGAAGCCGTTCGATTATACGGCTGACCGGCTATTCATTCGCTCTCTTTTTTAACGATTCCGCGCAATTACGGTCGGTTTTATGCCCAAGCCCGCTAAACAGTCTGCCAACACCACCGCTCGCCGCCCTCGCTGGCGGCGCTGGCTGGTCCTGCTGACCGGCCTCAGCCTGTGCGGAACGCTTGGCATTGCCGCCGGCATCATTGGCGCCTGGTTCTACGTCGTGCCGGGGCTGCCGGCGGCCGAAACCATCCGGGATATCCCGCTGCAGATCCCGCTGCGCATATTCAGCCGTGACGGCCGCTTGATTGAGGAAGTCGGCGAACGCCGGCGCATAATCGTGACTTTCGACGAGCTGCCGCCACACGTGGTCAATGCCTTTGTCGCCGCCGAAGACAGCCGCTTTTTCAGCCACCCCGGGGTAGACCCCATCGGTATTGGCCGCGCACTGGTCAACTACGTGCGTTCCGGGTCTCGCGGCCAGGGCGGCAGCACCATCACCCAGCAGCTGGCCCGCGACTATTTTTTGACCCGCGAACGCCTGTTCAGCCGAAAACTGCGCGAAGCATTCCTGGCCTGGAAGATCGAGCAGGAATTCAGCAAACAGGAAATCATGGCGCTGTTCGTGAACAAGATGTTCTTCGGCCAACGCGCCTATGGCGTCGCGGCGGCAGCACAGGTCTACTTCGGCAAGCCGCTCAGTAATATAAGTGTCAGCGAGGCCGCGATTCTTGCCGGCGTACTGCCCGCACCGTCCTTCTACAATCCGGTTCGCAGCGCCGGCAATGCGCGAATCCGTCGCGACTACGTACTCGGCCGCATGCTCGACCTCGGCTTTGTTGATCAAAGCGAGTACCGAGTGGCGATGGAAGAACCGGTCATGTCACAGCTGCACGGCACGGCCACCGAGTTGTCTGCACCGTATGTTGCGGAAATGGTTCGGCGGGAAATGCTCGAACGCTACGGCGAAGACACCTACTCCGCCGGCTACAGAGTCGTGACCACGCTCGACTCGCGGATGCAGAACAGCGCCACGTATGCGCTGAAGAATGGCCTGCTGGAGTTTACCCGTCGGCGCGGTTATCGCGGCCCGATCGACCGCATCGACTTTGATCCTGCGCTGCACGAACGGCCGTTTACAGAATGGCCGGAAGAAACGCAGCTGGCACTCGACGGTTACAGCAAGCCGGGTGGCTTGCTGGTCGCGCTGGTGACCCGCCTGCGGGATGACAACGGTGCCGACATCGTCCTTGAGGATGGCTCGCGGAACGTGTTGCCCTGGCACGGGATTTCCTGGGCACGGCCGTACATCGACGGGCAAAGTCGCGGCCCGGTGCCGACCAGTGTCGGCCAGGTACTGAACCCTGGCGATATCGTGCATATCATGCCGATCCAGGCCGGCGGTTATGCGCTGGCTCAGGCGCCACGCGTGCAGGGCGCCATAGTCTCACTGGACCCGAAAGACGGCGCGATCACCAGTCTCGCCGGCGGCTTCGACTTCTCAATCAGCAAGTACAACCGCGCCAACCAGGCTTCGCGGCAACCGGGCTCGTCGTTCAAGCCCTTTATTTATTCGGCAGCACTGGAGCACGGCAATACGGCCGCGACGCTGTTGCTGGATGCACCCGTGGTTATCAATTCTTCGGAGCTCGAAGCCGTCTGGCGACCCGTTAACTACACGGGACGCTTCTACGGCGAACAACGTATGCGCGAAGCGCTGGTGCGCTCTATGAACCTGGCCTCTGTGCGGCTGTTGCTGAACAACACGGGGATCGGCAATACACTAAGGCACCTCGAACCGTTTGGCTTCGGTCCGGCCACACTGATTCGCAACGGCTCACTCGCACTCGGCGGTGGCAATGCTACGCCACTGGACATGGCGCAGGCCTATGCCGTGTTCGCCAATGGGGGTTATGCCGTCAAGCCGTACGTGATTGATGGAATTTTCGGGCCCAACAATGAAGAACTCTATCGCGCAGCGCCGGCCGTAGTCTGCGAACGCTGCCAGCCTGTCGAAGAGCCGCCCGCAGAGACGATCGCGGACGAAGTCGACGAGTTCGCCGAACTTGGTGTACCTGGCGAGCCGGATAGCATTGCCACACTGGACCGTTCGGAGGCGGCGGTCGCCGGTGACATCGCGGAGACAGTCTCGCCGGAACAGGTTGAGCGCAGTCAGGAGCTTGCCCTGCTGAACATGGTGGAGGTCGCCGAGACCTACCGGCCGGATGCCAGCGAGGAGCCGTCGCTGTACGAGGGCGTCAATCTCGCACCGCGCATCATCAGCGCGCAAAACGCCTATATCGTTGCCGACATGATGCGCGACGTGATCAATCGCGGCACCGGGCGCCGTGCACGGGTACTGGGACGCCGAGACCTTTCCGGCAAGACCGGTACGTCGAATGATCGCCGTGACGCCTGGTTTGCCGGCTTTAACGGCGACATGTCATCGATAGTCTGGATTGGCTACGACAATTACGACCCACTGGGACCGGGCGAAGAGGGTTCACGGACCGCGCTGCCGGTGTGGATTGAATTTGCGAAGAGAGCGCTGCAAGGCGCACCCAACAATCAGCTGCCGATGCCCGAGGGCATCGTCACCGTGCGAATATCGAAAACATCCGGCTGCCCGGCAGATACACGTGTGCCGCCCAGTGACGCGATGTTCGAAATTTTCCGGGTCGGACACGTACCGGTTTGCCAACAGGCAGAAGAGCAGGAAGACATCTTCAATCAGGATGACGCTTACCAATTCGACGAAGAGCTGCCACCGTCCGGCGACGTTATTTTCCAGCGGTAGCAGAACAACGCTGGTTCGCGGCAAAGGCGCGTACTACACTGGCCGCATTGTCAGGGTGCACAGAGGTGACCTTTACGATATGAGCAGACGAGGCGTCATCGGGCAGGATCGTGCACGCCAGATGCTGGCGCAGGAAGCGGCCCGCATAATTTGCGATCAGGGCATTCAGGATTACCGCCTCGCAAAAACCAAAGCTGCCGAACGACTCGGGATGAGTGCGCGCGGCTCGCTGCCCGGCAACCCCGAAATCGAACAGGCTGTCAGCGAGCACCTCGCCTTGTTTGGTCGTGAATCGCACTCCAGCCTGTTACAGACACTGCGCCGGGCAGCAGTGTCTGCAATGAATGTACTCAGCGATTTTTCACCCCGCCTGGTAGGCCCCGTGTTGAACGGTACCGCAAGCGAAACTGCCGCAGTCAATTTGCACGTCTTTACGGACACGCCGGAGCTGGTTGCCATCGCTCTGGATAAGGTGTCCGTTGCGTACAAGCCTTTTGAACGGCGCCTGAAAAGCCGGCGTAAGCAAGCGGAAACTTACGCAGCGTTTCGCTTCGAGCATGACAACGCGCTGATAGAAGCCACGGTGTTTCCGTTTGACGGAATAAGGCAGGCGCCCATCAGCCCTGTTGATGGCAAGCCAATGCGCCGGGCTGACAGCGACGCCGTACGCCGCTTGCTGGAAGAGCCCGCTTACTGATTCGGTCTGGCGCGAAAGCCCGGCAAGCGGGCAAAAAAAACCCCGCCGCAGCGGGGTTTTTTTATTGGAGTCGCGCTGCTTAGCGCTGATCGATCGACACGTAGTCGCGGGTCGGCTCGCCCGTGTAGAGCTGCCGCGGGCGGCTGATCCGACCGTTGGGGTCGGTAATCATTTCGCGCCAGTGCGCTGTCCAGCCAACCGTCCGGCCGATGGCGAACATCACCGTGAACATTGACGTCGGGATGCCTAACGCGCGGTAAATGATGCCGGAATAGAAATCCACGTTCGGGTACAGGTTTTTCTCGATGAAGTATTCGTCCTTCAACGCAACTTGCTCCAGTTCCAGGGCAAGATCGAACAGCGGCGAATTGGTGCGCCCCATCTGTTTCAGAACCTTGTGGCACATCTCGCGGATGATCGTCGCCCGCGGATCGAAGTTCTTGTAAACGCGATGGCCGAAACCCATCAGGCGGAACGGGTCGTTCTTGTCTTTGGCCTTGGCAACGAACTTCGGAATATTTTTCACATCACCGATAGCCTCCAGCATGCGCAATACCGCTTCGTTAGCGCCACCGTGCGCCGGCCCCCACAGGGCCGAAATGCCCGCGGCGATAGCCGAATACGGATTGGCGCCCGAGCTGCCGGCCATCCGCACTGTCGATGTGGAACAATTCTGTTCGTGATCCGCGTGCAATATGAACAACAGATCGAGGGCTTCCGCCGCTACCGGATTGATTTCATACGGCTCGGCGGGAACCGCGAAAAACATTTGCAGCATGTTTTCGCAGTAACCGAGGTCGTTGCGTGGGTAGACAAAAGGCTGGCCGCAGGTGTGCTTGTAGGCAGCAGCGGCGATGGTTGGCATCTTGGCCAGAATGCGGTGAGCAAACACTTCACGCGCATCCGGGTTATTGATGTCCATCGTGTCGTGGTAGTACGCCGACATGGAGCCAACGACTGCCGATAACATCGCCATCGGGTGCGCGTCGTAACGGAACCCGGTGAAGAATCGCAGCATGCCCTCGTTAAGCATCGTGTGCGTACGGATGGAAGTATCGAAACGCGCCAACTGTTCCTTGGTCGGTAACTCGCCGTACAAGAGCAGGTACGAGATTTCCATGAAGTTGGATTTGGCAGCGAGCTGCTCTACCGGGTAACCGCGATACAGCAATATGCCCTTCTGACCATCGATGAACGTGATCTTGCTCTCGCAGGAACCTGTCGCGCCGTAACCGGGATCGTAGGTAAAGACACCTTCTTGCTGATACAGGCTGCTGATGTTGACAACATCCGGCCCCATGGTTCCTTTGTGAATCGGCAGTTCCGTTGGATCACTACCGTCATTTCTCGTCAGCGTATAAACGTCTTTACTCATTATCATCCTCAATCGTTGGTCCGCAGCAAACTGCGTGACCGACCTAACATCACGAAACTGCGCCTTGCAGGCGCTCGTGTAGAACGACCCCGGGAACAGTATACCGGGGTCCGATTATCGGTCAGACGAGGCCCGGAGAGCTACCACGTCGCGGTAGTTTCTCCTGCAATGACAGCGGCTATAGCGTCCAGGCGCAGCCTTGATTGCCAGCGCCTGGTCATCCGCGGTGGTGGCCGTTGCCCAAATCCGCGACGGGATCGGGCGAAACGCGCGACGGGTTACTCTGCGGACGCGGCTTTGGAGCCCATGCCGTACTTGCGACGGAACTTGTCGACCCTGCCACCGGTATCAAGAATCTTCTGTTTGCCGGTGTAGAAAGGATGGCAGGCAGAACAAACTTCGATAGCCAGATCCTCGCCGAGGGTCGAACGGGTAATGAACTCGTTGCCGCAGCTGCAAGCAACTTTGGTTTCGCTGTAGTTCGGGTGAATCTCGGCTTTCATTTCGGTTCTCCGGCGTGGCAGCGCGGTACAAAAAGGTCGCGTAGCATAATGCGAAGCGCCTGAGGCTGCAAGCCCCCTGCAGCGGGCTTCGCGTTATCCACAAAACCTGTGGATAAGGTTGTGGAAGAAAATTGAGTGAATGCGCTAAGTGGGCATTTTTAAAGCCCCGGCATTAGAATGTCTACTTTGTGTCCAATTTATTAATACGAATAAAAACAATGGTTTATCATCCTTTCCGCAGGGGCGCACTGAGCAACGGTCATGATTATGCTAAAAACGCCGCTTAAGGTCAGGCTTGTGCATAACGGTAACTGCGTGGAACATCCCGCGCACACGGCCGCCCTTACGCGATCGCCTCTGCGGACGGTAAAAAGTGGGCCTGCAATTCGTTCAGAAAACGCAGACCCAACGGGGTAGGCCGCCAGGTTGCTGACCCTGCCGCCTGCATCAGGCCGCGATCAGCAAGCTCGGCCACGCCAGGCCGCGCAACATCGAACGACAGGCCGGTCCGCTCTTCGAATACTCGCTCGGCAAAGCCATCCGGCAGGCGCAAGGCATTCAGCATGAACTCGAACAACAGATCGGCCTCGGCGACGCGCACCAACGGGTGCCGGGCGAGGTCATCCCGCTCGGCGCATTCCATATAGGTCTGTGGGTGGGCTGGTTTCTTGTAACGCCAGATCCTGCCGGCCCGGTCGGTCACTTTGCCGTGCGCCCCCGCCCCAACCGCAAGGTAATCACCGAACGTCCAGTAATTGCGGTTGTGCCGGCAGCTCTTGCCGTTACGGGCGAACGCCGAAATTTCGTAGCGTCGGTAGCCCGCCTGCTCCAGGTGCCTGAACGCGGCCTCTTGCATATCCCAGCTCAGCTCGTCGTCCGGCAGTTCCGCGGGCGGCCGCTGATGAAACACGGTGTTCGGCTCCAGCGTAAGCTGGTAGAACGACAGATGCTCGGGTGCCAATGCGACCGCCTGCGCAAGGTCAGCCAGCGCCATGGCCAGCGTCTGCCCCGGCAGCGCGAACATCAGGTCGAGATTCAGGTTGTCGAAACCCGCCGCCCTCGCGTCAGCGACCGCCTGGGTAATCTCACCCGGACCGTGAATTCGACCCAGCCGTGTCAGGGCATCCGCGCTGAAGCTCTGGGCCCCCAAGGATAAACGGTTGACGCCAGCTTCACGATAGCCGGCAAGGTTGTGGCGTTCAACCGTGCCCGGATTGGCTTCCATCGTCACTTCAATGTCGTCGGCCAGGACGAAGTGCTCCCGAACGGAGTCCAGCAGCTGACCAATCTCAGCGCCGCTGAACAGGCTGGGCGTACCGCCGCCGATGAACAGGCTGCTGACCACCCGGTCTTCCGCTTGCGGTGCTTCGTAGCGCAAGTCTCGCTGCAGCGCCTTGACGTAACGCTCACGCGGGATGGCCGGGCCCGCCGTGTGGGAGTTGAAGTCGCAGTAGGGGCATTTCTTGACGCACCACGGCAGATGCAGGTACAGCGCCAGCGGCGGCATCAGGCCCACCGCTTCGCCAGTCCGTCAGACAAGGCACGAAACGCCTTGCCGCGATGACTGCGCGCATTCTTCTCGGTTGCACTCAGTTCCGCCGCGCAGCGCGCCAGCTCGGGATCGAAAAACACAGGGTCGTAGCCGAAGCCGCCCGCACCGCGGCGAGCCGCGGCGATCCGTCCACGCCACACGCCTTCCTCAATCAGCGGCGACTCGTCGCCGGCACTGGCAACAAAAACAGCGGCACAATGAAAGCCCGCACCGCGCTCTGCGGCCGGACGATCGCCCAGCTCATGCAGCAGTTTGTCGATATTGTCATCGTCGCTGGCATCAGGCCCGGCGTAGCGGGCCGAGTACACGCCAGGCGCGCCGTGCAGCGCGTCCACCGCCAGCCCTGAATCGTCCGCGATGGCCGGCAGCCCGGTAAGGCGCGCGGCGTGGCGCGCTTTGAGCAGCGCGTTGGCAACAAAACTGTCGCCGTCTTCCACCGCTTCGGGGATAGCGAAATCCGTCTGGGCGCACACCTCAATCCCGAGCGGTGCCAGCAGGCTTGCGATTTCGCGAAGCTTGCCGCGATTGCCGCTAGCAATGACCACACGCTGTGGAACAGAAGGCATCAGCTTGTCTCAGACCGATTCCAGCACGGCATTCTGCAAGGCCATGATCGTACTCACGCCATCAGTCGCCAAATCAAGCAGCGTTGCGAATTCCGCGCGAGAAAAAGCATGGCCCTCGGCCGTGCCTTGCACTTCGATAAAGTGGCCGGCCTCGTTCATCACCACGTTCATGTCGGTCTCGGCACTGGAATCTTCCGCGTAGTCGAGATCCAGTACCGGCGTGCCATCGAAAATGCCGACGGACACGGCCGCAATCTGCCCGTGCAGCGGGTTGCGCTTGAGTTCACGGGTCGCACACAGACGTTTCATGGCGATACTCAGCGCCACGAAAGCGCCACTGATGGCCGCGGTGCGAGTGCCGCCGTCGGCCTGCAGCACATCGCAGTCGAGCGTGACCGTGCGCTCACCCAGCGCTTCAAGGTCCGTCGCTGCCCGCAATGAGCGGCCGATCAGTCGCTGAATTTCCTGGGTACGCCCGCTTTGCTTGCCGCGCGCCGCTTCACGCCCGGAGCGGGTATGCGTCGAGCGCGGCAACATGCCGTACTCGCCGGTTACCCAGCCGCTGCCCTGACCGCGCATCCATGGCGGCACGCGCCGCTCGACACTGGCGGTGCACAACACCCGGGTATCGCCAAACTCGGCCAGCACGCTGCCCTCCGCATGCCGGGTAAAGTCCGCGGTAAATCGCACGGTTCGTAAATCGTTGGCTGCGCGGCCACTGGGTCGCATCGCTTGCTCCTGAGATGGAATAAAAGACAAAAGGCCACCGTGACGGTGGCAGGCGGGTGTTGCAGGCGCACAGTTTACTGAAAAACACAGCGCAGACGCGCGGTTTCACACTTAAGGCGCTATGAACCTCAATGCGGTGCCGGTCGTGTTATCGCTGTAAGGCGAATTGGCGGTCAGCGCCTTGACGCTCAGCGACTTGAGATTGTCGCCCAGTTCGCTGTCCGGCAGGGTCGCCAGTCGTGCGATCTCGGCATCGCTGAGCCCCGACCACAGACCGTCACTGCAAGCCAGCAGTACGTCACCCGGTTGCAGCGGCAGTTTCCGGGTCAGAGTCATGTCCGGAACGGGTGCATCACCGCCCAGGCAGCACTCAACGAAATTCCGCATCGGGTGATCGAGCGCTTCAGCCTCCGTTATTGCCCCTTCCTGGATCAGCACTTCGACGTGGCTGTGGTCGCGCGAACGCTGCACCAGCTGGCCATTGCGCATCAGGTAGATGCGGCTGTCGCCGATGTGGCACCAGTAGCTGCCTGATTCCTGCACCAGGCAAACAGCGCAAGTGGCCCGGGGCCGAAAGTCGACACCGATATCGGCGCCCAGCGCGACAATCTCGTCGTGCGCGCGTGCCAGCGCCATGTAAAGAAAACCTTGTGGATCAAAGATAGGCAGCGGCATCTTGGTGAACAGGTCCTGCACAACCCGGATGCCGGTTTCGGCCGCCAACGCGCCGTCGGAGTGACCACCCATGCCATCGAACACCAGCATCAGCGCGGCATTCTCGGCAACAACGATGGCCGCACGGTCCTGATTGTCCTGCCGATCACCGATCGCTGAGACCTTGCTGTATTCAATCTGCATGGGATTCTGCAATGTTGTCGTGCCCGTTCCGACCGGCAATGCCTCTCTGGCAGTGCAGCTCAGCTGTCGATAATTCCTGCATTGACTATCGCTTCTCTCTTGTCGAAGAATTCGCCGGCAGCGAATGCCGTCAGTGATCAAATGTTTCGCCGGGCCCCGAGCTTCCATTAGTATGGCCGCCGCAGGCTCCCGCACAGCACGATCCCGAGTATGAGGTCGGACGGGACCGCCAGTCTGTGACCCGAACAACAGTTTCCGAGGCGGGCCAATTTATCAGGGGTTAGTGAATGTTGCACAGTATGACCGGCTTTGCCCGGCAAATCGCCGAGTCGCCATTGGGCACGCTGACCTGCGAGATCCGGGCCGTCAATCATCGCTACCTGGACGTGCAGTTCCGCCTACCCGAGGAACTGCGCCCCAAAGAATCCGAACTGCGACAACAAGTTAGCAGCCAACTGCAGCGCGGCAAAGTGGACTGCCACCTGCATTTCCGGCGCGCAACCAGCAGTGAACGCGGCCTGATGCTCAATCACGAACTGCTGAGCCGGCTGGCAGAACGCACGGCCGAACTGGCGACACTGCTCCCGGACACGCGGCCCATGGATCCATTGGACGTGTTGCGCTGGCCCGGCGTCGTCGAAGAACCGCCGCTGGAGGTCGAGCCGCTGTTTGCCGCCGGCAGCGAGTTGCTGGCCACGACGCTCAGCGCGCTCAACACGATGCGGGCGAGCGAAGGCGGCCGTATTGAAGACATGCTCAGCTCGCGTTGCGACGAAATCCTGAACATCGCCAGCAGCGTGCGGGCCCGCATGCCCGAAGTGCTGACACGGGTACGGAACAAGCAACGGGAGCGAATCGCAAAGCTCGATGTTGCCGCCGATCCGGCGCGACTTGAGGTCGAACTGGCGCTGATCAGCCAGAAACTGGACGTCGACGAGGAGCTGGACCGGCTGGAAAGCCATATCAGCGAAATCCGCCAGAACCTCGCCGCCAGCGAACCCGTGGGTCGCCGGCTGGACTTCCTGATGCAGGAACTGAACCGCGAAGCCAACACGCTGGGCTCGAAATCAGCGGATACGGACACCACCCGGGCCGCGGTTGATCTCAAGGTGCTGATAGAACAGATGCGCGAACAAATCCAGAACATCGAGTGAGCATGACCAGCAACAGACTCAAGCACTCCGGCGTAGCGGCCAACGAGGCGCCCGCAGCACGGCTGTTTGTCATAGCCGCGCCTTCAGGCGCAGGCAAGACTACGCTGGTCAGGAAATTAGTCGCGCGAAACCCTGACATCCGCTTCTCGGTGTCCTACACCACACGCCAGAAGCGACGAAACGAGGAAGATGGCAGGGATTATTTCTTCGTGAACCTTACAGATTTCCACGACCTGCAAGAAAAGGGCGAGCTGCTGGAATCGGCACTGGTCTTCGACAATTACTACGGCACCAGCCGCCAGCAGGTCGAGAAACACCTGGCAAATGACCACCACGTGTTACTGGAGATCGACTGGCAGGGCGCGCAGCAGGTCCGGGAGTCCATGTCGGAGTGCATTACGATTTTTATCCTGCCGCCGTCGCGTGCCGAACTGGAGCGCCGCCTGCGGGACCGCCAGACGGACAGCGACGCGGTCATCGAGCGCCGCCTGCGCGACGCCCTCAGTGATATGTCGCACTGGAACGAATTCGACTACTGCATCGTCAACGATGACCTCGACCGTGCCGTTGACGAACTCGAAGCCGTGCTGCGCGGGGATTGCGAGCACTGCCGCAGTGCTCGCATGCGTCCGCTGATCGAAAAGATTCTGGCGTAATTCCGCAACAATCCTGTAAACTGGCCGGTCTTTGCGAAAAACCCGGCACGAGCCGGCAACGGAGAATGACCCCCATGGCCCGAATTACGGTCGAGGACTGCCTGCACAACATCGACAACATCTTTGAAATGGTGCTGGTCGCCGCCAAGCGCGCGCGCCGCATTGCTCATGGCTCAGATGCCCTGGTCGAACTTGAAAATGACAAGCCGACGGTACTCGCATTGCGCGAAATTGCCGGCGGCCATATCACGCCGTCTATTCTTGAGGAAATCGAACAGCCGCCTGTCGACGACTTCATGCAACCCGAAAGCAATGACGACATCATGCCCATGCGAGGCATTTCAATCGGAGACTGACTGCAAAACGGGTGCCGCGGCCAGCCCCAACTGCAGGTAACATGAAGCATGGACTACGCCGCATCCATTCTTGCCAAATTGCCGGGCCGCGCTGCCCGCCGTGACCACGGTCTGCGGCAGCTGCTGGTCAAACTGCGCACCTACCTCACCCCTGATCAGATAAAGCTGGTCGTTAAAGCGTACCGCTTTGGCGCTGCCGCCCACGAGGGCCAGCGGCGGCGCAGTGGTGAAGACTATATTTCGCACCCCGTTGCGGTCGCCAGCATCCTCGCCGACATGCACATGGACGCGCAGGCCATAGCGGCCGCGATCCTGCATGACGTGGTCGAGGACACCGAGACCGGCATCGCCGACCTCGAGAAGGAATTCGACAGCGAGATCGCGACCCTGGTCGACGGCGTCAGCAAGCTCGACCAGATGCCGTTCAACAGCCGCGCCGAAGCGCAGGCCGAAAGCTTCCGCAAGATGATGCTGGCGATGATCGAGGACATCCGTGTGATCCTCGTGAAGCTCGCAGACCGCCTGCACAACATGCGTACGCTGGACTCCATGCCGCGCGACAAGCAGGCACGCATCGCCCGCGAAACGCTTGAGATTTACGCGCCGATTGCAAATCGCCTGGGCATAAACCGCATGAAGGTCGATCTCGAAGACCTCGGCATGCGCTACCTGTACCCCTACCGTTACCGTGTTCTTGAGAAAGCGCTGCGCAGAGCGAAAGGCAATCAACGCCAGATGCTGCGCAAAATGGCAGATCGCATACGCAAATCGCTCCAGGAACAGCAGATCGACGGCGAAGTGATCGGCCGCGAGAAGCACCTCTACAGCATCTACAAGAAGATGGCGGAGAAGAAGCGCCTGCTGAACGACATCGTCGACGTGTACGGTTTTCGTATCGTGGTGCACGACGTCAACACCTGCTATCGCGTACTTGGCATCGTGCACGGGCTGTACAAGCCCATGCCCGGTCGCTTCAAGGATTACATCGCGATTCCGCGGATCAACGGCTACCAATCACTGCACACAACCCTGTTTGGTCCGAAAGGAATGCCGCTCGAAGTGCAGATTCGCACCGTGCAGATGAACCGCGTGGCAGAGTCCGGCGTTGCCGCACACTGGCAATACAAGGCCGAAGACAAATCCAGCGCTACGCCACAGCGACGGGCGCGCGAATGGTTATCTCGGCTGGTGGAAATCCAGGAGCAGGGCAGCTCGGAAGAGTTCCTGGAGAACGTGAAAGTTGACCTGTTCCCGGACAAGATCTACGTGTTCACGCCCAAAGGCGACATCATGCCGATGCCGAAAGGCGCGACCACCGTCGATTTCGCCTACGCCGTCCATACCGACATCGGCAATCGCTGTGTTGCGGCCAAGATTGATCGCAACCTGGTGCCCTTGCGCACCCAGTTGCAGAACAGCCAGACCGTCGAGATCGTCACGGCGCGCGGCGCCAAGCCAAACCCCAACTGGGTCACTTTTGTCACCACGGCAAAGGCGCGCTCGGCCATTCGCTTGTACATGAAGCAAATGCGCTCAAGCGAATCCACCGACCTCGGCAAGCGTTTGCTGGATCGTTCGCTCAAGGACCTGGGCTCATCACTGCGCAAGATCGGCAAGGTCCGGATGCGCGAAGCACTTAATGAACTCGGCCTCGACAGCCCGGAAGGCCTGTACGAACAACTCGGGCTGGGAGAACGACTCGCACCATTAACGGCGCGTATATTGCTCGGCATCGGTGATGACGGCGAAAAAACGGATGCCAAAGCCAGCCTTACGATATCCGGTACCGAAGGCCTCGTCGTCACCTACGCCAAGTGTTGCTACCCGATTCCGGGTGACGAGGTTATGGGCTATTTGAGCACCGGCCGCGGTATCGTGATTCACCGCAATAATTGCGGCAACCTGTCGAACTTTCGCAAGCAACCCGACAAGTGGATCTCGGTTGACTGGGAAAAGGAATTGCAACGCGATTTCACCACCCAGATCCGGATCGAAACGATCAACCGCACCGGCGTACTCGCCGAAGTGGCCGCCACGATTGCCGATGCCGGTTCCAATATCGAACAGGTATCGGTCGGAGATCGGCACGAAGACTGTTCCGAGCTGACGTTCCTGATTACGATCAGGGATCGTACGCATCTCGCGAACATCATGCGGCGTGTACGTACAATGCCGAACGTGGCTCGCGTCACCCGCGACTGCGCCTAGAACCAGTTAACCCATAAGAAAACCTCAGGAGACAGTCTTGTCCAGGAAAGTCATACACAGTGATAACGCGCCTGCCGCCATCGGCACCTACTCGCAGGCAGTAGAAGTAAACGGACTCGTGTTCATGTCCGGGCAGTTGCCGCTAGATCCGGCAAGCATGGAAATTGTTGAGGGTGACTTTGCCGCACGCGCACACCAGGTGTTCAAGAACATGACGGCTATTTGCGAAGCCGCTGGTGGCTCGAGCGATGACATCGTCAAAGTGAATATCTTCCTGACTGATCTCAGCAATTTCGCCACCGTCAACGAAGTCATGGCAGAGTACTTCACCGAACCTTATCCAGCCCGCGCCGCCATCGGCGTCGCCAGTCTGCCGAAGGGCACGGACATCGAGGCCGAGGCTGTTCTGGCCGCCCGCTGAACTGATTTGCTAACGTGGCCGACCAACCCCTGCATGCCGCACTGACGACACTCAAAGGGGTTGGTCCGGCTCTCGTCCAGAAGCTCGCCAGGCTGCGCCTGGAAAACGTCGAAGACCTGCTGTTCCTGCTGCCGCTGCGCTACGAAGACCGCACAACGGTCCGGCGTATCGGCGAGCTGTTGCCGGGGACCCGCAGCCTGGTTTGTGGTGAGGTCCTGCTGGCAGAAACCGTATTTCGGGGCCGGCGCAGTCTGCTGGTTCGTATTGCGGATGGCAGTGGTCAGCTCACCTTGCGGTTCTTCCACTTCTCCGCGCAGCAACAAGCGCAGTTCCGGCCCGGTGTACATATTGCCTGCTTCGGCGACGCGCGACTTGGCAGCGCGGGCATGGAAATGGTGCACCCTGAATACCGCATCATTCGCGACGGCAACAACCCGTTGGCGAGCGATACACTGACGCCGATTTACCCGATTACCGACGGCGTGCCGCAAGGCCGGATGCGCAGCCTTGCCAGCCAGGCGGTCGCTATCATGCGGCGCTCGCCACCAGCCGAACTGCTGCCTGACAGTCTGCGCAACGAGCTTGACATGCCAACGCTTGCCGAGGCACTGAGCTATCTGCACCACCCACCGGTCGATGCTGACTTGACGCTGCTGGCAACCGGCACACATCCCTGCCAGCAGCGGCTCGCTTTTGAAGAACTGCTGGCTCACTACCTGAGCCTGCGCAATCTGCGTCGGTTGGCCAGCCAGGAAAAGTCGCCGGCGCTGCCCGACGATGCGGGCTTGCACCACCGCTTCCTGAGCAGCCTGCCATTTACCATGACCGGTGCACAAAGCCGCGTTATCGAAGAAATACTCGCCGACCTGCGTAAAGCGCAGCCGATGATGCGCCTGATCCAGGGCGATGTTGGCTCGGGCAAAACCGTGGTTGCGGCGATGGCATGCTTGCAGGCCATCGGCAGTGGTCGGCAGGCCGCGGTTATGGCACCGACGGAACTGCTGGCTGAACAGCACCTGCAAAGTTTTCAGTCGTGGTTTGAACCGCTGGACATCGAACCCTGCTGGCTGGCCGGCAGTCAGCGCGCAGCGGCACGCCGCGAGTCGCTCGCGGCCATCGCGGATGGGACTGCCCGACTGGTGATTGGAACGCATGCGCTGTTTCAGGATGGCGTCGACTTTCACGGACTGGGTCTTATCGTGATTGATGAGCAGCACCGCTTCGGCGTTCACCAACGCATGGCGTTGCGCGACAAGGGTGCTGACGGACTCGGGCAACCACACCAGCTGGTCATGACCGCAACGCCAATCCCGCGCACGCTGGCGATGGCCGCCTATGCCGATCTGGACACGTCGATCATTGATGAGCTGCCGCCGGGCCGGCAGCCGGTCACGACAGTAGCGCTGCCCGAGAGCCGCCGCGAACAGGTCATCGAGCGGGTCCGCGAAGCTTGCGCCAAAGGCCAACAGGCTTATTGGGTTTGCCCGCTGATCGAGGAATCAGAACTGCTGGATTTTCAAGCGGCCGAACTCAGCCATGCACAGCTCAGTGCAGCGTTGCCTGAATTGCAGGTCGGGCTCGTGCACGGGCGCATGAAAGGCCCCGCCCGTGATCTGGTCATGCGCGCGTTCAAAGCCGGTGAGCTGCATCTGCTCGTGGCAACAACCGTGATTGAGGTCGGCGTCGATGTCCCCAATGCCAGCCTGATGATCATCGAAAATGCGGAACGCATGGGGCTGTCACAGCTGCACCAGTTGCGTGGCCGTGTGGGCCGCGGTGCTGCACAAAGCCATTGCGTGCTGCTCTACAAACAACCGCTCGGCAAGATCGCAAAGAGCCGGCTGGGTGTTTTGCGCGATACCAACGACGGCTTCATCGTCGCGCAGCGCGATCTCGAACTTCGTGGGCCGGGAGAGTTATTGGGTACGCGCCAGACCGGACTGCCGCAATACCGCATTGCCGACCTCGCCCGCGACGGCGAACTGATGCCCAAGGTACAAAAGACAGCGCAAACCATACTGCGGGAAAACCCGGCGACAGCGAGTGCACTGGTACGCCGCTGGATCGCCGATGCCGGCCGTTACGGCAAGGTTTGAGCGGCTTGCGCCTGCCTCACCGCGTATCCACACTGGCCGCAATCGCGGATTTCAGTACACTCTCGCTGCAATGAATACCAACAACCCCGTGAACCGCAGCTCGGGCAACGCGGCCTTGCTCAGTCAGCTCCGCAATTACCTGGTCCTGATGCGCATGGACCGTCCTATCGGGATCTGGCTGTTGATGTGGCCAACCTTGTGGGCGCTGTGGCTGGCCGGCAAAGGCCATCCCGATTCCGGACTGTTTATCGTGTTTGTACTCGGCGTGGTGGTCATGCGGGCCGCCGGCTGTGTGCTCAATGACTTCGCCGATCGCAACATCGACCCTTACGTCGAACGGACCCGCAACCGACCCATTCCCAGCGGCGCCGTCGCGCCTTTGGAAGCCCTCGCGCTGTTCGTCGCGTTGTCATTGATTGCGATCGGGCTCGCCTCCATGCTCAACAGTCAGGCACAGATCCTCGCCGTGGTCGGCGCCGGCCTGACCATCGTGTACCCGTTCATCAAACGTTTCATTTCGGTACCGCAGTTTTTCCTTGGCGCGGCATTTGGCTGGGCTGTGCCGATGGCGTTTGCTGCCCAGACCGGACAAACGCCGCAACTCGCCTGGATCATCTTTCTTGCGGCCCTTATCTGGGCGACGATTTACGACAGCTTCTACGCCATGGTGGACCGCGAGGACGATCTGAAGATCGGCGTGAAATCCACCGCAATCCTGTTTGGCGATGCCGACCTGTTTATCATCGGCGCACTGCAGGGGCTCATGCTGATGGCGCTGATTTTTGCCGGCAACATGGCGGAGCTTGGCCCGTGGTACTTCGCCGCGTTGATGATCGCGGCGTTGATGATGGCCTGGCACCAATGGCTGGCGCGGAAACGGGACCGTGACGGTTGTTTCAAGGCGTTTCTGCACAATCACTATATCGGTATGGTGGTGTTCATCGGCATCGTCCTGCACTACACCTTCGAGACACCACTGCCTGGCTGACGTCCGTTCGCGGCGCGCGCAACCGTCAGTACTCCGACCTGTTCGGCACCATGGGCACGCAGCAAGAGACTGAGCTGCCAGCAGGTCTCGCCCGTGGTCATGACATCGTCGACTAACAGTGGGTATCGGCATTTCAGGGGTGCGGCCAGTGCAAAGGCAGCACGCAGATTGCGCCGGCGAGCCGCCCGTCCGAGCCCGCTCTGCGCCTCGGTGGCACGAACCCGCCGCACAGCGGTTGCAACCGGCAGCCCTGTCGCACGGGCCAGCGGCCGGCAAAGTTCTTCTGCTTGATTAAAACCGCGCAACGCCTGTCGCCAACGGTGCAACGGAACCGGTAGCAGGGCATCGACGGCCGCGAATTCGCGACGCAATAACGGCAGCATAAGCTCCGCGAACGCCGCCGCAAACGCGAGTTGTGCCGAGAACTTCAACGCTTTCAATGCGGCGTCCACGGGCCATTCATAGGGCAGGGCCGCGCGGCATCGGGTCCACGGCGGCGGGCGTTGCTGGCAGCGACCGCAGCACAGGTCAGCCGCGGTCACCCGCGGCATGGGCTCGCTGCAAAGCGGGCACGCGGGGCCGAGCGCCGGGAGATCCTTGCGACAGCCTTCACAGAGCCGCCCGTGACTAACCGGCTGCGCGCAAAAGACACAGACTGTCGGTAAGCCGGGAACTGGCAGGGCGCCGATACGCATGCGCCGATCCTCGCAGACCGCAACCGGTACCGCGATTCGCATTTCCCGGCAGCAAGGGCAGATAGTTCACCGTCCGGGCATATCGCGGTACGCGAGCAATGCCCGTATGCTAGCGCCCGCCATGAACACGCCAGACACAGAAACACCGCGTCAGCGAGACGTGCGGAGACGCTTTGACCGCAGCGCGGACGACAGTGACGCGGCCGAGTTCCTGTTCGCCACCAGCCGGGCAGGCCTGCTTGAGCGGCTGCAACCCATGCAACTCAAGGTAGAGCGGGTGCTGATTCTTGGCGCGGGTAAAGGCGCGCTGAATCGCGAACTGGGGAAACGCTTTCGCGGCAGTCAGCTGTTCGGCCTCGACCTGTCCCACAACATGCTGCAACACAACCGCCGCGCTGGCTCCTTGTTTTCGCGCAACCGGGTGCTGCAGGCAAATGCGCAGGCCATCCCCCTGAAAGACGGGAGCATGGACGTGGTGATTGCCAACCTGTTGCTGCCCTGGATCGCCGACTTGCCGCAACTGCTGCACGATGTCGCCCGCGTTTTGCGCAAAGACGGGCTGTTTGCGTTTTCCGCCCTCGGCCCTGACAGCCTGCGCGAACTGCGGAATGCATTCGAGGGCGATGAGGCGGCGCATGTGCGGGAATTTGCGGATATGCACAACCTTGGCGACACACTGGTGCGCGAAGGTTTGCGCGATCCGGTGCTGGATATCGACCATTTGCACCTCGAGTACACCGACACCCGCGCCCTGTTTCGCGACCTGACCGTGACCGGTGCAAGAAATACGCTGGCCGGACGCCGCCGCACGCTGACCGGCAAACAACGATTTGGCCGCGTCAAAGATGCGCTGCAAAGTCAATTTCATGAGCAGCGACTTAGGCTTACGCTGGAAATGGTGTACGGGCACGCCTGGGGTGGCGGTCCGCTTCCCAAGGACGACGAGTTCAGTTTCAGCGTCGATGATTTGCGCGGCCGCCGCCGCGGTCGCTAGGTTTGCCGGAAACTTTCCACAAGCCAAATCAGGTCGTCCGGCTAAGTGGTTGTTAATGAAATAATTTGTCTCGTGCACCAAGCGCCCGGCTGTTTGCAAGCCGAACCCGCTTTCAGTAAACTTCGCTGGCTTTTTGACCAGCCGGCATCGACATTGGATGCCGGGCAGCGGAACTGCCGGGTACCCGCGCGCAGGTTTAAAGCCTTCGAACACTGAGCGGAGCCAAAGGTACCCGGACTTGCCACCCTGAAACCGACTCGTGATTTTGGCCTGACAGCCGAAGTTGGCGGTACGGTTTTGCGGTGAATCACAGCCAGAGCATGACAACTGGCTGCGGTGGCTATCGGCGTACGTTTACTTCGCCGTGCTTGGTAAAGATGCAACGTGTGACTTACGTACTGGATGGAATTTTGGGTGACACGCGTCACCGGGTGAAGCTTCGATGATACGAAAACTGTGCCTCAGCGCGGCCGGACTACTGTTAGCCGGCAATGCCTTCGCGGACTGGACGCTGAACATGCCGAAAGGCGTAACCGAATTGAGTGTGGAAACCTACGGGTTGCACATGATGGTGTTCTGGTGGTGTGTTGCCATCGGCTTCGGTGTATTCGGTGTGATGATCTACTCCATGTTCAAACATCGGAAATCACAGGGCGTGCAACCCGCCAGCTTCTCGCACAGCACTACGGCGGAAGTTGTCTGGACGGTCATCCCGATCATCATCCTGCTGGTGATGGCAGTGCCGTCTGCCGAGACGCTGGTCAAAATCGAGGACAGCCGCAAACCCGACATGACGGTTGTCGTCACAGGGTATCAATGGAAGTGGCATTACAACTACCAGAATGAAGACGTTTCCTTCTTCAGCAGTCTGGCCCGGACCAGCGCGGACGCGCGGCGCAAACAATCCGGCATTGACCCGTTCAGCGTCGATAACTACCTGCTTGAAGTAGACCGGCCACTCGTTGTGCCCAAAGGCAGCAAGGTTCGAGTACTGCTGACGTCCAATGACGTTATTCATGCATGGTGGGTTCCGGAGCTTTCGATCAAGAAAGACGCAATCCCCGGCTATATGAATGAAATCTGGTTCCGCGCAGAGGAAACCGGGACGTTCCGCGGACAGTGTGCGGAATTGTGCGGCAAGGACCATGGCTATATGCCCGTTGTCGTTGAAGTGGTTGAGCCGGAAGAATTCGCTGCCTGGCTGGCCGCAGAGCAGGGCAACACGGCGCCAGTCGCCGCTAACTAACAGTTTGGAATACCGGCGGGCCCGATGTTGGGCGCGCTGCTGGAGATAGATTGATGAGTACTGCAGTGACGGACGCAGCCGCGAGCCACGACGACCACGATCACCACGGACCAGCCAAAGGCATCAAGCGCTGGCTGTTCACGACGAACCACAAAGACATCGGCAACATGTACCTGATCTTCAGTCTGATCATGTTCTTTGTCGGTGGCTCGATGGCCCTGGTCATTCGCTCAGAGCTGTTTAGCCCGGGCTTGCAATTCGTGCATCCCGAGTTTTTCAACCAGATGACCACGATGCACGCGCTGATCATGATTTTCGGCGCCGTTATGCCGGCCTTTGTGGGTCTCGCCAACTGGATGGTCCCGTTGATGATCGGCGCGCCTGACATGGCGCTGCCACGCATGAACAACTGGTCGTTCTGGATTCTGCCTGCCGCCTTCACAATGCTGTTGTCGACACTGTTCATGCCAGGTGGCGCACCGGCCGGTGGCTGGACGATGTACCCGCCGCTGGTTCTGCAGACGGGCGATGCGTTTCCGTTCCTGATTTTCTCCGTCCACCTGATGGGCTTCAGCTCGATCATGGGCGCGATCAACGTCATCGTAACGATCATCAACATGCGTACCCCGGAAATGACCTTGTTGAAGATGCCGATGTTCGTCTGGACCTGGTTAATTACCGCCTACCTGCTGATCGCCGTTATGCCGGTACTCGCTGGCGCCGTCACCATGCTGTTGACGGACCAGTTCTTCGGTACCAGCTTCTTCCTCGCCGCCGGCGGCGGTGACCCGGTCATGTTCCAGCACATCTTCTGGTTCTTCGGCCACCCAGAGGTGTACATCATGATCCTGCCGGCGTTCGGTGTGGTATCGGAGATCATCCCGACCTTCTCGCGCAAGCCGCTGTTCGGCCATGACTCAATGGTGTACGCGACTGCCAGCATCGGTTTCCTGTCGTTTATCGTCTGGGCGCATCACATGTTCACGGTCGGCATGCCGCTGACCGGCCAGTTGTTCTTCATGTTCGCGACAATGCTTATTTCCGTTCCGACCGGCGTGAAGGTGTTTAACTGGACCGCGACGATGTGGCGCGGCGCCATGACGTTTGAAACCCCGATGCTGTTCGCACTGTCATTCCTGTTCCTGTTTACGATCGGTGGTTTCTCCGGGCTGATGCTGGCTATCGTGCCGGCTGACATTCAGTACCACGACTCTTACTTTGTCGTAGCTCACTTCCACTACGTACTGGTACCTGGTGCTGTCTTCGGCATCATGGCCGCGGCCTACTACTGGCTGCCGAAGTGGACCGGCACGATGTACAACGAAAAACTGGGGCAATGGCATTTCTGGTTGTCGACGATTTTCGTCAACCTCACCTTCTTCCCCATGCACTTCCTTGGACTCGCAGGCATGCCACGACGCATCCCTGACTACGCTACCCAGTTCACCGATTTCAATGCGGTCGCAAGTATCGGCGCGATTGGCTTCGGCGTATCGCAGTTGCTGTTCGCTTACATCGTCATCCAGTGCGCACGCGGCAACGGCAAGACGGCTACAGCACAAGTCTGGGACAACCCGAAGGGTCTGGAATGGACCGTACCGTCGCCAGCCCCTTATCACACCTTCGACGAGCCACCGAAGCTGTCGAAAGCTGGAGCATTTGAGTAATGGACCAGATTCGCAATAACGAACTGCAGCAGAAACGGCGCATACGCAACCACACCTTGCTGTTCGCCGGCATCGCACTGCTGGTCTACATTGGCTTTATAACGATTAGCGGACTGCGCTGAGACAGACATGAGCAAACGGGGCACCTCAGCCAACAACGATAACCGGTCACTGGCAACACGTTTGCTGCTGATGGCCGTCGGTATGTTTGGCTTTGGGTTCCTGCTTGTGCCGCTTTACGATGTGTTTTGTGACCTCACCGGTTTCGGCGGCAGGACCAACGAAACAGCCGTGGTTATGGAAGAGAATCGCGACGCAAGCCGCGAAATACAGCTCGAATTTGTGACTACAGTCAATGAGTTCGCGCCGTTCGCTTTCGAACCGATGGTCGAGTCCATGACCGTGCAGGCTGGCGGTTTGTACGAAGCGGTATTTACCGCGCGCAATTTAACCGGGCGCAGCAAGATTGCCCAGGCTGTGCCGAGTGTCGCTCCATCGATTGCGGGCAGTTTTTTCAAGAAGCTCGATTGCTTCTGTTTTACCAACCAGGAATTTGCCGCCAATGAAGAGCGCGAGTTGCTGGTGCGTTTTATTGTTGATTCAGAGCTGCCCGACTATGTCGATACGCTCACCTTGTCTTATACGTTTTTCGATACAGCCCGTCTGACCGACAACCGTCAGCAGGCTGCTACTTCCACTCATTCCAACCAGTAAGTCTCGGATACCCTCATGTCATCACACGCTGAAGATCGTTATTACGTCCCCCACGGCAGTCAATGGCCCGTGATCGGTTCAATTGGCCTGTTCTTTTTGATGGTAGGCGTATCGACCTGGTTCAACGGTTCGGACGCGGGTTACTGGGTGATGCTGTTCGGTGCAGCAATCGTCATCTTCATGCTGACCGGCTGGTTCTCGAACGTAATCGCCGAAAGTCAGGGGGGCCTGTACAACACCCAGGTAGATAAATCCTTCCGTATGGGCATGTTCTGGTTCATTTTCTCGGAAGTTATGTTTTTTTCGGCATTCTTCGGTGCCTTGTTCTACGCACGGAACATGTCCGTGCCCTGGCTTGGTGGTGACAGCAACAACTTCTTTACCAACATGCTGCTCTGGTCGGGTTTCGAGAATACCTGGCCGACCAACGGGCCGGCAGACATGGGCGGTGAGTACGAAAAGATGGGCCCGTTCGGTCTGCCTTTACTGAACACCGCGATTCTGTTGACGTCCAGTGTCACGATCACGATCGCGCACCACGCGCTGCTGCACAATCAGCGCAAAATTCTGAATGTCTTTCTGGCAGCGACGTTCTTGCTGGGTTATTTCTTCGTGGTAATGCAGGCGGAAGAGTACATCCACGCCTACCAGGAGATGAACCTGACGATGGCCTCGGGCATTTACGGCGCAACGTTCTACATGCTTACAGGCTTCCACGGCATGCACGTAACCATTGGCGCGATAATGCTGACAGTTATGTGGGTACGCACAATGAAGGGGCACTTCACGCCCAAGAGTCACTTCGGTTTCGAAGCCGTCGCGTGGTACTGGCACTTTGTGGACGTCGTCTGGCTGGGCCTGTACGTCTTTGTTTACTGGATGTAAGAAAAAGCGGCGCTAAAGGCGCCGCTTTTTTTGCCGGATCCTGCAAGGCGCACGTTCCGGCCCTGCGGATTTGGCAGATTTAATTTCAGGAGCCTGGCAACGGCCCCAGCCAACCCAGAAAGTACGACGCCAGCAATGCCAGCAACAGCACGGCTGACAGAGCCACCCGAATTTGCAGTGACTTGAGCACGCGCGGCGAGCCCTGCCCATCTTTACTAAGATAGAACAGGCCAGAACCGAGGCTTGCCACGATCGCAATCAACATTGCGATAATAAAGAATTTCATTGAGGCTCCAGTGAGCAGTTGCCAGCACGGCATTATAACGTGATAGAGACGCGAAACATTCAGCAGATGGCAATGAAGTGGCTACCGCCAGTGGCGGGAGTCCTGCTGATTGTCATGTTCATCTCGCTTGCCAATTGGCAGCTGGAACGAGCAGAAGAGAAAGAAGCGACGGCGGCATTGTTTGACGCGAGCGCGGCGCCGGTCGAACTTGCCAGCGTCGCTGAACCCGTTCGTTTTCAGAAAGTGGCCACGCGCGGACGTTATCTGCCTGAACGGCAGTTTCTGATCGACAACATCGTCATCAACGGTCGGGTCGGCTATTACGTTATTACACCGTTCGCTATGGCTGGCGAGGCTGAGCTGGTACTGGTCAACCGCGGCTGGATTGCAAAATCCCGGGGCGACAGTGCGTTGCCGGAAATTGCAGTGAGCGACGAGGTTCGGAGTCTCACTGCCCGGGTTGGCCGCCTGCCGCGCGTGGCACTGCGCCCGGACCGCGCCGTGCGACCCGGCCAGGCATGGCCGAAAGTGGCGGTTTACCCGGAACTGTCAGACCTCGCAGCCGAGCTGGGCCAGCCGGTTTCGAAAACGGTCTTATTGCTGTCGCCGGACGCCAGCGATGGTTACGCACGTAGCTGGCGCCCGGCGGAAAAGGGATCGATGATTCATTACGGCTATGCGTTTCAGTGGTCCGCACTGGCGCTCACCGTATTGGTGATACTGGTTTATCAACTCAGGAAAAAACTCAGGCATGAACGACGGACCTGACAAGAAACGTTCCGGGCGCCTGCAGCTGCTGCTGGTCGCGCTGATCTTCATTCTGCCACTGGCGGCTGCCAGCTGGATGTACTACAGCGGCAGTGCGCCACGACCGCAGGCGACCACCAATCACGGTGTGCTGCTCACGCCTATTCAAAACGTGAATGAGTTGCTGGGTGAAACCGGGTTCACACGGGCCATCGCCGATCACTGGGCACTGGTCTACGTGTACACGGCACCTTGCGCCGATGCCTGCAGGGACGCATTGTACAAGCTGCGCCAGAGCCGGCTGATGCTGGGTAACGACATGAACCGCGTTGTTCGCGTGATGTTGCACGGCTCAGAGGCGCCGGATACCCTGTTGCTAACCGAGGAGCACGCAGGCTTGATTGCCTTACAGGAGTCGGCGGCAGACCGCTTGTTGGACCAGGCATACCCGGTTGCTGACGATCTCGGTGGCTATTACCTGATCGACCCGCTCGGCAATCTGGTGCTGTATTTTCCGACAGAGATCACGCCACGCAACCTGGTTGACGACATCGAACACCTGCTGAAACTGTCGAGCATCGGCTAGTGAGCGGGCACGCGGAGGACCGGGGTTGAACACGAGCAGCCTGCACTACATGACGCAATGGCGTGACTACTACGAGCTGACCAAGCCGCGGGTCGTAATGCTCATTGTGTTTACAGCCGTGGTCGGCATGTTTCTCGCTGTACCGGGCTTTCCCAACCTGACCGCGCTTGTTTTCGGGACGATCGGCATCGGCCTCGCGGCCTCATCGGCGGCCGTCATCAATCACCTGCTCGATGCGCGCATTGACGAAAAGATGGCGCGGACTCGTTCGCGGCCGTTGCCACAGGGCAAACTGAACGAACGTCAGGCGTTGATTTTTGCTGTGACGTTGGGCGCCTTGTCGATGTTGATCCTCGCGGTACTCGTCAACGGCCTGACGGCTATGCTGACGTTCGCCTCGCTGATCGGTTACGCCATTGTTTATACCGTTTACCTGAAACGGGCCACACCACAAAACATTGTTATCGGTGGCGCTGCCGGCGCGGCACCGCCGGTACTCGGCTGGGCCGCCGTGACGGGTGAAGTACACAGCGACGCACTGTTGCTGTTCCTGATCATTTTTATCTGGACGCCACCGCATTTCTGGGCGCTCGCCATCGCCCGCAAAGACGATTACAAAAACGCCGGAATTCCGATGCTGCCGGTCACGCACGGCAATGCATTCACCCGCAAGTACATTCTTCTTTACACCATATTACTGGTGCTGATTACGATCATGCCGTACCTGTCCGGCATGAGCGGCCTGATATACCTCGTCACGGCACTGTTACTCGGTTCGGCCTTCCTCTATTACGCGTGGCTGCTGCTGAAGAACGCGGGACTCGATCTGCCCATGCGGGTCTTTCGTTTCTCGATCAACTACCTGATGGTGCTGTTTGCCGCGCTGTTGGTTGATCACTATTTCATCATTCGCCTGCATATCTGAACTGTTCACCCGGTCACAGCCTCCAGGTGACCGTACTGTAACTATTGGCCGTAGTCCGGTACCGCGCGGTCCCGGCCTGTTTGCGCTGCAACGGCTCGCATATAGGGTTGCGCACAGATCAGGCACTGCGCTATGCCGCCCGTTGCTTAACATTCGGTGTGCTTGCAGCAGTAATACGATGAGTTCGGAAAAAATCAAACAACGTTTCGAGCAACGGCTGTGGCCGCATCTGCCGAGACTGTACCGACTGGCCTGCCGATTGACCGCCAGTAAAATCGACGCTGACGACTTATTTCAGGACGTGCTTGCGCGTCTGTTACCCCGCTTGCAAGAACTGGAAAGCGCGGAGCAAACATCAGTATGGCTCGCTCAGTTTATGTACGACCGATACATGGACGATCAGCAACGCCATTTCCGGCGGCGGTTACAGAATGACGAGGAGCGGGGACTCGCCGGCTACAAAATAGACAGTTTCACCAGTACCGGGGACAACCTGCACGACGTGGTGTGGCGCGAACAGATGCAGACGCTCGATCGGGCGCTCGAAATGTTGCCCGAAGCACAACGGGTGACCTTGTTACTGCATGACTCGGAAGCCTATAAGCTCACGGAAATACAAAGTATCACCGGAGATTCGCTGGGCACGATCAAGACCAGACTGCATGCCGCACGAGCCCGGCTGCGGGAAATGCTGCCGGATGATGGCGCACTTTTGTAGAGCTGCAACTTAGCATTCAGGGAACCAAGGGTATGACATGGCATGCGTGACAGTTCGCGACCAGTTGGATGAGTACATCGATGACATGTTGCCGACCGCGGACCGCTCTGCGATCGAAGCGCATGTTGCTGACTGCGCAGCTTGCCAACGCTTGACGACCCGCGAACGTGAGTTGCGCGAACTGTTGCTGGCGTTTGGTGAATCGTCTGTAGCCATTCCGGACGACCGGTTTTTCGCGACAGCAATAGACAGTGCGGTCAGTGAAGGTGGCCGGCAGCACCGCAATCGCTGGCTCGCGACCGCGGTTGCCGCGGGGTTGATTGCCTTGATCGCGGTATGGATTGTTAACGCTGTGCGGATCGACACAGCTTTACCTGCCGCGCTCACGCAGAATACTGTCGTCAGCCTTACGCGTGGCGAGCCCCAGGTGGTGAACCTGGTTTTCTCCAGCCCGTCCGAGCTGACCGAAGCCCGGCTGACGCTGCACCTGCCGGAGGGTATTGAACTGGCCGGTTTCGCCGGCCAGCGTCAGGTAAGCTGGTTGACCGGCGTCGCAAGCGGTCGCAATGTTTTACCGCTAAGTGTGGTCGCCACCGATGTGGTGGCCGGAGAGCTTGTTGCTCGGCTGGAGCACGGCAACAAGGCTCGCGAGTTCCGGGTACAGATCAGGGTTTTCTGAAAACACAGTGGTACGAGGGTTGGACAATGCGTAACTTGGAATTCTTGCTGACGGCTACGGTTATCGCGTTGGTCGCGCTGCCTGTATTTGCCCAAACAGAGGATGAGCTTGAGGTCACGATGGAAGTCGTGGATTCACTCTCCGACCTCGACGGCGATCTCAGGCAAATGCGCGGACCGCGAGCCGCCGCGCGCCCGTCCGGGAATGCCGATGAAAGCCCGGAAGAACGTGACCAGCGGCTGAATGCCGAAGCAGAAGCCGAGCTGGCGAAAAAGTTTGCCGGGATCGAAGATGATTTCGAGCACGATGACCTCAACACCGACTTCGAAACCCCCATCAACGCGCAGGACGATTACGAAATCTCGGAAGAAGTCGATACTGACGAGCTCGAAGAAGCGCTGCCGTAGAAGACGCTATCACCCTGCAGCGACCAGCCCGATGCGCGGCGGCGAATCTGGCTGCCGCCGGTCAGCGGCTACGGCACATGCAGACTGGCAGGCGAGCGAAACCTGCTCAGACGCTACCGGCGACTGCTGGTGGCAAAGGGTGGGGAACGCGCAACGCGGATACGTCAACGTAGGTGCGCGACTGTAGCTTGAACACGGCTGCCGCATCGTCAGGATGCAGCAATTCATCCAGATTGGTACTGCCAAAAGCCGTTATTTCGGCAAAGTCCTCCAGACGCAATGCCAACGCTTTTGGTGTCGCAGGGACAGCCTGAGTCCAGGCGCCGCGCAGGCCCGCTGCCGGCACGTAGCAATGCAGCTTGCTGACAAGGTAATGCTGCAGCAACGCGTCCGTGTTGCAGCCGAGACGATCGCTCGCTTCGGCGAATGAATACCAGGCCTGATCGGACAGCGGCGTGGTTGCTGTTTCAGCGCGGCCCAGCTCCCGCAGTTCGCTGTAGCGAAAGGCCTGTGTCGAAGTCATTTTCTCAACCCCCGATTCGGTTGCGACAGTCACTCGCTCACTGTCGCCGTTCAGGGCTCGAACATGCTTCAATATTTTTTCCAGTTTTGTCACTGTGCCAGTCCATCGGTCAGAACGGGGGTATGGCCGGCAGTGTAGACAGCCGTAGCGGCCGCTTGTGTGACCGCCTTCGCAATCCGGTATTTATCGACCATGGATTGCGACGACGGCTGATATTCGCCTGAGCCAGCTGCGGACGGTGGATGCTGACCACGGGAAGCCCGGCTTTGGCGGCAAAGCCGCGGCAGTTTTTTTTGCGCCAAGTCTAAGTTTTGCGACCGGATGCTCGCATCTGCCGAATTTCCGGGTAGTTTATGCCCAGATCGGTATACAGACCCACCCGGACACCCAGCATGTTAATGGCGCGACACTTCATTCCGGCCTGGCTACCCGCCAGCCTCGTATTGGCTCTCGGCAGCCTTCTGCCCGGGCAGGCAGCATTTTCAGCCAGCGCTGAAGAACTGTTCACCGATGGCAACCGGCTGTTCCGCGACGACCTGTACTGGGCCGCATTGCTGCGCTATCAGCAGGCCAATGATGCCGGCCTGGATACTCCCTTGTTGCACTACAATACCGGCGTTGCGCATTACCGGGCCGGCCAGTTTCCTCGCGCCGGGCGCGCCTTCGAACGTGCAGCGAGTGACCCGGCGCTGCTGCACATCGCGCGCTATAACCTTGGACTGACAGCAATGGCGGCAGGTGAACGCGCTACTGCTCTGTACTGGTTTCGGCAGGTGGAAGCGCAGCAATCCAGTCCGCAGCTGGCAGCGCTGGCAACACTCGCTATTACCAGACTGAACCGCGATGACCGCGAGCAACTGACGGCAGACGAACCGGCAGAGCTCGCGCCGTTGCCCCGATCGCAGGGTTTCAGCGTCCGCGCACTGCTGGGTTTCGGTAGCGATGACAACGCCTATCGCAGCCCGGACGAAGAATACAGGGACCGCACCCAGAACGGCGCACCGCTGACCACGCCGCTGGTGCAATCCGGGACGTTCTATCCGTATGACGTTACTGCGACATACACCGTCAACAGCTTTGACCATGAATCGTTTTTCGGCCGCTACCGCATCGCGGGTCGTTACTACCAGGACCGGGAAATGAGCAATGCCGACACGACCTCTCATGAGATCGCGTTCGGTACCGAATATCGGCGACGCAGCGAAGATCGCGAACGGCGCATTCGCAGTGCTTTCACGGTGGCGCAACACGGCCGGACCTGGTTCGACCCTGACGACGGCACCGAGCGCACCATTGATGGCGACGATATTGGTGACCGTTTGACTTACATGCGTTACGGCCCCGAGGTATGGGCACGGCAATCATTCTCCCGACTGTCATTCAATGTGCACTTCAAGGGCCAGATCTGGAACTACGAAAATTCCGACCCTGTGCCCGAGTACGATCACGAGTACCTGAAAGGCGGCCTCAGCGTGCAGTACCGGTTTACATCGACATCGTTGTTACGCCTTGAGGGTGACGTCTATCAGCGCCGCTTTGGCGATCGCCGCGCCTTCGAGCTGGACGGTAGCCAACGTATCGACAGTGAGACCTTGCGCTATGACTACCTGAACTACGGCGCGACCGCGCGGCAGCGCGTGACCCGCGCCTTCTGGTTTGGCCTCCGCTATGCGCACACGACGCGCGAAGACAAATACGTGGGCTATAACGACTATGTACGTGACAGCTACGGCGCCGATATGAGTTTGCGGATTTCCGACAAATTCCGCATCCGCGTGGAAGGCTGGTACCACAATTACAACTACACCAACGCGTTGGCCTACCACGACCCAACCGCGGGCAGGAAGACAATTGAAAGAGCCGATGGCCGGATCACCGCTCGCTGGCAGATCAACGAGCATTTCGGCATTGTCGGCAGTTTCGAGTATGACGACACAGCATCGAATGACCACCGCATCGACTACACTCGCAGCCAATTCATGCTGGGGCTGCGCTGGGAGCAGTAATCGAGGGAAATGCCGCAATTGCGGTGGGAATCGGCGCAACAGGGACTGAACGTTCTCTGCTAGACTGCCTCGTTTTCAGAGTTCCCGCTGAAAGCTCGATGGACGTAACCCCGATACTTGATTCACTGAATGACGCGCAACGCACCGCGGTTGCCGCGCCGTCCGAACCGTTGCTCGTCATTGCCGGTGCCGGAAGTGGGAAAACCCGCGTGCTCACGCACCGGGCTGCATGGCTGATAGATGTGGAAGGCATCAGCCCGCAAAGTCTGCTGGCAGTGACTTTCACCAACAAAGCCGCCGCAGAAATGCGTCATCGTATTGAGAATCTTCTGAATATGCCGGCCAGCAACCTTTGGGTCGGGACCTTTCACGGACTGGCGCACCGCTTGCTGCGGCGTCATTGGCGGGAAGCGAAACTGCCGCAGAGTTTTCAGATCATCGATTCTGACGACCAGTTGCGCCTGCTGAAGCGGCTGTTCAAGAGCCTGAACCTCGATGACAGCAGTTTCGCGCCCCGTGATGTGCAGTACTTCATCAATGCACAGAAGGACGAGGGCCTGCGGCCGCAACATATTGACGATGGTGGCGATGAAACCCGCCGCCAGCTCATTTCGTTGTATCAGAGCTATCAGGAAATTTGCGATCGTGGCGGGTTGCTCGATTTCGCCGAACTATTGTTGCGCGCGCACGAATTGTGGCGCGACAACCCCGCGGTCCTGGAGCATTACCAGGCGCGTTTCCGGCACCTGCTGGTCGACGAGTTTCAGGACACCAACGCAATCCAGTATGCCTGGCTGCGCCTGCTGGCCGGCAAGACCGGCGTGTTGTTTGCGGTCGGCGATGACGATCAGTCCATATATCGCTGGCGGGGCGCGCGTGTCGAACACATTTATCGCTTCCAGAAAGATTTTCCTACCGCGTCCATTGTGAAGCTGGAACAAAATTACCGCTCGACCTCGACCATCCTGAATGCCGCAAATGCCGTCATTGCCAATAACAGTTCGCGGATGGGCAAAAACCTCTGGACCGACGGCAAGGATGGCGAGCCGATTCGGGTGTATTCCGCCTTCAACGAACGGGACGAAGCCGAGTTCATTGTCGGGCGACTGCGTGACTGGAGCGAACAGGGTCACGCGCGCACCGACGCTGCCATACTGTATCGGTCCAACGCGCAATCGCGAGTGCTTGAAGAGGCGTTGATGAACGCGCGTATCCCCTATCGGGTTTACGGCGGCCTGCGGTTTTTCGAGCGGCAGGAAATCAAGGACGCGCTGGCCTACCTGCGGCTTGTTTCCAATCGGGACGATGACAGCGCGTTTGAACGCGTGGTCAACCGGCCTACGCGCGGTATCGGCGCACGCACAGTCGAAGCAATACGTGCTTATGGCAGGGATAATTCCTGCTCAATGTGGCGCGCCGCGGGCGCCATTAGCAGCGACGCACTGGCGGGTCGTGGCGCAAAATCCATCGTCGCCTTCATGAGTCTCGTGGAACGAATCGCCCGCGAATCGGAGCCGCTGGACCTTGCCGGAAAAGTAGATCACGTCATTCAACAAAGCGGCTTAATTGAATTCTTCCGTAAGGAAAAAGGTGAGAAAGGCGAGACCCGAATCGAAAACCTGGAAGAGCTGGTCAGCGCAGCGCGCGGCTTCAACCCGGATATCGCTGAGGAGGGCATGAGTGAGCTTGACGGCTTTCTTGCGCACGCCGCACTGGAAGCCGGCGAAGGTCAGGCCGATGCATGGGAAGACTGCGTGCAGCTCATGACCATGCATTCAGCGAAAGGACTGGAATTCCCGCTGGTCATAATGTGTGGACTGGAAGATGGCTTGTTTCCACACCAGCGCTCGCTGAATGACATGAGTGGTCTGGAAGAGGAGCGGCGGCTTTGTTATGTCGGAATTACCCGGGCTCGCCAGCTGCTGTACCTCACCCACGCTGAGCAACGCCGTTTGCACGGCATGGACAGTTATGCGCAAAAATCCCGGTTTATCGGTGAGATTCCCGCCGAACTCGTCGAAGAGATTCGGCCGAAAGTACAGGTCAGTCGGCCCGTTTCACCGAGCCCGGCTTTGCGGCACAAGAGTGACCGCACCAGCCTGCGTGCTGGCTCAGCCGCCGATATCGGCGTGCGTCTTGGACAACGTGTGCGACACGCGAAGTTCGGCGATGGTGTGATTTTGAATTGCGAAGGGCATGGCGCGCATGCGCGCGTCGAAGTCAACTTCGAGAGTGCCGGGAGCAAATGGCTGGTGCTGAGCTATGCCAACCTGGATCTGATGTAGAATCGCCCGAAGTATCGAAATAGCAAAGGCGCAAGTGCGCTTTAGGACCCTGCTCCTGATATGAAGATTTTGATTCTAGGCGCCGGCCAGGTCGGCTCTTCGGCGGCATATCATTTGTCGCGCGAGGAGGCCAACGAAGTCACCGTGGTCGATATGCGCGCCGATGTACTCCGTGACTTGCAAGACAGGCTCGATATTCGCACCGTCGTTGGCCACGCGGCCTACCCCGACGTGCTGGAGCGTGCCGGCGCGAATGACGCCGACATCATTGTCGCACTTACGGATTCTGATGAAACCAATATGGTTGCCTGTCAGATTGCCTACACGCTTTATCACACACCCACCAAGATCGCGCGCATTCGCTCAGCCGAATACATGAGCGCGAAGAAGCTGTTCACGCAGGATGCGATTCCGGTCGATGTGCGTATCAGCCCGGAACAGCTGGTCTGCGAATACGTTGCTCAGCTGATCTTGTATCCCGGTGCGCTGCAGGTACTCGACTTCGCCAACGGCCGGGTTCGACTCGTCGGCGCCCGGGCCGATGAAGGTGGCTTGCTGGTCGGCAAGAAGATTTCCACGCTGAAAGAGCACATCCCGAACACGGAAGGCCGCATTGCCGCCATCTATCGCGCCGGCCAATCCCTGCAACCGGATGGCGACACGATTGTTCAGGAAGGCGACGAAGTGTTTTTCATCGCGGCCCGGCAGGATATTCGAATCTTCATGAGTGAGATGCGGCGACTGGAAGACCCGGTACGGCGGGTTGTCATCGCCGGCGGCGGAAACATCGGTGTACGCCTGGCGCATGCGCTTGAACAAACCAATCAGGTCAAAATTATCGAGCGTGACCCGAAGCGGGCCCGCCTGATTTCAGAGCAATTGAACAAGGCGATCGTGCTGGTCGGCGATGCCGCCGATGAAGAATTGCTGCTCGAAGAAAACATCGACAACGTTGATGTGTTCTGTGCGCTCACCAATGCTGAAGAAGCCAACATCCTTTCAGCAATGCTGGCAAAGCGCCTCGGTGCTCACAAGGTCATGGCACTGATCAACAGACCGTCGTACGCGGAGCTTGTCGAGTCCGGCACGATCGACATCGCCATATCGCCGCAGCAGGTCACGATCGGTTCTTTGCTGGCTCACGTGCGGCGCGGTGACGTTGTTAAGGTACATTCTTTGCGCCGCGGCGCCGCCGAAGCCATCGAGGCAGTCGCACACGGTTCGGAAGCAGATTCGAAAGTGGTCGGCCGGAAAATCGAGGATATCGACCTGCCGCGCGGTACAACGATAGTGGCGGTGGTGCGGGGCGACGAGGTCATGATCGCGCACCACGATACGGTGATTGAGCCCGATGATCATGTGATTCTGTTTATGACCGACAGACGCAAGATCGAGAGTCTGGAGAAGTTGTTCCAGGTTGGCGTCAAGTTCGTTTGACTACTGACCGGCAGCCGACACCATGAACTGGACTACCGTTCAACGAATTCTCGGGTTGCTGCTGATGCTGTTCAGTATCACGATGTTGCCGCCCGTCGTTGTCAGCTTTATTTTTCGCGAATCGTCCTGGCTGCCGTTTATCCAGGGATTTGCATTGACGCTCGCGGTGGGCATCGTAATCTGGTTCCCGGTTCGCGGGGTACGCAAGGAACTGCGGCTGCGTGACGGCTTTATCGTAGTCGCCTCATTCTGGACCGTGCTGGGAACCTTCGGTGCCGCGCCCTTGTTTCTGGCCGACGTGCCGTCAATGTCACTCACGGATGCAGTGTTCGAGTCCATGTCCGGGCTCACCACCACCGGCGCGACAGTGCTGACCGGTCTGGATACGCTGCCGAAGTCGATCCTCTATTATCGCCAACAGCTGCAGTGGTTGGGCGGCATGGGTATTATCGTACTCGCCGTCGCCGTTCTGCCGATGCTGGGTGTCGGCGGTATGCAGTTGTACCGTGCCGAAACGCCGGGGCCGGTCAAGGACAACAAGCTCACACCGCGGATTACAGAGACCGCCAAAGCACTGTGGTATGTGTACCTGGCGTTCACAACCTTGTGCACCGTCGGCTATTTTCTCGCTGGTATGGATTGGTTCGATGCGATCTGCCACGCCTTCTCGACAGTGGCCATTGGCGGCTTCTCCACCCACGATCTTTCCATAGGCTACTTCAACAGCGCTGCTATCGACCTGATCGCAATCGCGTTCATGTTCGCCGCCGGTATTAATTTTTCGCTGCACTTTTTTGCCTGGCGTTTCGTGCAGGTAAAACACTATGCCGCAGACCCGGAGTTTCGCGCCTATACAAAGATGCTGCTGGTCTTGTCGTTGATCGTTGCAGCGTCGCTGGCGTGGTCGAATAC
Organism: Woeseia oceani; assembly: GCF_001677435.1. GTDB lineage: Bacteria > Pseudomonadota > Gammaproteobacteria > Steroidobacterales > Woeseiaceae > Woeseia > Woeseia oceani. Next base: position 4,026,428 of record NZ_CP016268.1, read on the forward strand.
TTATGGCAGCATCAGCGACAGCGTAATAAACGGGGTATTTCAGGCGGTTTCAATAGCGACGACGACGGGCTTCACGACGGCCAACTATTCCGCGTGGCCAGGCGCCATTCCCGTGTTACTGATTTTCTCCAGTTTTGTCGGTGGTTCCGCCGGCTCCACTGCTGGCGGCATCAAAGTGATCCGCTGGCTGTTGATATACAAACAGGGCGTCCGCGAAATCGCCCGACTTGTGCACCCCAGTGCAGAAATTCCCGTAAAGCTCGGCAACAATGCTGTGCCCTTCCGCGTTGTTGACGCGGTCTGGGGATTCTTCTCTGTGTATATCGTCGTCTTCGGCATCATGTTGCTCGCCATGATGTCCACCGGGCTCGATCAGGTCAGCGCCTTTTCGGCGGTTGCCGCCTCATTGAACAACCTCGGTCCCGGGCTCGGCGAAGTAGCGGCTGGCTTCATGACCTTGAGTGATACTGCGAAATGGATCTCAGTAGTATGTATGCTGCTGGGGCGTCTCGAAATCTTCACACTGCTGGTCTTGATTACGCCGACTTTCTGGAGGCATTGATGAATGACCGGATCGAGGCTTTCTTGACGATGCTTGCGCGCGGCCAGGATTCAGCAATGCTGCGTTTTTCGCTGGGCAACGAGTATTACGGACAGGGCGAACTCACCGAGGCAATCCCGCATTTGCGAGCGGCTCTTGAGCTAGACCGCAACTATTCAGCGGCCTGGAAGTTGCTGGGCAGGGCGCTGAACGACACCGGCGATGCCAGCGAGGCTATGAGCATTTTCGAAGAGGGTATTCGAATCGCTACCAACAACGGCGACCGACAGGCGGCCAAAGAAATGACAGTATTCCTGAAACGCCTGCGACGGCAGATGGATTTGCTATGAGTGTACTTTTTGAAGACGTCAGCCGACGTCTCGATTCGTTCAGCGAAGTGGTTGGCAAAACCGCTGCCTGGCTGACGCTCGGGATGGTAGTGATAACGGTAGTCATCGTCGTGTTGCGCTACCTGTTCGACAGCGGTTTTATCTGGCTGCAGGAAACCCTCATGTGGATGCACGCCTGTGTCTTCATGCTGGGAGCGGCCTATACATTGCAGCAGGATGAACATGTCCGTGTCGACGTGTTTTATAGCGGCATGAGTGAACAACGCCGCGCACTGGTGAATGCCCTCGGCGTATTGATCTTCGTATTTCCGCTTTGTGGTTACCTGTTCTATGAAGCGCTCGACTACGTAGCGCGTGCCTGGGAAATTCGTGAAGTGTCGCGCGAGACGGGTGGTCTGCCGTATCCTGCGATGCCGTTGCTGAAATCCATACTGCTGCTGATGCCGCTGACGCTTGGCCTGCAGGGACTGTCGATACTGTTACGCGCGATCAGCGCACTGCGCCGGAGCTGAGCCATGGAATGGGTCGCGTTGTTGATGTTCGGCGCTATTATTGTGCTTCTGTTGGCGGGCTTTCCTGTCGCGTTCACGCTCGGTGGAACAGCTTTACTGTTTGCCACGGCCGGCGTTATTGGCGGTGGTTTCGAGGTGGCATTCCTGACGGGGCTGCCCAGTCGCCTGTTCGGAATCATGGGCAACGAGACACTGATAGCGGTGCCGTTGTTCGTCTTCATGGGGATAACGCTGGAGCGGGCCAGGATAGCGGAGGACCTGCTGGAGACCCTGAGTGCCCTGTTCGGGCGCCTGCGCGGCGGCCTGGGTATTGCCGTCACCCTGGTCGGGATGTTGCTTGCTGCCAGCACCGGCATTGTCGGCGCAACGGTGGTCACCATGGGGCTGCTGTCTTTGCCCACCATGCTGAAACGCGGCTATTCGCCGGAGATCGCCGCCGGCACGATCTGCGCCTCCGGCACGCTGGGACAAATCATTCCGCCGTCGATCATTCTGGTCATGCTGGGCGATGTCATGTCGTCGGCCTACCAACAGGCGCAGTTGCAGCAGGGCATTTTTTCCCCTGAGACGGTATCGGTAGGTGACTTGTTTGCCGGTGCGTTGATTCCGGGTTTGTTGCTGGTCGTGCTCTACATGCTCTATCTGTTCGTGCTGGCCATTATCAAGCCGGCGTCGATGCCAGCCCGGCCGGATGACGACAGCGACGTAACCCTGGCCCGCCTGCTATCCGCACTCATGCCGCCGTTGATACTGATATTCGCAGTGCTTGGGTCGATATTGGGCGGATTCGCAACACCAACGGAAGCGGCAGGCGTGGGTGCCGCGGGCGGGCTGTTGATCGCGCTGCAACGCCGCTCACTCAATCTGGTCCGGCTGCAGGAAATCATGCGCGGAACCTTGCGGGTCAGCAGCATGGTCTTCCTGATTCTGATTGGTGCCTCGGTGTTCTCGCTGGTGTTTCGCGGGTACGGCGGTGACGACGCGGTGCGCGAGTTACTCGATCACTTGCCGGGCGGCGTATTTGCCGCGGTACTCGTCGTCATGCTGCTGATGTTTTTGCTCGGCTTCGTGCTCGACTTTATCGAGATTACGTTTGTCGTCGTGCCTATCGTTGCACCCGTGTTGCTGTCGATGGGGCTGGACCCGGTTTGGCTCGGCATAATGATTGCGATCAACCTGCAGACGTCATTCCTGACTCCGCCGTTTGGCTTCGCGCTCTTTTACCTGCGCGGCGTGGCACCACCTGAAGTCAGCACGGCCGCGATTTACCGCGGCGTGATGCCATTTGTCGCCATTCAGTTGCTGGCACTGCTGATCCTCGCCGCGTTCCCCGATCTTGTTACCTGGCTGCCCGATCGTATATACGGCAACTGACCATCAACTGGCGTCGTCGAGTCTCATTCTTGCTCTAAGGTATGAGAACTCACTGACGCGCTGATTGGCGGTCGATTTTTTCATGAAAGGTGCAACGGAATCCTGCAGGCGTTTTGCCCAAGGGTCGCGCGCGACGAGCTCGTTGGCAACGTCGCTGCTGTGTTTTGCAAGCAGGTCAAGTACGTCCTCGGGCAGCTCGCGCACTTCCACATCGGGCTGCTGCATCAGCTCGTGCAGAGCCTGGGCGTTGCCGTACATGTATTCTGACTGGATATCGAGGTTGATGGCCTGACAGGTGGTAGAGACGATTTCCTGCAAGTCCTCCGGCAAGGTCTGCCAGGCTTCTTTATTCACAATGCACTCGATGAGCGGGCCGGGCTCGTGCCAGCCGGGGTAGTAGTAGTAACGCGCCGCCTTGTGCAGACCGAGCGAGAGGTCGTTGTACGGCCCCACCCACTCGGCGGCGTCGATGGCGCCGGTTTGCAGCGACGTGAAAATCTCCGAGGCGGGCACCGTGACCTGCGTTGCGCCGGCACGCTGCATGACTTCGCCACCCAGACCCGGAATACGCATCTTCAGACCCTTCAGGTCGGCGACTGAATTGATTTCTTTGTTGAACCAGCCCGCCATCTGCACGCCGGTCTGACCGGCCGGGAACGGTACCAGCCCGAATTCATCGTAGAGCTCGCGCCACAACTTCAGGCCACCGCCGTAATACATCCACGCGTTGATTTCGTTGCCATTGAGCGCGAACGGGATCGTGGTGAAGTACTGCGCGGCCGGTACCTTGCCGCGGTGGTAGTAGGAAGCGTCGTGACCCATCTGGGCCGTACCGGCTCGCACGGCATCGAACACCTCCAGCGCCGGAACCAGCTCCCCGCCGGCGTACACTTGAATCTTGAGACGGCCGGCGGTTGCCCGTTCGATGCGGCGGGCCAGGTTTTCCGCGCCGATCCCCAAACCGGGCAGCCCGGGCGGCCAGGAGGTCACCATGTTCCAACGAAACGTCTGCTGGCTCGCCGCCGGACCGCTGCTGGCTGATTCCTGACTGCAGGCCGCTACTCCGGCGGCAGCGGCGAGTGTTCCTACAAAAGCGCGTCGTTTCATTGATTTGGGTCCTGTCTGAACAGAGGCAAAGTCTACGGAGTGTAGTGAGACGCCAGCGGACTGCAATTACTTTTTTCGGGTGGCCGAAGCCCACAGAATCGCCAGCCCAGGGCCAATGAAACAGTAAAACCCCACTTTCCAGATATGGCTCTGCTTATGGGTTTTTACAGGCACTGGAACAGGATTGAAAAGGCTAATGTGGGGAATAGCTGCCAGAATCAGTGGTTATTGCGGGCAGTTGGCCCCGGCCACGCGGCCGGGGCCGTCCTTCCCTGGCCCGGGCAGCGAGGTTGGCCGTCCCTGGCCAGATGGCCGGCGCTGCCGGGGTGACACCCGGCAACCGCGGCCCTTGCCCGGCTGATCCAGACTGCCACGTCCCACGAACGCGAGTAGACGTTGTTATTCGGCGATGGATGAATAAACTCGTGCGGCCGAGGTGGCAACCTCGCCCAAGGAACAGCACATTGATCGGATTACTGCAGCGAGTGAGCGAAGCGGAGGTCGCCATCGACGGCCAGCCTGTTGCGGCTATCGGTCGCGGCTTGCTGGTGCTGGTGGCTGTGCATCGCGATGACACGCCACGGGACGTCGAACGACTGGCCGAGCGGATTGTCCAATACCGCGTGTTCCCGGACGCTACGGGACGCATGAACCGCAGCTTGCTGGACACCGGGTTCGAGCTCCTGCTGGTGCCCCAGTTCACACTGGCAGCCGACACAAAAAAGGGCACGCGGGCCAGTTTTACCCGCGCTGCAGCGCCCGAGGTCGGCTCAGCCTATTTCGATGATCTTGCGGCGGCCTGCCGGGCGCAGCTCGGCACGGTGGGCTGTGGTCGGTTCGGCGCTGACATGCAGGTTCGGCTGGTCAATGACGGTCCGGTCACCTTTTGGCTGGAGACCTGATGCCAGGCTTGTGACGGTGGTGCGGTTTTGTTGCACCGCCGGGGGTATCATGAACATAATTCGCGTCCCGCCTGAAGTCAGGTGACGACTGGCGCGAACGCCTTTCACGAAATTCGGGGCCGGTTGTGCCCCAGGAGAAGTAAGAAGATGTTATCGAACATCGGTCCGGTTCAGCTGCTGATAGTCCTTGTGATAGTGCTGGCTGTTTTTGGCACCAAGCGACTGCGCAATCTGGGATCCGACCTTGGAAGTGCTGTAAAAGGTTTTCGTTCCGCCATGTCAGAAGCTGAGAAGGAGGAATCCGCCGAGCAACTCAGCGACAAATCCCGCGACGCCGACTTTGACAACACGCCGGTTGAGCAAGCCGACAAAAAAGAAAATAACCGGTAACTCTGTATGTCCGGCGTCGGCTTCTGGGAGCTGATTATCCTGTTGCTTATCGGGCTCATTGTATTGGGCCCGGAACGCTTGCCGCGCGTGGCGAATCAGCTTGGCGGCTGGTTGGGTCAGGCGCGTCGCATGACGCGCGTGATGAAGCGGCAACTCGATGATGAGCTGAATTTTGAAAAGCATCTGGATATCGTGCCGCCTGCGCGCACCCAGCATTCCAGTCCGGATAACTATCAGGCGCCCGTGGCAGACACGCCACCGGAGGACGACGACACGTACTCGCCGGCGCACGATAAAGACAGCGCCGGCACCGGAGTCCGCGACGATGAAGTGGTTGCGGATGCCGCAGAGACTGCCGAGCCGGTCGTAGCCGATACCGAAACCAGCGCAGACGATGCCGCCTCCAGTTCCGATAAGAATCCATCCGCGTGAGCACAGACCCGAATCAAGATACCGCGAACGACGCGGAAGAGAGCATGCTTGAAGGCACGTTGCTTTCGCACCTCGTTGAACTGCGTACCCGCCTGTTGAAAATTTCGGCGGCCGTGGTCGGCGTATTCATCTGCCTGCTGCCGTTTGCCAGCACCATTTTTGAAATCGCCTCTGCTCCACTGCGCGCCGTATTGCCGGGCGCTCAGATGATTGCAACCGCACCCGCATCGCCGTTGATCGCGCCGTTCAAGCTCACCTTCTACGTGGCGCTGTTTGTGGCAATGCCCATCGTTCTTTACCAGGTCTGGGCCTTTGTCGCGCCAGGCTTGTACCGCAAGGAAAAGCGTTTCGCCGTACCACTGCTGGCATCGAGCATTTTGTTGTTCTATGCAGGCATTGCCTTCGCGTTCTACGTCGTATTCCCACTTGTTTTTGGTTTTTTCACGCAGATCGCGCCCGAAGGTGTCGAAGTCCAGCCAGACATCTCGGAGTTTCTGTCGTTTATCACGACGATCATCTTCGCCTTCGGCATTGCGTTCGAAGTGCCCATCGCCACTGTCCTCATCGTCTGGACCGGGCTGACCACGACAGAGAAGCTCGGCAAGGCGCGTCCGTACGTTTTTCTTGGCGCCTTCGTGATGGGCATGTTCCTGACACCGCCGGACGTCATCAGCCAGACCGTGCTCGCAGTACCGGTTTATCTCTTGTACGAACTCGGCATTATCATGTCGCGCGTATTTGCCATTCGCGAGCCTGAAGAAAGCACAAAGCCCGCGGACTAGCGCCGCGCGTTGCCGCAGATGCCGACTCGGGACGTTACCGCTGAAATAGGGTAATGTTTGCGGCGGAGCTGTGACGCCTCCGATTGGCGCTGCATGTCGGGCTCGATCGCAACCAGGCATCGCATGTGCGCACGTTATCGACGGGCGGCTTTACGCACCAGCCCGTGATTGAGAACGCGGAGGAAACGATCAAGACTGCCTGCAACTCCGCGCATCCCGCATGACCTGAGCATATTTCGCAGAGGTTTCTTATGAGAAAGTATTGGCTGTTATCCCTGCTGCTGTCACTCGCGGCCTGCGACGTCGATGTCGCTGTTGACGCTACGGCACAAGCCGACGAGTCCCCGGATGAATTCGTCGCAAGACTCAACACCGAGCTCGCAGAACTGGGGCGCCAGAACGGTGCCGCGAACTGGGTGCGAGCGACTTATATCAATCACGACACGGCCATTCTCGCCGCGGCAGCTGGCGAACGTTACTCGGCGTGGCACAGCAAGAGCGTTGCGGAATCATTGAAGTTCAGCGATGCCGACATGTCGGCCGATACGGCACGCTCTATTAAACAACTCAAACTTGGCACGTCGGAACCGGCACCGAATGATCCGGCCAAACGCCGCGAACTGGCCGCGATCATGACCGACATGTCCGGCATGTACGGGGCAGGTAAATATTGCCCCGACGACGGACGCGAGTGCATGAGCCTCAATGAACTCGAGAATGTTCTGGCCGCAAGCCGCGACTACGACGCGCAGCTGGATGCCTGGCAGGGTTGGCGCGAGGTCGCAAAACCTTTGCGCGAAAAATACGCGCGCTTCGTAGAGTTGAGCAATGAAGGTGCCAACGAGCTGGGTTACGGCGATCTGGGCCAGCTGTGGCGTGACGGCTACGATATGTCGCCCGCGGAATTCGAGGCCGAAACAGCGCGCCTGTGGCAGCAGGTAAAGCCGCTGTACGACGCGCTGCATTGCCACGTTCGTGCAGAGCTGGCCGAGGAATACGGCGCAGACAAGGTGCCGCTGGACGGCCCGATACCGGCGCATCTGCTCGGCAACATGTGGGCACAGGAATGGGGAGAAATTTACGACCTGCTGGAACCTTATCCCGGGGTAGGTGATCTGGACGTGGACAGCGCCCTCATCGAACAGGCGTACACGCCGGTCAGGATGGTTGAGTCTGCCGAACAATTTTATGTATCGCTCGGTTTCGAAAAATTGCCGGCGACGTTTTGGGAACGCTCCATGTTCGTAAAACCGGCGGACCGGGAAGTTGTCTGCCACGCCAGCGCCTGGGGTCTCGACGGCGGCGATGATCTGCGCATCAAGATGTGCATCGAACCGGCCTACGAAGACCTGCGGGTTATTTACCACGAGCTCGGCCACAACTTTTATCAACGCGCTTACAAGGACCAGCCGAGATTGCTGCAAGGCGGCGCGCACGGCGGCTTCCACGAGGCCATCGGCGACACGATCACCCTGTCGATGACGCCGGGCTACCTGGCCGAGGTCGGTCTGATCGAATCCGCCGAGACCAGCGAAGAAGCCGTGATCAACCGGCAAATGCAACAAGCGCTCGACAAGGTTGCGTTTCTGCCGTTTGGCAAGCTGATCGATGAATGGCGCTGGGATGTATTTGCCGGCAAGACCTCGCCCGACAACTACAACAAAGCGTGGTGGGAGTTGCGGACTCGCTACCAGGGCATCGCGCCGACCAGCGAGCGTGGCGAAGACTATTTTGACCCGGGTGCCAAGTATCACGTTCCGGGCAACACCTCGTATACCCGCTATTTCCTGGCGCGGATACTGCAGTTCCAGTTCCAGCGTTCGTTGTGCGAAGCGGCCGGCTTCAATGGCCCCCTGCACGAATGCTCGGTCTTTGGCAGCAAGGAAGCGGGCGAGCGACTGCAAGCCATGCTCGCCGCCGGCGCAAGTCGGCCGTGGCAGGAAACCCTGGAAAAACTCACCGGTACCCGGGAAATGGATGCCACAGCCATCATTGATTACTTTGAGCCGTTGATGAGCTGGCTGGAAGTACAGAATGAGGGTCGCAGCTGCGGCTGGTAATTCATCCGGCGCCGTTCTCGGCTGCAGATCGACGCCGATGCAGGTCCCGCCAGAGGCCATGACCGATCGAAAAGGAACGCTGACGCAATGCACGATTTCGAAAAACTGGGCGCGTTTTATGTAGGCAAACGCATAGACGAGGCAACCGGCAAGAGCGGCGACGAACTGGTGCTGTACGACTCCAGGGACCTGACAACTCACGCCGTGATCATCGGCATGACGGGCTCCGGTAAAACCGGGCTCGGTATCGGTTTGCTGGAAGAAGCCGCGCTCGATCACATTCCGGTGATTGCGATCGATCCGAAAGGCGATCTAGGCAACCTGATGCTTACTTTTCCGAATCTGGCCGCCGAAGATTTCCAGCCGTGGGTGAATGCCCGTCAGGCTACCGATCAGGGCCAGAGCACGGAAGAGTACGCCGCCGCGCAGGCCGCGCTGTGGAAAAAGGGCCTGTCAGGCTGGGGTCAGGACGGTGCGCGGATTCGCAAACTGCGGGCCAGCACGGACATCAACATCTATACCCCGGGCAGCCAGGCCGGTCGGCCGGTCTCCATACTAAAGTCGTTCGCAGCGCCGCAAGCCGGGTTGATGGCCGATGGCGATCTCTACCGCGAGCGGGTGCAGGCAACGGCCACTGGCATATTGTCCCTGATTGGCATCGACGCGGATCCGATCACCAGCCGCGAACATATCCTGATTGCGCTGATTCTTGATCACTACTGGCAACAGCACCGTGATCTCGATATCGCGGCGCTCATCGGCGCCATTCAGGTGCCGCCAGTCAGCAAGGTCGGGGTGCTTGACCTCGAATCGTTCTACCCGTCCAGGGACCGCTTTGAGTTAGCCATGCGGCTGAACAATCTGCTGGCAGCGCCGGGTTTCGAGGCCTGGATGGAAGGCGAGCCACTCAATGCCCAGAGCCTGCTGTACACGGCCGAGGGCAGACCACGCACGTCGATCATGTCCATCGCGCACCTCGATGAGGCCAGCCGCATGTTCTTCGTGACCATGCTGTTAAACGAGCTGATCGCATGGATGCGGGCCCAGCAAGGCACCTCGAGTTTGCGCGCCATTTTGTACATGGACGAAATTTTCGGTTACATGCCGCCGACCGCGAACCCGCCGTCCAAACGTTTGTTCCTGACGCTGTTGAAACAGGCGCGGGCCTACGGCGTCGGCCTCGTACTCGCGACCCAGAACCCGGTCGACCTCGACTACAAGGGTTTGTCGAATACCGGCACCTGGTTCATCGGCCGCCTGCAAACCGAGCGCGACAAGATGCGGGTAATGGAAGGCCTTGAAGGCGCAAGCCAGGGCGGTGCTTTCGACCGCGCGAAAATGGAACGCACGCTCGCGGGACTCGGCAAGCGCCGCTTCCTGTTACACAACGTGCATGAAGATGAAGACGTGGTTTTCGGCACTCGCTGGGCCATGTCCTATCTCGCCGGCCCACTGACGCGCGACCAGATCAAGACACTTATGCAGGATCGTGTACCGATCCCGCCCGCCGCAGCACCGGCGCAACGCGCCGCCGCTACCGTACGCGGAAGTGACGCACCCGTGCTGGCACCAGCCATCAAGCAATACTACGCACCGGCAAGCGGTAGCGGCATTGTCTACTACCCGCGCTTGCTGGGCGCGGCAGGCATCACGTTCAGTAACGCACGCTACAAGGTTGATGAACAGCGTGATGCGGTGCATACGCTGGAGCTCGAAGACGGCCCACTGGCCGTGGACTGGGACCTTTGCGAGTCGATGAGCATTAGCGCCGATACGTTGCAGAGCAACGGCGAGCCTGACAGTGGCTATGCCGATTGTCCTGCTTTGTTCGGTGCCCAGGGCAATTACCCGAAGTGGGAAAAGCTCTACAAACGCTGGGTACGGCAGAACGAAACCATCACGCTGTTCCGTAGCAAGAAGTTCAAACTGACCTCGAACGCGGACGAAACAGAAGGCGAGTTTCGCACCCGGTTGCAACAGCTGGCGAGCGAGGAGCGTGACAAAGCAATCGCCAAGCTGCGCAATCGCTACGCCAGCAAGACCACGATGCTGGAGAACCGGCTGTTGCGTGCACGTCAGGCCATTGATCGCGAATCCCAACAAGCGGGCAAGAAAAAGCTCGATACGGTGTTGTCGTTTGGTACCGCAATACTGGGCGCCGTACTCGGTCGCAAGAAACTGACCGCAAGTACGGCCAGCAAAGTCGGCACTGCCATTCGTTCAGCCAGTGGCGTCCGCAAAGAAGCAGGGGATGTCGCACGAGCGAAAGAAACTTTGCAAAAGGTGCAGGCTGATCTCGATGCATTGAACGAGGATTTGCAGCGCGAAATCGACGAGCTGGATACGAGCTTCAACGCGCAGGACGAACCACTCGAAGAGATTGTCGTACGGGCGAAGAGCACGGATGTGCACGTAGCTTTGTTCGGCCTTATCTGGCTACCGTATCGCGACGCTGGCGATGGTCGCTTGCAAAGCGCATGGACTGATTGAGGCCGCTTACTGTCCCAGACAAACGCCGGCGTAGGCCATCGTCTGCTTGGCGTTAAGGAGACGGCATTCATTGTCATACGTGTTGCCGTCCAGTCCGCAAACAGGCTGATAGACGTTTGGGCAGTTCAATCCCTGTGCTTCGCACAAACCGGCGTGCTGAATGCGTACACCAGCGCGTTCAGCCTGACAGGCATTGCCGTAGGTTCGATCGTCAGCCGCGCATACCGGCACGTACATGCGCGGGCAGGGCCGAACATTGCAAGCGCCTTCCGTGAAAACGGTAATGCCGGCGCCTTCAGCTTCGCAGGCATTCGCGTAGGTATTACCGTCGTCTCCGCAAACCGGCGCATAGACATCCGGGCAGTTGCCAGGCTCGCACAAGCCGCGCCGTTGCACCGGCACGCGGTCCTGCTCGGCTTCACAGCGATTGCGATAACTGCGTGCGTTCATACCGCACACCGGTTCGTAAATATTCGGGCAACCACTGTCGCTGCAAACGCCGAGGTTAGCGACATCGACGCCTGATTCATTCGCTTTGCACGCGTTGTTGTAAGTCACACCGTCCACACCACAGACCGGCGTGTATTCGTCGTCACACTCGCTTTCGGGCGTTTCGCAAAGACCCGTGAATGCGATATCGACACCGGACGCACCGGCGAAACAGGCATTGCTGTAGGTATTGCCGTCAACGCCGCAGACAGGGTCGAAATTATCACCGCATGCTTCCGCATCCGGGCACAAACCCTCGCTGGCAACGGCAATACCGGCGGCTTCGGCTACACATCGGTTGCCGTAAGTCTTGCCGTCAGCGCCGCAGACCGGCTCTACCTGGTCGGTACAGACAGGGTCCGAGTATTCGCTGCATTCGCCGAATCCAACGATGTCTACGCCAGCGGCGTTGGCGACACAGTCGTTGCTGTAGGTTTGACCATCGACACCGCAGACAGGGTCGTACTGCATCGTGCAAGCCGTATCGGGCCGTACCTGAGTGGTCGATTCCGCACGCTGCTGGGCGGCAACCGTCAACGACCCGGTTGCCCCAAGCGTGAGTATGAACAGGGCGGCTGGAACGAATTGCCTGAGCATAGCGACAGATGTCTTCATTGCGAGTGATTCAATAGCCTGACAGACGTTGATTAGAGCGGCAACAGGCGGACGGGTTCAATATCCGTTCGGCAACAACTCGCCGAGACTGACCAGGTCGATCCCCTGGGCAGCGAGTCCGGGCAGTGCCTGCTCCAGAAAATCGAGCGTTTCCGGATAGGGATGACCGATGGCGATCGCACTGCCGTGTTTCCGGGCCAGGCTCAGTAAGCGCTCGAACTCACGCGCCACACCCGCTGCCGATCGTTCGGCATCAAGGAACACATCCCGTCGTACGGCAGGTACACCGGCTTCCTGCGCCACTTGCATGGCCACGCTGCGATGCGTCGTATAACTATCAACAAAAAACAACCCGCCGCGGGCACGCAGCTCTTCCATCAGCCAGCTCATGTGCCCGGGGTGACGGGTCAGCAAACTGCCACGGTGATTGTTGACGCCGATCACGTGCGGTATCGACGCCAGGTTTGCGGCGAAGGTTGCGGCAAACTGTTGTCGCGTCATGTCCAGCAGTATGGCGCCGGGCTCCCGGTCGCCCGCATAATTCTGTGCCTGCAAGGGCAGGTGCAACAACACCTCTTTGCCATTTCTCGCTGCCAGTTCGGCCAGTTGTTTGCCGCGCGGAGTCGCGGGCAACACAGCGCACGCCACCGGCCCCGGCAACCTGACGACCCGCCGACCCGCTGCAAACTCGTAACCCAGGTCATCGATGATGACCGCCACGCGCGGCCGGGCATCAGCCGTGCCAGGCAAGGCCTTGTTGGCACCGGCAGCCAGTGGCAAGGACAGGAGCAAGAGCGAGAGGCTGATTGCCTTGAGTCGCCGAAAAGTTCGGGTCATGCGCTGCCTTGGCCGTTACGTATTGGCGCGAGTGTGCATGACGCGCTGATCGCGCAAGCGCTGTAACGCCTCGATAAGCTGTGTATCCGCCTCGCGATCAAGCTTGTCGGCGAGACTGTCGCCTGGATGACTGCCGCTACTTTCAATGTAGACGTCGGGGGCTATACCGGTTTCGTGGATCGAATCTCCGGAGGGTGTGTAGTAACGCGACGTGGTCAGCTTGATGGCGCGTCCGCGTGACAGTGGCATTACCGTCTGCACCAGTCCCTTGCCGAAGGTCGAGGTGCCGATAATCAGTGCGCGGTGGTGATCCTGCAAAGCGCCTGCAACGATCTCGGACGCGGACGCGGAGCCCGCGTTGACGAGCACTACCATGGGTGTGCCATCGAGCAGATCGCCGCGGTGTGCTTTGCGAATAAAGCGGGACTCCGGAGTACGGCCATCAGCGCTAACAATAATGCCGTCGTCCAGGAACAGATCGGAGACGTCCACCGCCGCTCCAAGGATTCCGCCGGGATTATTGCGCAGGTCGAGAATCAATCCTTTCAGAGTGCCGCCAACCTGATCCTGCACCTCGTCAACCATCGCGTCGATAGCCTCGCTCAGTTCCGCGGCTGTGCTGTCGGTAAACTGGCTGATTCGGGTATAGCCAATAGAGGAGTCGAGCAACTCGGAACGCACGCTGGCGACGTGAATGTCGTCACGGCGCATGTCGAACACCAGGACCTGATCATTAGGTTGCCGTTGCACAGTAATGCTGAGCCGACTGCCGGTACGCCCGCGCAACTGGCGCACGGTTTCGCGCAGGCCGTCTTCTGCAACAGTCGCACCATTGATCGCAATGATGACATCGCCGGCGCGAACGCCCGCTTTCTTGGCTGGCGAATCGTCAAAGGGCGCGACAACCAGTAACTGACCGTCGCGGCTGCTGACTTCCAGACCAACGCCGGCATAGTGACCGGTCGAGCTGATGCGTATGTCCTGATACTCGCGTGCGTCCAGGTACTGCGAGTGGATGTCGAGGTCGGCGACCATGCCGCGTATTGCGCTCTCGAGCAGCACCTCGTCATCGAGGGGTTCTACGTAGTCGCGTTTGACCCGCTCCATGACTTCCGCGAACAAGCGGGCCTGATCGAGCGTCGCGTCGCCGCTGTCATAGTGGTCACGCGCTTTCATGGCGGAGCCGCCCAGCGACAAACCAAAGCCCATCACCGTACCGATTACCAGCACCAGAATTACGCGAATTTTCAGAGACATACTGTTACCCAGAAGAATGCTCTTCGCGGGCTGTAACAAACCCGGAGCCGCAGAACGATAGCACAGCGGCGGCCTGTTTGGCGCGTCAACCGCCGCCCTGTGGCTGGCGCGTGACCCAGCCGCGTGGATTCACCGGTTCGGTCCCTTTGCGGATTTCAAAGTACAGCCCCGCCCGTTGCTGGCCGCCGGTATCCCCGACCGTGGCAATAACATCGCCGGGCGCCACCCAGTCACCGGCATTGGTCAGGATCGACTCGTTATACCCGTAAAGAGTCATGTAACCCTCGCCGTGGTCGACGATCACCAACAGACCGAGCCCGGCCAGCCAGTCGGCAAACACGACCCGGCCATGGTAAATCGTGCGAACTTCCCGGCCGTGCTGCGCGCCGAGCACGACACCGTTCCATTTGACGCCGCCACCGATGCGCGGCTGGCCGTAGTCGTGCAGCAACTGGCCGGCGACAGGCCAGGTCAACCGACCCTTCATGGCGCTGAACGGTTCCTCCGAGGTGATCGGGTAATCGGACAAGATGCTGGTCAGCTCGGCGATCAGTCTCGCCAGGTCCTTTTCCTGGGCAGCAAGGCGTTCGATCTCCGCACCTTCCTCGCTCATCCGCTGCTGCAGCGCTGCCAGCAAATCGCGGCGCTTTTCCTGCGCCGTGTTGAGCTCACCCAGCTCGGCGTAACGCGCCCGCGCCAGCCGTTCCAGACGACTTTCCTCGGCAGCGACCTCGTCGCGTACCTGCGCGGCCTCCGCCACGTGGGCATTCATTTCTTCAATGTTATCCGCACGGTAGTCACTCAGATAACGGTGGTATGCGAGCAAACGCCCCACCTCTGCCGGGTCCTGCTGATTCAGCAACAACTTTATTCGTTCCTGACCGCCGTTGACGTAGGCCGCCCGGACCTGCGCGGCGAGCTGCCCGGCCTCGAGATCCAGTTTAGTCTGCAGTTCCGCCAGGCGCTCTTCGAGCTTCAGCTTCTTGCGTTCACTGAAGTCCTTCTGTCGTTGCAGCTCTTTGAGCTGGAGGCGCGTCTCTGAAATGCTGACCTCCGAGGCCTGCAACTCGGCCGTCACCCGGTCGCGTTCAGCCGCACGCTCATCCATGCTTTTCTTGAGGCGACTGATACGCTCGCGTACCTCTTGCAACTCCTGCTCTTTGATCCGACTCAGGCCGTCGTTCTGGGCACGCAGCCCGTCGCCGGGCATGAGGCCCAGAACAACCAACAAAAGCAGTACGCGCAGGATTGGAGACATGGGCACGAAGTGTAGTGCCTATGGTGCTTGCGGCGGTAGTCAGGCGGGGGGCGGCTTACGGCAGCGGGGCTGCTATACTCGCCCTTTTCCACAACGCCGCCTGCCAGGCGGCGTTTGATCCTGTGAACCGACTCTGATGCAACAAGTACTTGAATTCGCGGCCAACCACAGCCTGCTGGCCGGTGGCGTCGTCCTTAGCTTTATCGTGCTGGTATTCAGCGAGCTCCAGCGCAAGGCCCGCGGTATTACGACAGTTGAACCGCAAGAAGCAGTCGGTCTGATCAATGCCGACGCGACCGTCATCGACCTGCGTAGCGCAGAGGCCTATGCCCGAGGCCATATCGTCAATGCGAAAAGCATGCCCTTCGACGAACTCACCGCGCACGAAGAAAAGCTCAAGAAAATGAGCGGCAAGGCGATAGTGGCTGTTTGCGACTCAGGCATGACCGCCAGCAAAGTGGTCGAGCGGCTGCGCAAATCCGGCATCGAGAACATCTATGGTGTTCGTGGCGGAATGAATGCCTGGATCGAAGCCAGCCTGCCCGTGGTCGGCGGCAAGAAGATCAAAAAGAAATAACGACAGCAAATGACGGTACAGCCAAAAGTGGTGATGTACAGCACAGCCATGTGCCCTTACTGCGTGGCTGCGCGCATGTTGCTCACCAAGAAGAAGATAGCGTTTGAAGATATCTCCGTTTCCAACGATGCCGGGTTGCGCAGCAAGATGGAGCAGCTGAGCGGTCGACGTACCGTACCGCAGATATTTATTGATGACAGGCCGGTTGGCGGCTTTGACGACATTTATGAGCTGGATCAGAAAGGCGAGCTGGACCGTATGCTGGGTCTGGCTGGTTAGTACGTTCCACCACCACACATTCAACCAAGAACTTACCGGGTAGCAGACATGGCCGAGCAGGAAGAACAGGATCGCCGCATTGGGATCAGCAAAATCTATATCAAGGACTTTTCGTTTGAATCGCCACGTGGGCCGGAAGTATTCACCTCCGGCGAATGGAGTCCGAAGACCAACCTGAATCTGCGTAGCGCCCACGCGCCAGCGCCTGGCGACATGCACGAAGTTATTCTCACGATTACCGTGGAAGCCAAGCACGACGACAAAACCCTGTTTTTGATCGAACTGCAACAGGCTGGCTTGTTTCAGATTGCGGGTTACAACGAACAGGAATTCGAAGCCATTGTTGGCAGCTTTTGCCCGGCAACGCTGTTCCCGTATGCCCGGGAATCCATCGCCAACATCGTCTCCAAGGGCGGCTTCCCGGAGTTCGTTTTGCAACCCATTAATTTCGACGTGCTTTACGCCGAAAGCCGCAAGCAGGCCGCGGCGCAGAAAGCTGCCAATCTCAGCGGGGAAGGGAGCCTGAACTGAACAGCAACGCGCCAGCGACTGACGTTCAATCGATAGCCGTCATCGGTGCCGGTTCCTGGGGCACCGCACTGGCGCTGCAGCTTGCACGGCGCGGCCATGAGGTGCGCTTGTGGGGCCGCGATCAACAACAAGTGGCAGCCATGGCGGCCGATGGTGAAAACCGTCGCTATCTGCCGGGCGCAAAATTTCCGGCCAAGCTCTCGGCAGTTAAAGACTTGCAGCACTGCCTGGACGACGCGGCCATCATCCTCGTTGCTGTCCCCAGCCACGGACTGCGCGAAACATTAACGCAGCTCAAGCCACGACTGCGGGACAACGTACGGCTTTGCTGGGCCACCAAAGGCTTCGAGCTTTCGACGGGCAAATTGCCTCACCAGGTTGCAGCCGAAGTGCTCGGCGATCAACGGCCTATGGCCGTGTTGTCGGGCCCGACGTTCGCCCGGGAAGTTGGCGACGGCCTGCCGACGGCGATGACCATCGCCGCCAATGACGAACAATTCGCCACCGACCTTGCCAACGCGCTTTCCGGCGATAACTTTCGCGCGTACACGTCCTCGGACATGATCGGCGTCGAGGTTGGCGGCGCCGTCAAGAACGTACTGGCCATAGGCGCGGGTATTTCTGACGGTCTCGGTTTTGGCGCCAATACCCGCATCGCGATGATCACGCGGGGGCTGGTGGAGATGACCCGGCTCGGCGTCGCCCTCGGCGCGCAAACCGAAACCTTCATGGGTCTGGCGGGCATGGGCGACCTCGTGCTTACCTGTACCGACAACCTGTCGCGCAATCGACGCATGGGACTGTTGCTGGCGGATGGACGCTCGATTGACGAGGCGCAACAGGAAATCCAGCAGGTCGTCGAAGGTGTGCTGGCGGCCAAGGCCGTGAAAGAAGTTGCCGACAAGCTGGGCGTGGAGATGCCTATCTGCCAGCAGGTCTACCGGATACTGTACGAAGGCGTATCGGCCAGCGAAGCCGTTGGCGCGTTAATGGGGCGCAGACTGAAACCTGAATAGCCGGCTCCTGGCGGCGTGCCACTATTCGCCGTGACCTGCAAAATCCAGCTGCCGCCAGGCTTCGTAAATCATGACCGCGGCAGCATTCGACAGGTTCAGACTGCGACTGCGCGCGCGCATCGGCAGACGCAGACGCTGTTCAGGCGGCAAGGCATCGAGCACCGCCTGGGGCAGACCGCGGGTCTCGGGCCCGAACAGAAACGCGTCATTGGCCGCGAACTGCGCCCTGGCGTACGGCATCTGGCTGCGAGTGCTGAGCGCAAATACTCTCGGCTCTCCGAGGGCGGCCAGGCAAGTGGCCAGATCCGGGTAGGTACGGATGTCCGCAAATTCACGGTAGTCCAGTCCCGCCCGGCGCAAGCGGGTGTCGTCAAGCGTGAAACCCAGCGGTTCGACCAGGTGCAGGGCGGTTCCCGTGTTCGCACAGAGGCGAATAATATTGCCCGTGTTTGGCGGAATTTCCGGTTGATAGAGAATCAGGTGGAACATGTTGCGTACAATACGGCATTCCTCAGTTTCTGGACGTACGAATTTCCGTGGTCGCTGTCGTGAGTAACACCCCTTCCATCGCCGTAGACTTTTGTGGACTGCGGCTCGATTCCCCCCTGGTACTGCTCTCCGGCTGCGTCGGCTTCGGCGAGGAATACACACGTATCAACGGCTTTTCCAACCGGGATGTCGGCGCCGTTGTGCTGAAGGGCACGACCCGCGAACCGAGGCTCGGCAATCCGCCGCACCGGGTTTACGAAACGCCCATGGGCATGCTGAATGCGATCGGCCTGCAAAACCCCGGCATGGACAGGGTGGTTGATGACATTCTGCCAACACTCGATTTCACCGAAACGCGCTTTATTGCCAACGTTTGCGGTTCAACGATTGACGACTATGCCGCGGTTACCGCGCGTTTCGACGACTCGCCGATAGATGCTATCGAGATCAACATTTCCTGCCCGAACATCAAGGAAGGTGGCGTGTCGTTCGGCAACTACCCTGATATGTCGGCTCGCGTCGTCGCGGCCTGCCGTGCGGCGACGAGCAAACCCATCATCGCCAAGCTGTCACCGAACCAGACTGACATACGCGAGAATGCGCGACTGTGCATAGAAGCCGGCGCAGACGGACTCGCGGTCATCAACACGGTGATGGGCATGGCGATAGACATAGAAAGCCGTACGCCGGTGATAGGCAATGTTCAGGGTGGCTTGTCCGGCCCGGCGATCAAACCCATTGCTTTGCTGAAGGTGCGCCAGGTTTATGAAGTAGCCGGGCCACTTGGCATTCCGATCATCGGCCAGGGTGGTATCACCAGCGTCAACGATGCCATCGAATTCATGATCGCTGGCGCGACCACCGTCGGCATTGGCACCGCGCTGTTCTACGATCCGCTGTTGTGTCGCCGGATGAACGACGGCATTGCCGATTACCTGGCGCGTCACGGGATGAGCACCTGTGCGGAACTAACGGGCTCGCTGCTCGCCTAGCATCGTGCCCCGCGGCGCGCTCGCGGTTAACAACAGGCTCGCTGCACGGGGACTGCGCGGCAGCGGTTAATCCAGTTGCAGTGATTTGATCTTGCGCGTTAGCGTGTTGCGCCCCCAACCCAGCAAGCGGGCGGCTTCCTGGCGGTGCCCGCCGGAGTGTGCCAGCGCGATTTCGATCAGGGTTTTTTCAAAGGCGGGCAGTGCGTCATCAAGCAATGGCTTCTTGTCTCGTGCAGCCAGCATGCCTTCGGCCCAGCCGCGTAACGCCTGTGTCCAGTCCGGACCGGATTCGGACAAACCGCCGAGTTCTTCCGGCAGATCTTCAGGCGTTATGACGTTGCCGGGTGCGGTCACCGTCAAGCGCCGGGCGGTATTGACCAGTTGCCGCACGTTGCCGGGCCAATCGTAGCCGCGCAGCAGTTGCAGGGCTTCCGCGTTCAGCGCTTTGGACGAAGCGCCCAACTCCTGGGCTGCCGTTTCCATGTAGTGGCTTAACAGCAAGGGAATGTCTTCACGCCGCTGCCGTAGCGGCGGGGTGTTGATTCGCATGACGTTCAGACGATGGTACAGGTCTTCGCGGAACTGACCCTTGCGCACCGCCTGTGCAAGATCTTTGTTGGTGGCCGCGATCACACGAACATCGACTTTGATTGAGGTCTGGCCACCTACTCGATAGAACTCGCTTTCGGCCAGTACCCGCAACAGCCGCGTTTGCAATGCCGCGGACATGTCGCCGATTTCGTCGAGGAACAAGGTGCCGCCATTGGCCTGTTCGAAACGGCCGACCCGGCGTGCATCGGCGCCGGTGAATGAGCCGCGTTCGTGGCCAAACAATTCGGACTCGAGCAATTCCGAGGCAATTGCCGATGTATTCAGGGCCACGAATTCTCGGTCGGCGCGCGGGCTGTGCTCGTGCAATGCGCGCGCTACCAGTTCCTTACCGGTACCCGATTCGCCAGTGATCAACACCGTCATGCTTGAGCCGGCCAGGCGACCAATGGAACGAAACACTTCCTGCATGGCCGGGGCCTGACCAATCAGCGAGGGAATGCTGCGCTGATCCTGCGGCAATTCATCACCGCCGCCGCCGGTATGTCGGGCGGCCTTGCGTATCAGCGCAACGGCTTCGTCGATGTCGAACGGTTTGGGCAAGTACTCAAAAGCGCCACCGCGATAAGCGGCAACAGCGTTGTCCAGATCGGAATGCGCGGTCATGACGATAACCGGCAGGTTCGGGTGCTGTTCGGTAAGCCTGGCCAACAAGTGCAAGCCATCCATGCCCGGCATGCGGACATCGGTTACCAACACGTCGGGAACGTCGCTGGCAATCGCATCCAGCAAGTGCTCCGCTCGTTCGAAACTTGTGCAATCAATGCCCGCAGCGCGCAGGGCCTTATCGAGCACCCAGCGAACAGACTGATCGTCGTCAACGATCCACACTCTCAGGCCAGTATCAGTCATGCGCACCTCCTGTCTGCTCGCTCAACGGTAAGCGCACAAAGAAAATGGTGCGGCCAGGTCGCGATTCGAACTCGATCAAGCCACCGTGACGACTGACGAGTTCCTGTGCGGTTGGCAGGCCTAGCCCCGTGCCTTCTGCCCGACTGGTAACCAGCGGATAGAAAATGGACTCTTGCAGGTCCGCCGGGATACCGGGGCCATCGTCTTCGATTTCTATACTGGCTATCGTCGCGTGGCGCAGGTCGCCAATGGTGAAATTGGTACTGGCGCGGGTCCTTAGTATCAATGTGCCCTGGTTATTCAGGGAGATGCACGCGTTGCGCACCAGGTTGAGCAAAGCCTGCACGATCTGATCCCGATCCAGGGCGATCGAGGGCAAACCCGGGTCGTAGTCCCGGATAAGGGTCAGGCGGCCGTCCAGTTCAGGCTCAACCAGACGCACGACGTACTCGATGAGCTCATGAATGTTGGCCGGCTGTTTATTCGGTGGGCCACCGGGACCGAGCAAGGTATTGACCAGGGTGACGAGACGGTCAGCTTCGGAAATGATGACGTCGGTGTATTCGCGGAGGTTCTCGCTGTGGAGTTCGCGTGCCAGCAATTGCGCCGCACCACGCAAACCGCCCAGTGGGTTCTTAATTTCATGCGCCAGCTGGCGGACCATCTGGCGACCGGCACCGTGTTGAATCATCAGTGCGTTTTCCCGGGTGATGCGCATGCGGCGGGTGACGTCGGTCATCTCGACCAGCAAATACGAGCGCGCCTGTTGCGCGACGGGGGTTACCCGGCATTCGACCATGCGATTGGCGGCATGGACTTCGGTTGGCGCCAGCAACAGTTCGTGTGCGTAGGTCTGGCTGGTGGCAAGGCTGTTGGCGAGCACCCGTTTAAGGGTTTCATCTTCATCGACCAGGGGCAGCAACGGCGCGGAGATCGCCCGAATGCGGCTGATGCCGAGGAGGTTTTCTGCAGCGGGATTAAGTGCCGTGATCAGAAGATTACTGTCGAGGACGACGACAGCTGTCTCCAGATTTTCGAAGATATCGTTGGCCGGTAAGGGGGTCATAGGCGTTCGCCGCCCCCGAGCGCCGGTTTGGTGCGTCAGGGTCTCTGTATGGAAGTTTGTTGTACGTAAAACCGCATCGGCTGGCTGCGAATGAGCGTCTTGCCGGTTTCGTCGAGAACTTCCGCCTGCAGATTGTGCTCGCCCCGCCAGACTTCCTCCAGCTGGAAGTTCAGTGAACGAATTTCCCGGGGTTCGCCGTCGAAGTACAACCGTAGGCGATGTCCTGGCTGCAACGCGGGTTGCAGTGCCAGGCTGACATTCAGTACCCCGCCGATGTTCCACAGGGTTTCCTCGGCAACCGGAGCGGTGACGGAAAGAGCGGTGTAAGAGACGGTCTCCGGAGTTTTACTCGCAGGGGCCGTTGCTGCAGCTGCCGCCGATCGCGGCTCCGTTGATCGCTGCCGCGTGGCAGGAACAGGGTTGCTGCTGGAGCGTTTCGGCAGAGTGACGAGTTCAGCGCCTGGGACGGGTTGGTCGCTGTAATGGACAACCCCGTCTTCGTCGACCCATTTGTACACCTGCGCATGCGCAGCCGCGGCGCATAGCAGCAGGGCCGTGAGCATGATGATGCGTTTGTACATGGGGTTAGCATAGCAGTGTGCGGTCGCGGGTGACCAGAGGCGCGGGCGGCATTATGTTGCCCGCGCCCCTGGCTGGCCGTGTTCAGAGGCTGTAGTACATGTCGAATTCAACCGGGTGCGTGGTCATGCGCAAGCGGGTGACGTTTTCCTGCTTCAGGCCGATGTAAGCATCGATCAGGTCGTCGTCGAAAACGTCGCCGGCTTTCAGGAACGCGCGATCCTGATCCAGTGCGATCAATGCCTCTTCCAGTGAGAAAGCAACGTGCTGCAGTTCTTTCTCTTCTTCCGGCGGCAAGTCGTAGAGATCCTTGTCCATGGCATCGCCCGGGTGAATCTTGTTCTGGATTCCGTCCAACCCGGCCATCATGAGCGCAGAGAAGGCGAGGTAGGGGTTGGCCATCGAATCGGGGAAGCGAACTTCGATGCGTCGTGCTTTCGGGTTGGTAACGTACGGAATACGAATAGACGCGGAACGATTGCGTGCGGAGTACGCGAGAATCGTCGGCGCTTCGAAGCCCGGCACAAGACGCTTGTAACTGTTGGTGGCCGGGTTGGTAAATGCGTTGAGTGCCTTGGCGTGTTTGATAATGCCGCCAATGTAGTACAACGCAGTATCTGAGAGGCCACCGTAGCCGTCACCGGTGAACAGGTTCTTGCCATCTTTGAACAATGACATGTGCACGTGCATGCCGCTGCCATTGTCGTTGACGAGCGGTTTCGGCATGAAGGTGGCGGTCTTGCCATAGGCGTGCGCTACGTTGTGTACCACGTACTTCAGAACCTGCACTTCGTCGGCTTTCTTGATAAGGGTCGCGAATTTCGCGCCGATTTCGCACTGGCCGGCGGTTGCGACTTCGTGGTGATGCACTTCCGTCTCCACGCCCATTTCTTCGAGGGCCAGGCACATGGCCGAACGGATGTCGTGCAGGGAATCGACCGGGGGTACCGGGAAATAACCGCCTTTGACGGTCGGTCGGTGTCCCGTGTTGCCCTCGACATTGGTTTTGCCGGAGTTCCAGGCGCCTTCGGTGGAGTCGATGGAATAAAACGCGCCTTCCATGGAATCACCCCAGCGAACATCGTCGAACACAAAGAATTCATTCTCGGGTCCGAAGTAGGCTTCATCGGCAACGCCGGTGGATTTCAGGTAAGCCTCGGCGCGACGCGACAACGAACGCGGGCAACGGCTGTAGCCCTGCATGGTGTTCGGTTCGATCACGTCGCAACGCAGATTCAGGGTCGTTTCTTCGGCGAAGACATCGACTACTGCGCTGGCGGGGTCGGGCATCAGGATCATGTCCGATTCGTTGATGCCCTTCCAGCCGGAGATGGAGGAGCCATCGAACATTTTGCCGTCTTCGAAGATGTCCTCGTCCACGGTGTGCGTAGGCACGGTCACGTGCTGCTCTTTGCCCTTGGTATCGGTAAAACGAATATCGACGAATTTGACGTCGTGT
The DNA here is from genome assembly GCF_001677435.1 of Woeseia oceani. Taxonomy (GTDB): domain Bacteria; phylum Pseudomonadota; class Gammaproteobacteria; order Steroidobacterales; family Woeseiaceae; genus Woeseia; species Woeseia oceani. The sequence continues at coordinate 4,050,273 of NZ_CP016268.1, forward strand.
TCCTTGATCAGGGCCAGCACCTCTGCAGGGGTCATTATGGGTATCCTCCGGAATGTCGAAACGAGTTTGCGTCGGTGACGCGGTATGTTCCATCACAGTGCAGAAAGCGTGCCAGCTGTGATGGTTTTGTAACTGATTGATTTAAAGCTGGAAATGCGGGGCCAGCCCCCAGGCCGTCGCACCAAGTCGGTGCACGGCACAAACACGGTGCACCAAATCAGTGCTAAAAGCGAGGGCCTGCGTCACTTTGGCGCTGGTGTGCAGCAAGCCCAGCAAGCACGCGGTGTCCGTTGCCGGCAGAGCGCATGCGGCACGGGATTTCGCGGGTTATACTTCGCCGCCCGAATTTCTGGCCATAACCGTACCCGATGACTAAAAACTCCACGCCTGACTTTTGCAGCTTTCAGGAGCTGATCCTCCGCTTGCAGCATTTCTGGGCGGAGCGCGGCTGCCTCGTCGCTCAGCCCTACGACATGGCCATGGGCGCGGGCACGTTTCACCCCTCGACGTTTTTGCGCGCCATCGGCCCGGAGCCCTGGAGCTCGGCCTATGTGCAACCGTGCCGTCGACCGACCGACGGCCGTTACGGGGACAATCCGTTTCGCTTGCAGCATTACTATCAGTACCAGGTCGTGATCAAACCGTCGCCGGACGACATCCAGGCGATGTACCTCGATTCCTTGCGTGCCATCGGCATCGATACCTCGGTGCACGACATTCGTTTTGTTGAGGACAATTGGGAGTCACCCACTTTGGGCGCTTGGGGCCTGGGTTGGGAAGTTTGGCTGAACGGCATGGAGGTCACCCAGTTCACCTATTTTCAGCAAGTTGGTGGTCTCGAGTGCAAACCCGTCACCGGGGAAATTACCTACGGCCTGGAACGGCTGGCGATGTACCTGCAGAGTGTAGAAAGCATTTTTGACATCGTCTGGACCGATGGCCCGTTAGGCCGGATCAACTACGGCGACGTATACCATCAGAACGAAGTGGAACAATCACGTTATAACTTCGAACACGCCGACATCAGCGCGTTGTTCGCTGCATTCGATCACGCGGAAAGCGAAGCGCAACGGCTGATTTCGCTGGGTCTGGCGTTGCCGGCCTACGAACAGATGCTCAGCGCATCACACACCTTCAATTTGCTGGATGCTCGGCAGGCGATCTCGGTCAGCGAGCGCCAGCGCTTTATCCTGCGGGTGCGCAACATGTCGCGGGCAATCGCGGAAGCCTATTTTGCCAGCCGGGAGGCGCTGGGCTTTCCCATGGTCGCAAGCGTCGCGGCTAACGCAGGAGCGCCATCACGATGAGCGCAACGCCAACCGCGGATTTTCTGGTAGAACTTGGCACCGAGGAACTACCACCGACCGCCCTGAAAACACTGATGCTTGCTTTTGCCGCGGGACTGGAAGCGCAGCTCGACGAAACACACCTTGCGCACGGTGAGGTAACGGCCTATGCGAGTCCGCGCCGGCTCGCCGTTAAGGTAGATGCGCTGGCACTGGCGCAACAGGACCAGCAAGTCGAACAGAAAGGCCCGCCGGTCCGGATCGCGTTTGCCGAGGATGGCACACCGACCCAGGCGGCCACGGCCTTCGCTGAAAAATGCGGAGTCCCGGTCAGCGAACTGTCGCGCGAAGCAACGCCGAAAGGCGAGTGGCTGGTGTATCGGGGTATCGAACCGGGCCGCGGCGCAGCCGAACTGCTGCCGCAGTGCGTGCAGCGCGCTCTCGATGGTCTGCCGATTCCCCGCCGGATGCGCTGGGGTGCTGGAACGGCGGAATTTGTCCGGCCGGTGCATTGGCTGGTCATGCTGCACGGCAAAGCGGTTGTTCCGGCCGAAATACTGGGCGTCCAGGCAGGGCGGGTTTCGGCGGCGCACCGCTTTATGGGGGACGCGGCGATCGAGCTCAACAGTCCGGACGATTACCCTGCGAGGTTACAGACCGACGGTCACGTTATCGCGGACTTCGGCGAACGCCGGCGACAGATAGTCGCTGCGGTGACAGACGCGGCCAGCGCGGCGGGCGGCACGGCGGTCGCCAGTGATGAACTGCTGGATGAAGTAACGGCACTGACGGAATGGCCTGTCGCCGTAACCGGTGGCTTCGCAGAGTCTTTTCTGGCCTTGCCGAAAGAGGTCATCGTTTCCACGCTGACGGGCCATCAACGGTATTTTCCAGTGGCAGATAAAGACGGCAAGTTGCTGCCTGTCTTTATCACGCTGGCAAATATTGCCAGTAGTGAACCGGAGAAAGTCCGCGACGGCAATGAACGAGTGATTCGGCCAAGGCTGGCGGATGCCGCCTTTTTCTGGGAAGCCGATCGCAAATCCTCGCTGGAAGCAAGGTGCGCAGCCCTCGAGAATGTCGTTTATCAGCAAGGGTTGGGCACACTTGCCGAACGCAGTGAACGGGTATCGGCTCTCGCCGGCCGGGTAGCGGAGCAAATGGGCAGCGACGTGGCGGCAACCACGCGCGCCGGGTTACTGGCGAAGTGCGATTTGGTCAGCGGTATGGTCGGTGAGTTTCCTGAACTGCAAGGCACGATGGGCCGCTATTATGCGCTGGCGGATGATGAGCCGCTCGCGGTTGCGGACGCCATAGCCGAACACTACCTGCCGCGTTTTGCTGGCGATGACTTGCCTGCGTCCGATAGCGGGCGGGCACTGGCGATTGCCGACAAACTGGATACCTTGTGCGGGATTTTCGGCAGCGGCAAGAAACCCTCGGGTAACCGTGACCCGTTTGGCCTGCGCCGGGCCGCGCTCGGCATCGTCAGGATCATTGTCGAACTGAAACTTGAGATTGATTTGCCGGTATTGATTGCTGCCAGCCTGGAACTGCAGCCGGTGCCTGGAGAGCCCGCGGTGGCCGATGAAGTTTACGATTTCATTGTTGATCGATTGCGCGGCTGGTATGCGGAGCAAGGCCTTTACGGTGGCGAGATGTTTGAAGCGGTTCGCTGGCAACGTTTGCCCTCGCTGGCAGATGTTGATGCCCGATTGCAGGCGGTGGCGGGTTTCGTGGCGAATCCCGCTGCCGAAAGCCTTGCGGCAGCGAACAAGCGAATTGCCAACATACTTCGCAAAGCAGACTTTAGCGGCGCGAGCGCGCCGGATCCCACATTGTTCAGTGAGGCCGCGGAGCGCGAGTTGTTCGAGTCCTTGCAGACCGCGCGGAAGTCGGTTGCGGACCTGCTGGCTGCCCGTCGCTATGCGGATGTGCTCGGACGTCTCGCTGAGTTGCGAGCACCTGTGGATCGGTTTTTTGACGACGTGATGGTGATGGCGGACGACCAACAGGTACGGGACAACCGCCTGAGGTTGCTGGCCGGGCTGCGCGCACAATTTCTGGATGTCGCCGATATTTCCAGGTTGTCCGTGGCGAAAGGCTGAGTCGTGAAGCCCCGGCTCGTAATTCTCGATCGTGACGGGGTCATCAATCGTGACTCCTCGGCATTCGTCAAATCAGCCGCAGAATGGCAACCGTTGCCCGGCAGTTTGGAGGCCATTGGGATTCTCACCCGGGCTAACATTCCGGTGGCGATCGCCAGCAATCAATCGGGCATTGGGCGGGGGCTGTTCACGCGGAAAGCTCTGTATGCCATGCATCGTAAAATGCGCCGACTCGCGCGCGAGCATGGCGGTGAAATTGATCGCATACTTTATTGTCCTCATCGTCCTGACGAAGGGTGTTCCTGCCGCAAGCCGGCACCGGCGATGATTACCAAGTTGCTGGCCTTGTACGGCGTTGCCGGACAAGATGTTTTGGTGGTTGGAGACTCGGTTCGTGACCTTGATGCGGCGGTATCGGCCGGTGCGCGGCCGGTATTGGTACTGACCGGGAATGGCTTGCGATCAGTTGACGAATTGCGTGAGCGAAATGCAACGGTGGAGACCTTCGACGATCTGTTAGCGTTTGCGAACAGCGTGACGGCGGCAGCTTAACAAGGATTGGTCTTGCAACTCATACGCTCGTTGATATTTCAGGTCTGGTTTTTTGCGACGGCGGTTTTCTTTGCCGCACTGGTCGTATTGTGCGCGCCATTCAGCTACGCAACCCGGTTTTCAATTGCTCGCGGCTGGGGTCACGCGATGCTCTGGGGCGGACGTTTTTTTTGCGGTCTCGATTACGTAATCGAAGGTAAGGAAAATATTCCATCGAATGCGAGCGTGATCATGATCAAACATTCCACGGTGTTTGAAACTTACGCGCAGCTGATTACCTTCCCGCCACAAACCTGGGTACTGAAGCGTGAGCTGCAGTGGATTCCAATTTTCGGTTGGGGTCTTGCGTTGATGAAACCGATAGCGATCAATCGCAGCGCCGGGCGACGCGCGGTGACACAGGTTATTGAGCTCGGCAAGAAACGACTGGCCAGCGGTATTTGGGTGTCCATATTTCCCGAAGGGACCCGGGTCGCTGCCGGAGAAAAGAAAAAATTTGGCGTCAGCGGTGCCGCGCTGGCTGTGGAAGCGGGCTGCCTCATTGTTCCGGTTGCACACAATGCCGGTGAGTTTTGGCCACGCCGTGGTTTGACCAAGAAGCCCGGCCTCATTCGGTTTTGCATAGGGCCGGCGATTGATCCTGCCGGGCTTACGCCCAAGGAAGCGAACGAACTCGTGCGGGAATGGATCGAAAACAAAATGGCCGAGATCAGCCAGTTGCATGACTGAGCCCGGCCATTGACGGGATAGCTAAACGTCGAGGTTGGAAACCGTCAGTGCGTTCTTTTCTATGAAGTCGCGACGCGGCTCGACCTGGTCACCCATCAGGGTGGTGAACACTTCGTCGGCCTTGATTGCGTCTTCAATCTTCACTTGCAACAAACGGCGGGTTTCGGGGTTGACCGTTGTATCCCACAGCTGTTCGGGATTCATTTCACCGAGACCTTTGTAGCGCTGGATGGACTGGCCTTTGCGGGCTTCTGCCATCAGCCACTCAACGGCTTCTCCAAATTTACTGATCGGCAGCTTCTTGTCGCCGCGTGCCACGTATGCGTCCGGCCCCAACAAGCCGCGAAGCTTGTCGGTCAAAGCCATGATGTGGCGGTATTCACTGGTGTCGAAAAACTCTCGCGGCAGGTAGCGGGTAGTGCCGATACCGTGCTGGACACGAAGTATCGCAATACGTTCGCCTTCGCCGTCAGCATCGCCTTTCTCGAGGGACGCGGTATAGGTAATGGTTTTGCCATTGCCGGCGCGGCCACTGTCAGCCTTCGGCAGAGCTTCAGACAATTGCCCGGTCCAGACTTCAAGATCAGTCAGGGTGTCTGATTCGAGCGTATTGCGTTGGACCGTGTCCATTTTCGCAATAGTTCGGAGGACGGCTTCGTCGTAGCGGTTGGACAGTCTCTCGATCATTCGTTCGACAGCGATGTACTCGTTGGCCAGTGATTCGAGTGCCGGGCCGGACAGTGCGGGCGCATCGGCGGTAACGTGGACCAATGCATTGTCGAGTGCGGCGTTCAGCAGGTGAGAGGTCAGTTCAGCATCGTCCTTTACGTAAACTTCCTGCTTGCCTTTCTTTATTTTGTACAGCGGCGGCTGGGCGATGTAGATATGCCCGCGTTCGATCAATTCGCGCATTTGCCGATAGAAGAAGGTCAACAGCAAGGTGCGGATATGGGAGCCGTCGACGTCGGCGTCAGTCATGATGATAACGCGGTGGTAACGAAGCTTGTCCGGGTCGAAGTCGGTACGGCCAATGCCGCAACCCAATGCGGTAATCAACGTGCCCACTTCCGCAGACTGCAGCATTTTGTCGAAACGGGCTTTTTCGACATTAAGAATTTTGCCCTTCAATGGCAGGATCGCCTGAGTCCGTCTGTCTCGGCCTTGTTTCGCCGAGCCGCCAGCAGAATCACCCTCCACCAGGAACAGTTCTGACAGGGCGGGGTCTTTTTCCTGGCAATCGGCCAGTTTGCCGGGCAGACCGGCGATGTCGAGTGCGCCTTTACGGCGGGTCATCTCGCGGGCCTTGCGGGCTGCTTCCCGGGCACGCGCCGCGTCAATGATCTTGCCGACGATTGCTTTGGCTTCCTGCGGGTTTTCGAGCAGGAAATCTTCGAGGCGTTCTGCCATTGCCGATTCGACAATGCCTTTAATTTCGGATGAAACCAATTTGTCCTTGGTCTGGGAGGAGAACTTGGGATCCGGCACCTTCACTGAAAGCACGGCCGTCAGTCCTTCCCTTGCATCATCACCGCTGGGCGTGAACTTGTCTTTGGGCCCCGTCATTTCCCGTTCGATATAGCCGTTAAGGGTGCGGGTCAAGGCGCTGCGGAAACCGGCCAGGTGCGTGCCGCCGTCACGCTGCGGAATGTTGTTGGTGTAGCAGAACATATTCTCCTGGTAGGTGTCGTTCCACTGCAGCGCCACTTCGACACCAACGTGGTCCCGCTCCAGGACGAAGTGAAAGACGGACGGGTGGATGGTTTCCTTGTTTCTGTTCAGGTGCTCTACGAAAGCCCGGATGCCACCTTCGTACTGGAAGGTGTCACGCCGGTCGTTGCGTTCATCGATAAGCTCGATACGAACCCCGGAATTCAGGAACGACAATTCACGCAAGCGTTTGGCGAGGATATCGTAGTGAAATTCAATATTGGAAAAGGTCTGGGCGCTGGGCTTGAACCGAAGGGTCGTTCCGGTTTTGGCGCTTTCACCGATCACTGCCAAAGGTGCGACAGGCTCACCCCCGCGGTATTCCTGCTGGTGGACCTTGCCATTGCGATGAATCGTGAGTACCAGGTGCTCGGACAGGGCATTGACCACGGATACCCCAACGCCGTGCAAACCACCGGAAACCTTGTAGGAGTTATCGTCGAATTTACCGCCGGCGTGCAGCACGGTCATGATGACTTCGGCGGCAGAACGACCCTCTTCAGGGTGGATGTCGACAGGAACACCGCGGCCGTCATCGGTCACCGTGACCGATTCATCCGCGTGGATACTCACCGTGATGACGTTGCAATGGCCGGCGAGGGCTTCGTCGATAGAGTTATCAACTACCTCGAAAACCATGTGGTGCAAACCGGTGCCGTCGTCCGTATCGCCGATGTACATACCCGGCCGTTTTCTGACGGCTTCAAGGCCTTTCAAGACCTTGATGTTACTGGAGGTGTATCCGATGTCCTCTGCCATTACCTGTCCTCAAAAAGCTAGCCGGGTATTGTACCAGTTTGGCAGCGGACCGGGGCTCTCTATTGAGGTCTTGCGGGAGCATTTGAGCGTGAATCCGCCGGGCGCAGGCTAGGGCGCAATGTCGGCAGTAACCCGCCCTTGTTCCACGTGGAACAAGCTATAGTCGTGAGGCAGAGGGACAGCCTCTTCGCTGAGAGCGGTAGCAATCACCTGGCCCTCCAATGACTGCACGGCCGACATCAGCTTCTGTAACGAATCCCGGTCCAGCTCGGCCGCCGGATCGTCCAGCAACAACAAGGGAGCCTGACCCAGCGCAGCACTGGTGACCCGAAGCGAGCCCAGCACCATGGCACAGGCCAGCAATTTTTGCTGACCACGCGAGACCAACCTTTTGGCCAGACGATCATCCACCCTTAAACGCAAATCACCCCGGTGCGGCCCAGCGTTCGTCGTTCCGGACGCCATGTCCCGCCCGCGACCGCTACGCAGCTGATCCGCGAGGTCGGTGTCTTCGTTCCACCCCTGGCTGTACTCGAACCTGGCCCCTGTGCCGAGCAGGGCGCTGGCTTCCACCTCCAGCACCCCGATCGCGGTAGCCAACACCCGTTTTCTGTAATCGTGCAGGACCATCGCCGTTTCCACGAATTCCCGATCCCAGCTGTCCAACGAAGCCCCACCGTTCTTCAATACAGCGTTTCTCTGCTTTAAAGCCCGACGGAACCGCCGCCACACATCCAGATAACCACGTTCCACGTGGAACGTCATCCAGTCAATGAAGCGCCGACGTTGGTCCGGGGAGCCCCCAACCAGCTCATGCACATCCGGGTCAATGACCTGCAGCGGCAGCGAACTCGCCAGAGAAGCCGTCCCGCCATGCCGATCGCCGTTCACGCTGATTTCCAGTCCGGACTTGCCGTTTCTGACCCCCAACCGATCCACACGCTCGCCGCAAGACACCACACCCCGAAGGAGAAACTCTGCCTCGCCGTACCGAAGCAGATCCCGTGTGCCGGCACCACGAAACGAGCGCCCGCGGCCAAGGTAAGCGATAGCCTCCAGCAGGCTCGTCTTGCCAGACGCATTAGCGCCTACTACCAAGGAAAATTGTGGGTGCAGCTGGATATCAACCGCACCCAGGCACCGGAAGTCGGTGCACGAAAACTTCAGCAGCGGCAAGAGACCGCTCGCGGACTAGAGGCGCATCGGCATAACAACAAAGCGGGTATCGTCAGAATCCGGCTCCCGCAACAGACAACTGGAATTACTGTCCTGAACAGAAAACGTGACCTGGTCTGCCTCGATCGCACCCAAGGCGTCCAACAGGTAATTAACGTTGAAGCCAATCTCAATGTCGGCACCACTGTAAGCGACTTCGATTTCTTCTTCCGCCTCTTCCTGTTCCGGGTTATGCGCCTGAATCATTACACCACTGTCGCGAATAACCAGCCGAATACCCCGGTATTTTTCATTCGAAAGAATCGCCGTCCTTTGCAACGCGTTCCGCAGCAAGAGCCTGTCCGCGGACAGCTGATTACTCGTATCCTGCGGAATAACCCGCTCATACTCCGGGAACTTGCCGTCAATCAATTTCGACGTAAACCGTATGCCGTCCAGCTGTACCCGGATATGGTTGCTGCCAAACTCCAGCGCCACAGCGCCTTCGCCACTCAACAAGCGTTGCAGCTCCAGAACGCCCTTGCGCGGCACTATCACTTGTTGTTCGCTCAGCTTCGCTCCAATGACTTCTTGCTGGCAAAGTGCCAGCCGGTGCCCGTCCGTCGCGACTGCCCGCAAGAACTTGTCGCCCGTTTCCAGCAACAAACCGTTCAGGTAATACCGCACGTCCTGTTGTGCCATCGAGAAATGAGTCTTCTCCAGCAACCGCACCAAAATACTTTGAGGCACCTCGACCGTCTGCGAGGAGTTAATGTCCTCAACCGTCGGGAACTCCGCCGCCGGCAACGTCGTTAAGGAAAACTTGCTGCGCCCGGAACGAATCGACAACTTCTCTCCGCTCTGACTGATCGATACATTCGCCTTGTCCGGCAGGGCCCGACAGATATCCAACAGCTTCCGACCCGGTACCGTCACTTCGCCCGCGGTATCGACCTCCACATCGGCGCTCGCCACCAACTCAACTTCCAGGTCCGTCGCCGTAACCGCCAACTGTCCGTTTTTAGCCACCAGCAAAACGTTTGCCAGAATAGGCATGGTCTGCCTGCGTTCAACAACACCAATAACTGCCTGCAACGGTTTCAGCAGAGTCTCGCGAGTCGCGCTTAACTTCATGAATGCCACCTGTTAATAAATATTGAATATAAATCTATATTTACTATTATTAAGCAGACCAAGTCCTGTGGATAACTTATTAATAGTATTTTAAATCAACGACTTGCGTGCGTTTTTCATCACTCTAACCCGGTGAGCGAAATGCTTCGGGCTTGTGGTTTAGCTGTGGATAACAAACAGCGCAAAAGT